>JAUNSH010000065.1 GCA_030539285.1 Eubacteriales bacterium
AATCAATCGACGACGGTAACGCCCATGGAGCGGCAGGTACCGGCAACCTGAGCCTCAGCAGCCTCCAGAGTGGGGCAGTTCAGGTCAGGCATCTTGGTCTTGGCGATCTCAGCGATCTGAGCCTTGGTGATGGTGCCGACCTTGGTCTTGTTGGGGACGCCGGAGCCCTTCTCCAGACCGATGGCCTTCATGATCAGCATGGGGGTCGGAGGAGTCTTGGTGATGAAGGTGAAGCTGCGGTCAGCGTAAACGGTGATGACGACGGGGATCTTGTAACCCTCCATGTCCTTGGTGCGGGCGTTGAATTCCTTGATGAAGGCCGCGATGTTCACGCCGTGCTGACCCAGAGCAGGGCCGACAGGGGGAGAAGCAGTTGCCTTAGCGGCGTTGATCTGCAGTTTGATAATGCCAGTGACTTTCTGTGCCATAATAAGCACCTCCTGAAAAGAATGTGGTAATGATGCGGACTAGCGCATTTTTTGCGGGGGAAAACCCCCTCCCACGTGACCATCAAAAAAACGGTCCGATGCGTTTACTGGGATACGACCTCTACCTGGTCAAGCTCGAACTCGACAGAGGTCTCGCGGCCGAACATGGAAACGATGACGTTGACGGTATTGTTGTCGATGTCGATGCTTTCCACGGTGCCGGTGAAGGAGGTCAGGGGACCGTCCAGGATCTTCACCATGTCGCCCACGGTGTAGTTGACGATGATCTCCTTCTTTTCCACACCCATGGCGTAGACTTCCTCTTCCGTCAGGGGCGTGGGATCGTTGCTGGACGTACCGACGAAGCCGGTGACGCCCCGGATATTCCGGATCACGTGCCAGGTATCATCGCTGTAAACCATCTTCACCAGCACATAGCCGGGATAGACCTTGCGGTCATAGGTCTTACTGGCGCCGGTTTCGGTGATCTCGGTGACCGTCTCCAGAGGAATGGAGGTGGCGAGGATCACGTCATGGAGCCCGCGGGACTCGACGGTTTTCTCAATGGTGGCCTTGACAGTGTTTTCGTAACCGGAGTAGGTATGCACAACATACCATTTTGCAGCTTCTGCCATTGGGTGCTCCTATCAGTGGAAGACGCTGATCAGAGCGTCAATGCCGACCTGAGCGACAAAGTCGAACAGCCAGATAAAGATGCCGATGGCGATAACGCAGCCGACAACGATGGCGGCGTTCTTCAGAACCTGCTGAGGGGTGGGCCAGACGACCTTCTTCAGCTCGCTGCGAAGCTCACGGAAGTACTTGGCAATCTTGCCCCAGGTTCTCTTGAACCAGTTTTCCTTTTTGACTTCAGCCATGAATTGCGAGCCTCCTTACTTGGTCTCGTTGTGGACAGTGTGCTTTCTGCAGAATCTGCAGTACTTCTTCATTTCGAGACGGTCGGGGTCGTTCTTCTTGTTCTTCATGGTGTTGTAGTTTCTCTGCTTGCACTCAGAGCATCTCAAAGTGACTTTCACGCGCATAACGGCACCTCCTTAAATATTGCCTCCCTGTATCACCCCGGCTAGTAATGAATTTAGACAGCGGGCACTACATTTTCCCGCTCCGGGGCTGAAAAAAGCGCAATAAAAAAGCCCTTTTTCACAGGTAGTCTCATTCTAGCACAGGGGGTGGTCAAAGTCAATAAGTTTTTTCATCATTTTTCGTTAATCTACTCCGGTATCCGCAGTGGAAGCCGGGGCAGGGGAAGGTCCTCGATTTAGCCTTTCGCAGACATCCCGACGCTGCTGGTGTGAAGCGGCACTTCCGCGTTACGGATCCTCCCGGCAGAACGCATAGGTGGTATTCTCCGCGATCACCTGATCCAGCGTCGCTTCCAGGATCACGATATCCGGCTGGAAATCCTTGTAGTGTGCCCCAAAATCCCCGGAATAGTACCGCATATCCAGCTCCTCACAGCTGGAAAAATACAGGGACATCAGGCTGAAAGGAATATTGCCGAAGGAATCGCCGATGAGCATGACCTTGGAACTGTCCGGGGCCTGTTCGTTTCGCCACTGGTTCAGGCCGTTATCCCCCCAGCCATACAGGCTGTAGGCGCTGTACTGAAAGAAATCCGGGTCATCCAGATGGACCTCGTCCTCGGTATTGTAGCATACATCCTCGTACCGTCCTGTCAGATCGACCTCCCGCTCCGGGATGGTCAGGGAAATTTCCGTGTCAAACCGGGGCTGGATGAAAATAGAGTCGTCCACTCCGGCGTAGTAAATGCCGGTGCGTTTTCCCGAGGAGCCGAGGAAGGTATCCGGATATGTAACAAACTCGTATTGACCGCTGTCCGTGTAAAAACTGTCCACAGACCCGATGGCACCCATAGCTTCCAGTGTATCCAGAATTTTCGTATAGGCCCAGAAGCCGGTTTGGGGCTTCCAGTGGTGGTCGGTGACGAAAAAGGCCTCCGCGTTGGTGATGTTCTCGGCCCACATCTGCTCCCGCAGGTCCAGACAGGGAACGCCGTTCTGAGCCAGCAGCGCCAGCAGAGCATCGGCGGTCTCGTTTGTGGTGTCCGTATACCCGGCAGGCAGCAGGTCTTCATATTTGCTGATCTGAGCGGGGGTAAGCACAAACAGGAACTGCCTGCCCTGACTGGCCTGTTTGCGCGCAAGGGCGGTGATGTTCTGTGCGGTGAACTCGATTTCCTCCGGTGTGCTGCGCCAGCTGACCACGTGGGAAAGATGTCCGTTTTTCAGCGTCACCCGCTCGTTCATCATGGGCTGGCCCATCAGACGGGCCATGGCGCCGTTCAGATCGATATAGGTGCCCTTGTTCTGCAGAAGGGGCTGGTCCTGCTCGGTGGACAGCATACCGTAGTATAATTCATCGACGGATTCAATGTAGTCTGCGGGTGACATTTCATCCCGGACAAGGGCTTTGGTACAGTCAAGCAGCTGCGCCAGCGGATACAGCGCCACAAACCCGATGTACAGCAGGAAAGCCGCCGCCAGAACGTGGGGCGCCCGCAGACGCCGTGCTTTTTTCAGAAGGTCCTGAACCATATGGATATCCTCAGAAGTTGAAATAGATAAACGGATTGTGGGAGCCGATCATAATGTAGGACACGGCCCACAGCAAAAGGAAGAAATAGATGGGGACGCTGGCAATTTCCAGGCCGACGGCCAGGCGGCCCCCTTTGGAAGACAGCTTTTCCATCCAGAGTTTCAAGACGGGCGTAGAGCACAGAATTGACGCCAGATAGAAGAAGCGGTACTGCCGGAAGGTTTGAATGACCATATCGTCACAGAATACGTTCCCACTGAGACCCAGCATACTTTGCAGAAACTCCAGGGCGGAGGGCAGGTCCTGCGCCCGGAAGAAGACCCAGCCGACCAGCACGCACAGCAGCGTAAAGACCCGGTAAAGCCCCCGCTGCCACCCATGGGAGAACCGCTTCGGCAGCCCCGTCAGCTTTTCAAAGGTGATGAGAACGAAATACAGTAGGCCCCACACCACAAAATTCCAGCTCGCACCGTGCCAGATCCCCGTCAGGGACCAGACGACAAACAGGTTCCAGACCAGCCTTGCTTTGGATTTGACCCGGGACCCGCCCAGAGGGAAGTAGACATAATCCCGGAACCACTGTCCCAGAGAAATGTGCCACCGCCGCCAGAACTCGGAAACCGAAGCGGAGATGTAAGGATAATCAAAGTTCTCCGAAAAATGGAAGCCGAACATCTTTCCAAGGCCAATAGCCATATCGGAGTAGCCGGAAAAATCAAACAAGATCTGGAAGGCGTAGGCCAGGGCACCCATCCAGGCATAGACCACGCTGCGCTGGTCCGGAGCTGCGGAGAAAACGGCATCGGCCACCAGCGCCAGATTGTTGGAGAGGATGATCTTCTTGGCAAAGCCCAGAATGAACCGGCGGACCCCTTCGCTGAAATCGTCAAAATTCTCCTGCCGGTGGTCGATCTGTTCCGCGATGGTCTGGTAGCGGACAATGGGGCCTGCTACCAGCTGGGGGAAAAAGGAGATGTACAGGCCGATATTCTGGGGCCGGGTCTGGGCCTTGGCGCTGCCCCGGTAGACGTCGATGACATAGGACATGGCCTGAAAGGTGAAGAAGGAGATGCCCAAAGGCAGGGCAATGTTCTGCAAGGGAAGCGAAAAGCCCAGCAGATTCAGATTGGTGATGCAGAAGTCCAGATATTTGTACACAAACAGAATGCCCAGGTTCCCGGTCACGGCCAGGATCAGCAGCAGCTTTCGCGCGGCTGCGCGGGAGCTGCGTTCCATCAGCAGCGCCGCGAGATAATTGAACAGGATGGAGCCGATCATGACCAGAACGAATTTCCCGGTGCCCCAGGCATAAAAAATCAGGCTTGCCGCCAGTAAGAACAGATTCCGCAGCCGGCGGGGGAGCACATAATAGCCCAACAGTACCGCCGGCAGAAACAAAAACAGAAAGATGTTGCTGGAAAAAAGCATAACTACCCCCATATGTGCTGCAATAACAGCCCCATTATGGCACTTTTGGCGAATAATGTCAAGACAGAGCGGAGTCAGACCCTCGGTTTTTTCCCAAAGCCCAAATTCGGATGGTGACAGAACGGGAAAAATCGTGTATAATTCAGAAAAAACAAAGGAGAACTGTCTTATGCGCATCATGGGGATCGATTATGGAGATGCCCGCACCGGCGTGGCGGTTTCCGACCTGCTTTGCAGCATCGTGGGCACGACCTGCGTGGTGCCCAGCCGGAACCGGGAAAAGGCCGTTGCGGACATCGTGAAACTGGCGAAAGAAAACGAGGTCGGGAAGATCGTGGTGGGCCTGCCGAAGAATATGGACGGCACCGAAGGCCCCCGGGCCCAGCTGTGCCGGGAATTCGCACAGATCCTGCGGCAGGCCACCGGGCTGGAGGTGGACATGTGGGACGAGCGGCGCACCACCGTAGAGGCCCACAATATCCTCTCCCAGCACAATTACCATGGAAAAAAGCGGAAAAACACCGTGGATGCCGTGGCGGCTTCCCTGATTTTGGAAGGGTATCTGGCCTATCTGCGCCGCTGAGGGCGGTAAAAAAGCTCCCGCAGGCCGGTAATCAGAAGGAGAATTCCAAAGGGCTTTCGCAGCAGCGAGGTGTCAATGGAAGCGGCAGCCAGTGAGCCAAGCACGGCGGCAATGCAGCCGGAAATGATGGCGGGAAAACACGTTCGCAGACTAAGCTTTCCCTGCCGAAGCCGGAAGCCGCAGCAGATCGCCGAAGCTGGGAGGAAAAACAGCAGATTGATGCCCCGGGCGGTACTCTGGTCAATACCCAGTACCAGCGTCAGCCACAGGATCAGCAGGCTCCCGCCGCCCACGCCCATCCCGGTGAGAAACCCCAGCAGAGAGCCGACAATGACACAAACAGGGAAGCTTGTCAGCATAGATACCGATACCCTCCCCACAAAATCAGCAGCCCCAATCCCCGGTGCAGCCAGCACACGGGGATTTTCTGTCCCCAAATTCCCGCGCACAGGCCGCCGATGACGCTGCCCAGCAGATAGGGCAGGGCAGGGCGAAAAGAAATTCCTGCTGTCATTGCTGTGGCTGCGATGCAGGTCAGGCAGATGGGCAGAATAATGGAGATCGAGCTGGAAAAAACGGCGTCATCCTCCACATCCGTGAGCAAAGTCAGCAGCGGCACCAGCACCAGCCCGCCGCCGGCCCCGAACAGCCCTGCAACAAGCCCCGCGCAGGCTCCTGCCAGGGCCATTCCCAATTTCATATTGCGCAAAAAAATCCCTCCCGTGATAGCATTACCACGGGAGGGGTTTCTATTCTTTTCTTAGCTGGCGGAGATGACGAGATCCGTGCGGATATACTTGGTGCTGCCGTCAATCACGGTGACGTTTTCCAGCAGACCGTTGTGCCAGTCTTCCAGATCCTCGGAGCGCAGCTCGGATTCGATCTGATAATCCCGATAGGTCAGGTCCGTATTGCCCACAAAGTACATGACATGGAAGCCGTAGGTGGTCTCCACAATGCCGGTGTCGCCGGGTTTCCGGCTGCTGTCAAAGCACCAGTCGTTGAAGGCGGAAACCATCTGGCCAGGGTAGACATTCTCATACAGGCCGCCGGTGGTGCCGTCGCCGTCAGCGGAGTTCTCGTTGGCCAGCTCAGCGAAGCTGTCCTCGGTGGCCTCGCCGCTCTTCCACTGGGCCAGGATGTCCTCGGCGGACTGCTTGGCAGCGGCCAGCTCCTCAGCGGAGTAGGTCTCGCCGTCGGCGTGGGCGTCTTCGGCTTCGTCCTCAGCGTGGGTGGGCTGGATCAGGATGTGGCGGACATTCACCATGGGGACGTTGTTATCCGTGGAACCCACATAGTACACAACGTAGCAGCCGTTCAGGACCTCGGAGATGCTGCCATCCTCATCGGTGCTGGTGCCGATGCTCTCAAACACCTGCTTGTCGCCTTCCTTCCGGCTGGAATCGGTGACCCACTCCTGATACAGGCTGTTGACGGAGCTGTAGAGCACATTGCTGCTTTCGGTGCTGGAAACCTCGCTGCCCTCGTTGATGGACAGATCCGCGATGGCGGCATTCAGAGCTTCCACGGAGTCGATCTCCTGAGCGGTCAGTTCCTCAGCGGCAGAGCGCACAGCAGCCTCCGCAGCGGCCCGCTCCTCGTCGGAGTAGGTGGTATTGCCGTTTTCGTCGGTGGTGCCGCCGGTCAGGAACTTGGAGGCAGCCAGATAGTAGTAGTTGTAGGAGTAGGAGGCGTAGGCGTCGGGATTCTCGGACTCCTTGGCCCGCAGGTCGGCATCGGTATAGGTCAGGTTATCGGAATAATAGTTATAGTAGGCGTTGGCAAGGGCGTTCAGCTCATTGTAAGCCCGGTACCCTTCCGTGGTGGCGCCGTTGCCGTAGAGGGCTTTCAGATAGGCCTGGCCATCGGAGTAGCCGTACAGCGTCGCGTAGGCTTCCAGGGAAGACATGGCGCTGTCGATCTCGGCGGCATCCTCCTCAGGCAGGGTGAAGCCCGCAGCCGCGGCGGCATCCGCCAGGGCATAGGTGTCCTTGATATTGTCCTTTGCGGTGTCCAGGAAATCGTCAGCCCAGGTCCGTCCGGTATCCTCGTCGATGACCTGCTGGTCAAGGGGCACGGAGGTCTGCAGGCCGAACATGGAAGCGTAGCTGCCATAGTTGGAGTAGAAGCTGTTCACAGCGTCAATATAGTAGTAGTTCAGCTCGGCATTGCTGATGGTGTGCTCGCCGATCTGCATGGCGGTGGTGTGCTTCTCGTAGTAGCCGGTATTTTTAATGGTCTGCCGGACGCCGACAAAAATTGCGATGACCAGCAGCAGAACAAGCACCGCCACGAAAGCGACGGTGTACAGTCGGGTGGTGGAAGCTTCCTTCTGGGCGGCGAGCTGCTTCTGGGTCAGCTTCTCGGTGCCCTGCTCCTTGCGAAGCTTTTTCTTACTGGATGCGCTCATGTGATCAAATCCTCTCAATTGTCTTCGTATGTTTTCGCTTAAAATAGCATAGACCCGGGTATTATAACCCATGGAGCCGCTGGTTTCAAGGGGAAAAGCAGGGAATTTCGTAAAAATTTACATTTTCCGGGAGGGGCTTCCGGGAGGATACGGGATCCCGACGTCTTTTCGCAGTTGAAAATTGAAAGATGAAAGTGGAAAGTTATGGTGTATCCCCTTCGGGGATGATTGAAATATAGTTTGTCCCGAAGGGACACCTTCACTTTCCATTTTCTACTTTCCACTTTCAACTCGATCGTTTGCCTGGCGGAAATAAAACATGGGGAGCCGAAGCTCCCCATGCACCCCGCTTTAGCCGTAGCACATCCAATTATGACCTGCACGAAAAGGCAGGTGGGTTGCCGCTCCTATCCTTAACTGCTCCCAGCATCCACCCATCGTCGAAGCGCGGGCGGGAGGTCTGCAAACCGAATAGGAAGTCTAACTTCCCTAATTAAAAAATGTGGGTCCAAAAGGACATGCCGACGTACCAAGCAGGAAAAGGATCCGAAATTACTCGGTATCTTCCTCGTAAAGTGAGTCCATAATGAGTCCGTAGACGGCTTCCAGCTCCTGCTCATCATCAATGGTGCACAGGATCGGCTCTCCGTCCTCTTCCACGGACTTGAGGATACTGACCTCCAGCTCCAGAGTGTCCTGGCTTCCCTCGGCGGGGATCACCGCCATATAGGTGGAGCCGTCATACTCCAGGGTGCTGAGCACCTCCAGCTCGAATTCGTTGCCATCGTCATCCACGATGGTGATAAAGTCGGAACCGTACTGATCCATGGATTCCCTCCTCACTTCTGGCATGGCCCTATTCTACAGCCTGACGCGGATAAAATCAAGAGGGAATATTGTACTAAAATCGCATTGAGAATTTTGAATCCCCGGTGTCAGGACAGATAATCCTCCAAAAGCTGCTGAAGATCCCGCTGATTTCGGACGATAATTCCGTTTTCCAGGGCCTGCTGGTCACTTTCCGGCAGTGCTTCCACCGGACAGGGAAAAATCTGCTTTGGCTCCCCGGCGCCCTGATCGAACAGGGCCACATATCCCTTCCAGGTCCCAACCACCACGTACAGCGCCAGAATGGCGGAAATTAGATTGTTTTTCATAATGCCCCACGCTCCTTTGACGGTAGTATTTCCGTTCCGGCTGATTTTTATGAAATACCGCTGCGCCAGTCGTTCACAAGTATTTAAAAAAATAGGTCTTTCGTTTTGCAATTGGGTATGCTATAATGATACCCGTATTGTCATGCTCTGACGACAAAATTTAGCAGTTTCCACGGGGCTTTGTTCCCGTTTACGGAGGTATCCCTATGGCAGAAGAAAAGTTTTTCAAAAGGAGAAGAAAGAAGCCCCGGCAGGAGTGGAATCCCCACTGGCTGATCAAGCTGATCTACACCGCCGGTTCCGTGGCCCTGTCGCTGGTGAAGATCGCCATTGGCGCCGCCGCTACCGTTCTGCTGATCCTGCTGATCTGCGGCGCGGTGTTCGTGGGGACTTTGGGCGATTACCTTCAGGATGATATTCTGACGGAAGCCGGGAACTGGTCCATGGAGGACTATGACCTGGAGCGAACTTCCTTCATTTATTATGTGGACAGTAACGGAGATATCCAGCAGCTTCAGCAGATCTACACCACCACCGACCGCCAGTGGGCTTCCCTGGACGAGATCCCCGAGGCCATGGTCCACGCGGCGGTGGCCATCGAGGATAAGCGTTTCTACGAGCATCAGGGCGTGGACTGGATCACCACGGTCAAAGCCTGTCTCAATATGTTCTTCGGCGGAGACGAGCAGTTCGGCGGCTCCACCATCACCCAGCAGCTGGTGAAGAACCTGACCCAGGAAAAGAGCATCACCGTCCAGCGGAAGGTCATGGAGATCTTCCGGGCACAGCTCTTTGAAAAGCAGTACGACAAGGACCTCATTATGGAATATTACCTCAATGAGATCTATCTGGGCCGGGGCTGCTACGGCGTCAAGAGCGCGGCGGCGGAGTATTTCGGCAAGGAGCTGCAGAGCCTGACCCCTGCCGAATGCGCCAGCCTTATCAGCATTACCAACAACCCCTCCCTGTTTAACCCCTATTCCCAGAGCGTTTACAGGTACAAGGGTGAGGAGCGGGACGGCGCGGGCCGGAACCGCTATCGTCAGCTCAACGTCCTCAGCGAGATGCACGATCAGGACTACCTGACCGACGAGGAGTACGAGGAAGCCGTGAATCAGGAGATGGTCTTCAAGGAAGGCATTTCCGACGAGGACCGCTGGACAGTCTGCGGCAATTCGGAGTGCGGCTATGAAGGCATTCGCAGCACCTTCCTGGGAGAAGGGGACGACTGCTACTGTCCCGTCTGCGGCACCATGACCAGCGTGACCACCAACGCTTCCCAGCACGTCTATTCCTGGTATGTGGACGCTGTGATCATCGACTTTGCTTCCTACCTTGCGGAGCAGGACGGCAAGTCCTGGGACTCCATGGACGAGAACGCCAGAAATGTGTATCTGGACCGCATCCAGAAGGGCGGTTACCACATTTATACGACTCTGGATATGGATGTCCAGAAGCAGGTGGACGCCATTTATACCGACCTTTCCAACATTCCCGAAACCAGAAGCAACCAGCAGCTCCAGTCTGCCATCGTGGTCATTGACAACCGCACCGGCGACGTGGTGGCACTGGCCGGCGGCGTGGGGGAGAAAAATACCTTTATGGGCTACAACCGGGCCACTCAGGCAAAGCTCCAGACCGGCTCTTCTCAGAAGCCCATTTCGGTGTACGCCCCCGCCTTTGAGTCCGGCAAGGTGACACCGGCTACTGTGTTCAAGGACCTTCCCTTCACCTATACCGACGGCAACTGGCCCAAGAACGACAACCGGAAGTACCAGTATGCCCGGACGGTGTATCAGGGCATCGTGTCCTCGGTCAACACCATCTCCGTCCGCACACTGGACGCCATCGGTCAGGAGTACGGCTACAGCTTTGCCAAGTATAACTTCGGTCAGAAGAGTCTGGTGGAGCAGTACCCCACGGAGACGGAGATCAAGTCCGATGTGGGCCTTGCTCCGCTGGCTCTGGGCGCGCTGACGGTTGGCTCTACCGTGCAGGAAATGGCCACTGCCTACGCCACCTTTGCGAGCGACGGCGTGTTCCGGGAATCCCGGCTGTACACCAAGGTGTACAACAGCGACGGCGAGCTGGTGGTGGACAACACCCAGGAATCCCGCAAGATCCTCAGCGAGAAGACCGTGAATTATATGAACTACTGCCTGTATAACGCCGCCAACAACGGCACCGGCGGCGCGGCGGTCTTCGCAGGGCAGACCATTGCCGGCAAGACCGGCACCACCTCCTCCAACCGTGACCGCTGGTTCTGCGGCTACACCAGCCACTACACGGCGGCGGTCTGGGTTGGCTACGACCAGCCCGAGCAGATCAATCTGGGCACCAACCCGGCGGCGGCCCTTTGGAAGAAGGTCATGCAGCCCATCCACTCCGGCCTTTCCAACGATGCCCTCTACGACGGCAGCGCCTTCCGCAGCGTAGCCATCTGTCTGGACTCCGGCAAGCTGGCTACCGATGCCTGCAAGCGGGATGCCCGGGGCCTTGACCGGGTGGTGTATGTGAACGTGTATCCCGGCGACGAGCCGACGGAAACCTGCGACAAGCACGTGATGGTGGACTTCTGCGGTACCGGCGGCGGTGTTGCCACCGATTACTGCGCTTCCTATCCCGATGCCAATGTCTACAGCGCGTCTCTGGTGAAGCTGTCCGAGGAAGAGGTTCAGGAGATCCGGGACGCGGCAAGCGTTGGACTGAACGATGCCTATCTGAATTCCGGCGGTGTTTACTATACGGGCGGAGAAGCCTGGCGGGGATTCTACAACGAATACGACAACCCCAACGGAACGCCCTACCTTGAGTGCCTGCTGCACGGCTCAGGCATCTGGCAGGACGAGGAGGACACTGATCCGGACACGGATTTTGACTTTGACGACGGTGGGTTCGTCGACTGGGCGGATGGCGACGGCTGACAAATGACACAATAGAGAAGAGGGAAGAATATGCTGTGGATTTCCAACGAATGGAAGGACTATGAAGTGCTGGACGCTTCGAACGGCGAGCGTCTGGAACGCTGGGGCGACTATATTCTGGTGCGTCCGGACCCCCAGGTGATTTGGAACACCCCCCGAAGAAGGCCGGAGTGGCGGCAGTTTGACGCCCGGTATGTCCGCTCCAACACCGGCGGCGGCCATTGGACGGACCACCATCTGCCGGAGCGCTGGCAGATCAAGTACCGGGATTATCTGACCTTCAACGTCAAGCCCATGAATTTCAAGCATACCGGCGTGTTCCCGGAGCAGGCGGCCAACTGGGATTTCATCCGTCAGAAGGTAGCCGATGCCCACCGGCCGGTGCGGGTGCTGAACCTGTTCGCCTATTCCGGCGGCGCGACTCTGGCGGCCGCCGCCGGCGGCGCGGAGGTGTTCCATGTGGATGCCTCCAAGGGTATGGTGGCCTGGGCCAAGGAAAACGCCGCGGCCTCCGGCCTGTCCGGCTGTCCTATTCACTGGATGGTGGACGACTGCGCCAAATTCATCCAGCGGGAGATCCGCCGTGGCCGCCGCTACGACGGCATCATCATGGACCCGCCCAGCTACGGCAGAGGTCCGGGCGGCGAGATCTGGAAGATGGAGACCAGCTTTTACCCCTTCCTTCAGGAAGTGGCGAAGGTGCTGTCCGACGATCCGCTGTTTGTGATCATCAATTCTTATACAACAGGTCTTGCGCCCAGCGCCGTTGCCTACGCTTCCGATGTGGTATTCGGGAGCCTCTATGGCGGAAAGACGGAAGCGGGGGAGCTGGGCCTGCCGGTGACGGAGTCCGCTCTGGTGCTGCCCTGCGGCGCCACCGGGCGCTGGACACCCTGATGGAGGAATGACCTTGAGCGACATTATTTCTGTTGAGCATCTGGCTTACACCTATCCCGGCGTGGAGGATACCCCCGGCGTTCCCGTGTTTGAGGACATGAACCTGAAGATCCGGGAGGGCAGCTTCGTTGCCATCCTCGGCACCAACGGCTGCGGCAAATCCACCCTTGCCAAGCATTTTAATTCCATCCTTCTGCCCACCGGCGGCAAGGTTTACGTCTGCGGCATCGATACCTCCAACGAGGATCGGATCATGACCGTGCGGCACAATGTGGGCATGGTCTTCCAGAACCCGGACAACCAGATCGTTGCCAACGTGGTGGAGG
>JAUNSH010000011.1 GCA_030539285.1 Eubacteriales bacterium
CATATAGAAAACTTCAATTTGTTCCAAATTAAAGTTTTCTATTGAATATCAGTATCATTGGCTGCCCAGCCAGCCGAGGATTGGGCAAGGGCATTATAATAGTAAGCCTTGCAGTTGTTGATCTGTTCCTCGAAGGAGACATACTTGCCTGCATCGTAGCCGTTCTTATACAGAAGCAGTAGAGAGAGAAGATGGGACATTCGACCATTTCCGTCCTAAAACTGGACAAAAGTCAAATACATTTTTCAAGTCAATCTACTTTAAGGGATGAATACTCCCCGTCTTGGGCACATTCGCTCAATTCGATAATATCTTCTTCAGGGGAGTTCTTAAAACAGCGTCGTAAGTATTCGTGTCCACCATCAACGGCGCACGATTCACAAGAACAGTATTTGAAATCGTGGACGGAATAGGATTCAATCACATCACCACAATGTTTGCACTGAATGGCATTTCTGGTAATTCTCATAAAATCACTCCGTCGTTATTATACATCAGCGTTTTAATTTTTGATAGAGCTGGATTCAAGTTTGGAAGGGTATTTCTAACCAAAAAGTTTGCCGGCATAGGATTTCCAATAGCCAGAAAAGTTCTGGCAAGAAATGCGCTGGTTGGTTCCACCAAAGTTGAAGAACTTTTCGGCGATATCGTCTACGTTGCACATTTTGTTTTTCTTGTTGGAAGCCACCACCTGATCCGCGGCTTTCCGGATCCCCGGCAATGCGTTGTCACAGCAATTGACAGGAAATCAAAAAATCAGTAAAATACAATTTGATAAAACGAAGAAATGAAACAGATCAGCTCTTTCGTTCTGGAGGTATTTTATGAAGACTGGTGTTGTGGATGTAGGCGGCGGCCTTCGGGGCATCTATGCCGCGGGCGTACTGGACTACTGCATGGATCATGGGATCCAATTTGATTTGGGCATCGGCGTGTCGGCGGGCAGCGCGAACCTCACTTCTTACTGTGCCCGCCAGAGGGGGCGGAACTATCAGTTTTATACGGAGTACGCGTTCCGCAAGGAATACATGAGTCTGGAAAACTTTCTCTCCCAGAGATCCTATGTGGATCTGGACTATGTTTACAGCACGCTGAGCTGTACCGATGGAGAGAATCCGCTGGATTACGCCGCTTTTCAGGAGAATCCTATGGAATTCTATGTGGTCGCCACGGAGGCGGAAACAGGACATCCCAAATACTTTGACAAGTCCGACATTCATCAGGATGATTACAATATTATGAAGGCGTCCTCCGCGATCCCCTTCGTATGTAAGCCCTATTCCATTGATGGGACCGCATACTATGACGGCGCGCTGTCCGATCCCGTACCCGTGGAAAAGGCGTTCCAGCTTGGCTGTGACCGGGTGGTCCTCCTTTTAACAAAGCCGGAACATTATCTGCGCAATCCCCGAAAGGATGAAAAGCTTGCCGCCTGCATCCGTCACGCCTATCCCGCTGCCGCCCACAGCCTGTGTCAGCGGGCACGACGGTACAATGACAGTGTGGCGCTGGCCCGAATGAAAGCCCGGCAGGGCAAGGTACTGGTCGTCGCTCCGGAGGACACCTTCGGTGTGGATACGCTGACCAGGGACAGGGAATCCCTGGATAAGCTGTATCGTCTGGGATATGCCGATGGAGAAAAAATCGAAGCATTTCTAAAATGACAGCACCCGATGGCGGAACCGCCGCCCCGGCGTGCGGATTGTACGATTGATTACAAAAGCTTCATCCAGCTTTGTATATAGGAACAGCAATGCATTCCCGTTGAGGATCTCTCAGCGGGAATGCGTTTTCTTTATCTGCCTTTTTTTATTAAGATAATGGGTACAATAATCCTGCAAACAACAACCCCATCATTCAGGAGGAAACAAAAATGAGAGAACGGGTGCTGACGGAAGAGCGAATCGGCGCATTTCACGAATATCTGATATTAGAAGAAAAAAGCGGGGCGACTGTGGAGAAATATCTCCGGGATGTCCGCGCTTTTTCTGCCTTTGCGGGCGGGCAAGGCGTGACGAAGGAGGTGGTCATGGCCTACAAGCAAGATCTTCTGGAAAAGGGTTATGCCATCCGCTCCATCAACTCCATGCTGGCCAGTATCCACAGCTTCCTGGATCATCAGGGCTGGCAGGACTGCAAGGTCAAGAGCCTGAAGCTTCAAACTCCGGCTTACTGCGCGGAGGAAAAGGAACTGACCAAGGCTGAGTATCTTCGCCTGCTGGCGGCGGCAAAGAGCCAACCTCAGCTCAGGCTGATTTTAGAAACCATCTGCGGAACGGGGATACGGGTGTCAGAGCTTCGCTTTTTCACCGTGGAGAGCGTCAGCCGCGGCGAGATTTCCGTCCGCTGCAAGGGCAAGATCAGAACCATTCTGCTGCCCGGCAAGCTGCGCGGTCTTCTGCTGGCCTACGCAAAGAAAAGCGGCATCCGCTCCGGTGCGATTTTTGTCACCAGAAGCGGAAAGCCGCTGAATCGAAGCAATATCTGGGCGCAGATGAAAGCCCTTTGTGAAAAAGCCCGGGTAAAGGCCAGTAAAGTATTCCCTCACAACCTACGCAAACTGTTCGCCCGCACGTTCTACAGCATTGAGAAAGACATTGCCAAGCTGGCGGACATTCTGGGCCACAGCAGCATCAACACCACCAGAATTTATATCATGACCACCGGGGTGGAGCACCGCCGAAAAATAGAAGGATTGGGGCTTGTTCTTTAGAAACCACATAATCCGCATTATGTTGTAGAAAAAGGGAAACGGATGACCACAGATCATCCGAAAGAGCACGCGAGCAAAGCCCTTCCGCTTATTTTTCTTCAAAATGGCGGCAGAAGGGCTTCTTTGTGTTGCTGTTTTACGAAACGGTCGGGGCTTTACCGGATTTTTGGTTACATTTCGGAGTTGAATACAGCAATGAGGTGTGATAGAATGAGTAGTCGTATTGTGGTGAATTTTGGATGTACTGCAACATAATGCGGATTATGTTGCGGCAAAGAAAGGAGCGGCGGGGTTGGAGCTTTACGAACACAACCGGGCAGCCTATGAAGCGCTGGTCCCCATGCTGGAACAGCACCGCCGTGCCGCCGTGATCCATCCCACCGGCACCGGGAAGAGTTTTGTTGCCTTTCAGCTGATTGAAAATCACCCAGATACCCGGTTCCTGTGGCTGTCTCCCAACGACTATATCTTCGAAAACCAGCGCCAAAACGCGGGCAGCGAATTTCCCAACGTGGCGTTCATGACCTACACCCGGCTCCTGCGGCTTTCGGAAGCCGAACTGGGGGAGCTTTGGCCGGAGTACATCATTCTGGACGAATTTCACCGCTGCGGGGCCTACTGCTGGGGCACCGGGGTGGAGCGGCTGCTGAACCGGTATCCCAAGGCGAAGATCCTTGGCTTGTCGGCGACTCCTATCCGATACTTAGACAACTGCCGAAATATGGCAGAGGAGCTGTTCACCGTGGACGGGCAGCTCTGCGTTGCCAGCGAAATGACCCTGGGTGAGGCCATCGTCCGGGGGATCCTGCCCGCACCCCTGTATGTGACCACGGTGTTCCAATACCAGCAGGAGCTGCACCGCTACCAGAAACGCATTGATACGTTGGTGCCTCAGGGCATGAAGGAACCCAGCCAGCGGTATCTGGACGCTCTGCGCCGGGCGCTGGAGCAGGCCGACGGCTTGGAGAAGGTCTTTGCCCGCTATCTGAAAAAGGGTGAAAAGTACATTCTTTTCTGCGCCGACTGGGCCCATTTGCAGCAGGTAAAGGAAAAAGTCCCGGAATGGTTCGGAGCAATTGACAGCGCTCCCCGGTGCTACTGCCTGTATGCGGGCAAACCAGAGACAGAGGAAGAGTACGCGGCATTTTTGGCGGATCAGAGCGAGCACCTGAAGTTGCTGCTGTGCATCAACCGGCTCAACGAGGGCGTCCACGTTGCGGATGTCAGCGGCGTGATCCTGTTCCGGCCCACCTCCTCGCCCATTCTGTACAAACAGCAGATCGGCAGGGCCTTGACCACGGGCACTGCGCAAACACCTTTGATTTTGGACGTGGTCAACAACTTTGACAGCCTGACCAGCATCGGCACCATCCGGGAGGAAATGTCGGACACCGTCCGCAGGCTGCGCCGGGAGGGTCAGGAACACCTGATCCGGGTAGAGCGGTTTCAAATCGAGGAGCAGGTGGAGGACAGCGCCCGGCTGGTTCGGGAACTGGAAAACACCTTAAACAACACCTGGGATCTGTGGTACGGCGAAGCCTGCGCCTACTATCTGAAACACGGTGATCTGAAAGTTCCCAAGCGCTATGTCACAGAAACCGGGATGCAGCTGGGCATCTGGATCCAGACCCAGCGGGCGGTCTACAACGGCAGCGGCAAAGGGGAACTGTCCCCGGAGCGGGTGGAAGCCCTGAACGCCATCGGCATGGTGTGGGGGAATCTGGCAGACCAGGCATGGAACGATGCCTGGGAACTGGCTAAGGAATATTATCAGACCAACGGAGATCTGCTTGTGCCGGACAGCTGCATCATCAGCGGCTTTGACTTGGGCAAGTGGATCACCTACCAACGAAAGCGGAAAAAGGACGGCAAGCTTCCGTCAGACCGGGCGGCAAAGCTGGAAGAGATCGGTATGGTCTGGGACGCGGCGGATGCTAAATGGAACCGGCGGTATGCGCAGGCAAAGGCATATTTTGAAGAAAACGAAAACTTGAACATCCCCAGCACCTACCGTACAGAAGACGGCTTCCTGCTGGGGATGTGGGTCATGGGGCTGCGCAAGGCCCGCACCGGCGAGGGAAAAGGCAAGCAGCTGACACAGAACCAAATCGACAAGCTCACCGCCATTGGCATGGTGTGGGACGGTGCCTTTGATACCCAGTGGCAAAGCGCGTACGCCAAGGCAGAGGAATATTACCAAGCCAATGGAAACCTGAATATTCCCTATGTCTACTGTACGGAAGACGGCTACAGGCTGGGCCAGTGGCTGGCCCGGCAGAAGAGCGCGAAAAAGGCCCCGGGGAAAAACAGCAACTGCGTCATGACCCCGGAACGGATCGCGAAATTAGAGAAAATTGGAGTTGTGTGGGACAGCCTGGATTGAGACTGGGACGGCTGGTTCCTTTGGAAAAAGGAGTGGGTTATGCTTCACTTATCTACCATGGATGCGTTTAAAAATCTCAAATCCGGGGATTTGACGGTCGTGGACGATGAAATGCTCAAAAATATCCAGCGGGTACTGCTGGGGATCCTGGACGATATCGTCGCGGTCTGTGAAAAATATGGGATCGTGTATACCCTGGGCGGCGGCTCGGTGCTGGGCGCGGTCCGGCATCGGGGCTTTATTCCCTGGGACGACGACATTGACATCAATTTTTCCCGACGGGAGTATGAGCGGTTTATCCCCGCCTTTCAGGAGGAATTCGGGGAGAAATACTGGATCCACACGCCGGAGAATACGGACAACTATGGGCTGCTGTTTGCCCGGGTGCGGCTGAAGGGGACTGTGCTCAAAACACGGGACGACTTCTGGACGGAGGAATGCGGCGCGTTTATCGACCTGTTCATTCTGGAAAACACTTTTGACAATGCCGCCCTGCGGTGGCTCCACGGGATGGGGTGCCAGGTGCTGGGACTTCTGCTGTCCTGCCGGAAATTCTACCGGGACAGAAAGTATATGATGGCGCTGGCCCGGAACAACCCGGCGCTGATGCCCGCCTTCCGTGTCAAGATCGCCCTGGGCTTTTTCACCGCCCTGGGAAGCGTGAATTTCTGGACACGTTTGGCCAACCGGTGGAGTGCCCTGTGTAAGGATGACAACTCCGTGCTGGTGGCAACCCCGGCGGGCAGAAAGAAATTCTGGGGTGAGCTGTACCGCAGGAGCGATATGCTGGAAGCCGTAAAAATGGAATTTGAGGGCCGCAAAGTGAACTGCCCCCGAAATTATGAAATGTATCTGACGCATATGTATGGTGATTACATGACGATTCCGCCGGAAGAAGACCGGGAGCGGCATCCCTTTTTTGGGGAAATATTGTTGCGTAAGGATTCTCCTCCAGCGAGGTTTATGGCCGCAGGGAGACCCCCGGCGCGTTCCGGGAAACGGACTACGGCGCGGTGGATATCCTCAACCCCAGAGCCTGCTATCCCAGCGCCAAGCGGGCCGCCGAGACCCTATGCGTATCCTACGGCGCGGAATTTGGGCTGGATACGGTCATCGTCCGTCCGGGTCATATCTATGGCCCCACCATCACTGCGGGTGACGACCGGGCATCCGCCCAGTTTACCAGAAACGCGGCGGCCGGTCAGGACATCGTGATGAAGAGCGCCGGTACCCAGCTGCGCTCCTACTGCTATACCCTGGACTGCGCCAGCGCCATTCTGGCCGTCCTGACATCGGGTGAAGCAGGGCACGCGTACAACATTTCCAACCGGGACAGCGTAGTCTCCATCCGGGACATCGCCGAGGCGCTGGCGGAGCAGGCAGGCACGAAGGTGCTGTTTGAGAATCCTTCCGATGTGGAGCGCAGGGGCTACAACCTGATGGACAACTCCAGTCTGGATGCCGCGGAACTGGAAAAGCTGGGCTGGCGCGCCTGCTTTGACCTGAAGGAAGGCACCGAGAGAACCATACGGTATTTTCGAGGAGCGCTGTAAACAGCTTCGGATCATTGAGGAGTGAGGGAAATGCGCAAGGTTGGTAAGAAGATCAAAATGCCTTTGGAGCCTAAAAATGAAATAACTGCGTTAGTTTGAAAATGCGCAGCCCAATTTTCGGCCACTGCCACGTAAATGAAAGGTGAGACGGAAGTTCAGTTTTACTGAAATTACTCCAATTTTAGGAATTGAGATTTATGAAAAAACTTTTTGGTAAGCAAATCAATAAAATTCGAAAGCAATCTTTTCTGCTCTCGGAGCTTGTAAAGCGGGACTTTAAGCAGAAGTATAAGGGTACCGTAATTGGCATGGGCTGGAGCATACTGTCCCCGCTGCTGACTCTGCTGGTGATGCGGCTGGTCTTTACTGAGTTTTTTGGACGTAATACGCCCCATTATACGACATATCTGTTTTGCGGCACCCTCATTTTCTCATACTACAAGGAGTCTACTAAGTCGGGAATGAGTTCTTTGCTGGCAAACCAAAGAATCCTCGGAAAGATCAATATTCCCAAATATTTGTTCCTGCTTTCGAGGAATATCTCTTCGCTGATCAATTTTGGCCTGACATTGTGCGTTTTCTTTGTTTTTGCCCTCATTGACAATATCACTTTCGGCGTACACTTTTTCGCCCTTTTGTACCCTGTCATCTGTCTGGTCATATTCAATGTCGGCGTGGGATTGATTTTGTCGGCGCTGCACGTATTCTTCCGGGATATCAATTATTTGTATGACATTTTTACCCTTTTGCTGCACTACCTTTCCGCGATTTTTTACCGGGTGGACAATTATCCTGAAACAATACAAAGAATATTCCTGCTGAACCCGGTCTATTGCTACATCAAGTATTTCCGCGTTGTGACCATTGACGGAAATATACCCAGTCTTTTTTATCATCTTCTTTGCGCGTTCTATCCGTTGGCCGCGTTTTCAATTGGAATGTGGATCAACAAGAAGAATAACAACAAATTTCTGTACTATATGTAAGGAGGCAGCAAAATGGCAATTATCAAAGTCAATGATGCCGCGATCCGTTACATTACCGGCGATTTTAAGGACATTGGTATCAAAGAATATGTCATTCGCCATCTGCAGGGAAAGTACAATGTGACCGAATTTTGGGCAGACCGCCACATCACCTTTGAGTTGGACAAGGGCGATATGCTGGGCATCATCGGCAGCAACGGCGCGGGAAAGTCCACCCTGCTGAAGGCCATCAGCGGCATTATGGTGCCCATCGAAGGCTCCATTACCGTAAAGGGTCAGATCGCCGCTCTGCTGGAACTGACCGCCGGGTTTGACAACGATCTGACCGTCCGGGAGAATACCTACCTCCGGGGCGCCATGCTGGGCTATACCCGTCAGTTTATGGACGAAAAATACGAGGAGATCATCACATTCGCGGAGCTTCAGAATTTTCAGGACCGGCCTTTTAAGCAGCTGTCTTCCGGCATGAAATCCCGTCTGGCCTTCTCCATTGCCTGTCTGGTCAACCCGGACATCCTGATCCTGGACGAGGTTCTGTCCGTAGGCGACGGCGCTTTCCGCAAAAAGAGCGGTGACAAAATGCGTCAGATCCTGTCCGGCGGTGTCACTGGAATTTTGGTCTCCCATTCCATCAGTCAGGTTCGGGAGATGTGCAACAAGATCCTCTGGCTGGATCACGGCAGGCAGATCTATTTCGGAGACGAGACCGAAACCGTCTGCAATGCCTACGAGGAGTTCCTCATCACAAAGCGGCTGCCCGACAATTGGGATGACATGGAACGGATGTCCGCCGCCTATTTGGAACGGAAGGAACAGGAGCGGCAGGAAAAGAAGCGGCTGGAAGCCCAGAAGCTGCAAGATCTGATAGAATCCGGCAACTCCGATGCGGCGCTGGAGGCGGCACTGTCCGTCATCCGCAGGCAGAAGCCGGAATTGCTGAAAAACTGCGGCGATGAAATGGCGGTTGTGTAGGACCTTCCTGATCATTGGTGTCGGCATATACAGCACTGTGTCATGGTCCACTGAGTTAACTGAAGTATTTCCTGTCAGTTTTGGGCGAACGAACAGGGAGAGTGAATATGGATGTAGAACGCGAAGTGTGCGAACTTCTGCGCCCGTTTGGGATCACGGAAAAGTATATCGGCGTTTCCCAATTAGCGATTGCCCTTCAGCTCCTGCTGGAAAACCCGGAGAACATCCACGCTGTGCAAAAACGGATATATATGGTGATCGCGGAGCGGTTCTGTGTGGGATGGAAAACCATTGAGCGGAATATCCGGACGCTGTCTGCCGCGGCATGGAGGGCAGACCCGCAACAGCTGGAATCTCTTGCCCAATATACGCTGACAAAACGCCCCACGGCAGTCCAGTTTATGGAGATCCTGCTGCGGTGTATCCGCAAGAAACTGGTGTGAGTCGCGCCCGAATATATCTCGTGGCCGGAGGACCGTTTGTGAGAATCAAAAGCATCTGAGGGAGACTGATACTAAAACCTGATTAAAAACTTTAAATCTTTCCGGTCTGAATTGCGTCAGAACGCGTTATCTTCCTTGATGGGCGTCAGCCCATCTGCGTCATCTGCCTTTTTTGACACAATTCATCCTCGGAAATCTTTTAAAGCTTTCAATCAGGTTTTAGTATGAGCTGGTTCACGGTGGATTCTGACATGGAATTCTGTGGATATTGCTCTATTGAGCGAATCTGTATACCTGACAACGACACCCCGGTCCTTTGGAACCGGGATGTTTCCTGTCTCCGCGTTGCCGCGTACCATTTATGGATCGTCAATAGTGCACCACATTGCCTGCCTTTCGGATGCGCGCCAGAACAGGAGCGGCTTCCGGGCTGGTGAAGTAGTCAAATGTGGTCCGGGGCACCAGCGTTTTTAATGTCTCCCAGTCGCCGTTTTGCAGGGCCACCCGGACGGTGGAGGCGCTGATGGCTTTGCTGCCGGCTTCCTTTCGGGGAATGATGTGGCACTGGATGCCCGCTTTGGGCAGCTCCTCCGCCATAATTTTGTTGTACAGACCTGTCACCTGACTGGTAGGCTCCTCGCCTACAAAACGGTGGGTCACATTGAGGGCCTGTGCGATTTTTGTGAACACCGCCAGATCCAGCCGGGCGTGGCCGTCGATGACTGCCGCCTCGTCCTTGAGAAAATAGCTGGGGAAGGTAGCGCTGCTGATGATGTAGGGGCCGGAATCGTGGAGCACCACGTTGGGGATGTGGGCCACACCCGCCTGCACCAACTTCTTTCGCACGGCGAAGGGAACCAGAGAAGCATCCTCACTGAGGACGAACAGGTGCAGGGTGTCGCACTGGGCAGCGGCAGTTTCCACCAAGTATTGATGGCCCAAAGTGAAGGGGTTGGCGTTCATAACAAGCGCGGCGGAAACGCCCTGTTTTTTTGTTTTTTCCAGATTTTTCAGGTAGTTGGGGAAGCCGCTTTTCCGGTTCTCCATGAACACCAGCGTACCATCCACCCGGGCGATCTCGTGAAAACCGAGATCCCCGAAGAATTTGGCAGATTTTACCTTGGTGTACAGAAAAAGGTGGAGGTTTCCTCTTGCCTGCTGCACCTCCATCAGGTGGGAAATGATCTCGTTCAGCAGGCCCTCGCCCTGATGCTCGGAGCTGACGGCGAAGCACCGCAGGGTACAGCCAAAGCAGCTGCCCGTGGCGATAATTTCATCGTCATCATCCCGCATGGCGCAGATGTAGTCCAGATTGCCGTCCCGGGTGATGCCCTCTTTTTGGAGCAATGCGTCGATTTGGGCCAAACTGCGCTTGTCCGAGGGGTAGACTTGGGAAATGGCGTAATCACTCATGGGGTTCCTCCTTCAAAAAATGCAGCAGATAGGTAAGGGCCAGCAGGTCTGCCGTGCCGCCGGGGGAGAGATTCTGCTCGATAAATTCCGCATCCAACGCTTCCAGTGAGCTTTGGGACGGAAATGGCTCTTTTTCAAGCAAAGCCTTCAGTTTTTCTGAGGTTTCCTTTGCCAGTTCATAGCCGCCCCGATGGATCATGTTGGTGTCCACGGTATCCGCCAGCATGGCAAGGAGCGCGGCACAGCCCGCCTCATTGATGGATTTCCCGGAGGCAAGGGCGGCTTCCAGCTTGGGAAGGCCCACATTCAGCACGGCGGGGAAGCCCCCTTCCGCCTGCCCGCGAACCCCGGTGATGCCGTATTGCAGATACAGCTTCTGTCCGGCGGTCTTAGCCGTTTCTGAGGTTAAGTTTACATAATCTTCGCTAACAAGCCCTTTTGTCATGGCGGCGCATTCCGACAGAACCGCATTGGGGTCGCTCCACTGTTCCCGTTCCAACCGTCCCAGTGCCCCGCAAAGGATGCCCATGGAGAAAATGGCCCCCTTGTGGGTGTTGACTCCGTTAGTCGCGCGAAGCATTTCCCCCTCGGCAAGCTTCCCCGGCAGGCGCAGACGGCGGAAGGTCTCCCGCGGGTCTTCGGTTTCTCTACCGACCTTCACACATTGCGAAAAATAGGGATAGAGGGCGGCGGCGCTGGCCTGAAAGGTGAAGAAATCCATATCCCGGTGACTGCCGCTGTTTTCCCGGTCTACCAGCCCCGGCTTGGGAGTGGTGGCCACCTCATACAGCAGGGCCTGAGTGGCAAGTCTTGCGGCGGTTTGGCAGTCCTCCTGTAAAACGGCATCCCCCAAAATCTGCCGGGTCTTCTCCTGCAATTCCGGCACACTGTGGGTGCGGCTCCGGGCACAGGCCTGTGCCATTCCGCCGCAGATCAGGCACTTCCGCCCCTCCCGACCCAACTCCTGCCGGTCAACTTTCCGTCCATCGGGGCAGAGAACGTCCATATCAAACAGTCGCCCGATGGGGGCGTGGTCTTCAATTTCCACTGTTACATTTTTCACCGCGAGAGGGCCGTCATCCAGCAGAAAAATGGCCTCATTTCCCGCTTTTTCCTGAATTTCCTCGAAATACACCACAGGGATCCCAGCCACCGCCAGCTGCTCCCGCAGCAGACGCTTTCCCAGCGCGTAGCCCCGGCGGATGAGGGCGTTATTCTTCACTGGCCCCGCGATGTTCATGGTAAAGCAGACCATGGTCTTTCCGTGGGCGTTCAGCAGCACCCGCTGCCGGTTCGCCCGGCGCTCCCGGGCTTCCAGCATTTCCAGCAATGTCACTTCCATAGATTTCTCCTTTATACTAAAACCTGATTAAAAACTTTAAATCTTTCCGATCTGAATTGCGTCAGAACGCGTTATCTTCCTTGATGGGCGTCAGCCCATCTGCGTCATCTGCCTTTTTTGACACAATTCATCCTCGGAAATCTTTTAGAGCTTTCAATCAGGTTTTAGTATTACCGATGTTTTTCGGCAGCGCCATGATTTCCTTCTGACAGATCAGGCGGGTTTTCCGAACAAGATGCTCCAGCCCTGCTCCCGCTCAATGGCTTTGACCCGCTCGGACAGGGCGGATTGGGTGATGAACAGTTTGTCCGCCTTCTTGATGATGTTCCTGCTTTCTCCGAGGTCCTCCGGCAGATCCATTCCGTATCATCATAATACACCCAATATGACTCTTTGTGAAGCCCCCTTGCTATGAAGATTTTGCCCATTATTCCATTCCGATAAGGACTAATACTAATACCTGATAAAACCATTTGGTTTTATCAGGTAGACACCGCCTTTGGCGTTGTCGTATTCATGATTTTCGAAATAGAAAATCATGAATACCCGTCTCATTATGATCTTCATATAGAAAACTTCAATTTGTTCCAAATTAAAGTTTTCTATTGAATATCAGTATAAAAATGCACCATGCACGATCAATATGATATTCAAAAACCCCGGCAAACCGCATGGTTTGCCGGGACTTTCTATGATGTGACGGGCAATTGGACAAAGGAGGTATTGATGCCGTTCTGGCTTTCTGCCCGCACCTTATCCACACGGTAAAACTGCACGATTTGCGGGGATCTTTTTCCGCAGCGATTCCAGACGGTTCAGTGCTTCCAGCAGCGTTTCGTCCTTTTTGGCGAAATGCATTCGGATCAGGTGGTTCACCGGCTCCCGGAAGAAGCTGGAGCCGGGAACGGCACCCACGCCCACCTCCCGGGCCAGGGCTTCGCAGAAGGTCACGTCGCTGTCATAGCCGAACTCGGAGATGTCCAGAAGGACGTAATAGGCTCCCTCCGGGTCGTTGTGTACAATGCCCAGACTGTCCAGCCCCCGCAGAAACAGCTCCTTTTTGTGGGTATACTTATCCAGCAGACTGTCGTAGTAGTCCTGTCCGAACCGCAGGCCGGGGATCACCGCCTCCTGCAGCGGCGCCGCCGCGCCCACGGTGAGAAAGTCGTGAACCTTCTTTGCCCGTTCGATGATCTCACCTGGGGCGATGATGTAGCCCAGCCGCCAGCCGGTGATGGAGTAGGTCTTGGACAGGGAGGAGCAGGACAGCGTCCGCTCCCACATTCCCGGCAGGGTGGCAAAGTAGGTGTGGCGGTGGGGCGCGTAGACGATGTGCTCATACACCTCGTCGGTAATGACATAGGTGTCATATTTGCGGGCGAGAGAGGCGATGATTTCCAGTTCCTCCCGGGTAAAGACCTTGCCGCAGGGATTGGAGGGGTTGCACAGCACCAGCGCTTTGGGATGCTGGCGGAAGGCATCCTCCAGCACCTCCGGGTCAAAATGAAAATCCGGCGGTACAAGGGGCACATAAATCGGCTGGGCCCCGGACAGGATGGTGTCCGCGCCGTAGTTTTCGTAAAAGGGTGAGAAAATGATCACCTTGTCTCCCGGATCGGTGACGGTCATCATGGCCGCCATCATGGCCTCGGTGCTTCCGCAGGTGGTGACGATCTCACTGTTGGGATCGATGGCCCGGCCCATATAGCGGGTTTGCTTGGCAGCCAGCGCCTCCCGGAAGTTCTGCGCGCCCCAGGTGATGGAATACTGATGGAAGTCCTCGTGGGCCACCTGTGCCAGCCGCTCTACAATGGCCTGGGGCGGGTCAAAGTCCGGGAAGCCCTGAGATAGATTCACGGCACCATACTGCATGGATACCCGGGTCATGCGGCGGATCACGGAATCCGTAAATCCCGCGGTGCGTTCAGACAGGTTCTGCATATTCTCTATTCCCCCTATTGCTCTCTGATTTCGAGACTGAAAAACCATGATCACAGCTTAGCAATTTGGGCGTTCATTGTCAATAGGGTAATTGAGGACGGGCAGAAGTTTGCCGACCATATTGGTATTCCAGATTGGCAGATTGACAAGCGGATGTGCGTAGGATATAATAACACATATCCCAGCAGTATGGAGGCACAGCCATGAGACAGTGTATGGATTCTGAGAATCTGCATCGCAGACTGAAAAAAATAATTGGACAGATACAGGCCATTGACCGCATGATCGACGAAGACATTCCCTGCGAGGATATCTTGACCCAGATCAACGCGGCAAAGTCGGCCCTCCATGGGTGCGGGAAGGTCGTGCTGGAGGGCCATATCAAGCACTGTGTTCGCGATGGGATCGAGCATGGTGACGCGGATAAGACCATCGAGAGCTTTACAAAAGCCGTTGAGCGGTTCTCTAACATGGGATAATACGACTACCGAAAAAAGCAGCCATAGGGCTGCTTTCCTTCTTGACAAAATATACCATAGGGGGTATAGTATATATACCCTATGGGGTATCAAAAGGAGGGGCGTTATGAATCGTTTTGTACAGAGAGTATCCCAAATTTTAGAGACAGGAGGGCTGTGGAAGGACATGGTCCTCCTCGGGTTGTCCGGGATCGCGATTGTATGCAGTTTGGCTGGGATCCAGCCGTTTCCGTTTGATATTATGTGGATATCCATCCTTCTGTGCGGACTCCCGATCATTCTTGAGGCGGTCATTGGCTTGATCACAGCCTTTGATATCAAGGCGGATGTACTTGTTTCCCTGGCGCTGATCGCTTCCGTCAGCATTGGAGAATACTTTGCTGCCGGAGAAGTGGCGTTCATCATGCAGCTGGGCGCCTTACTGGAGGAGCTGACAGTATCGAAGGCCCGTGATGGGATCGAAAAGCTGGTCCACCTGACACCGCAGACGGCAAGGCTTCTGAAAGGCGGGAAGGAAATGGTGATCCCTGCCGAACAGGTTCAGATCGGCGATGTGCTTCGTGTACTTCCCGGGGAAAGTATCCCGGTGGACGGCGTGATCATTTCGGGCCATACTTCCATCAATCAGGCGGTCATGACAGGAGAATCCCTTCCTGTGGATAAATCCGTGGGCGACAATGTGGCCAGCGGAACGGTAAACCAGTTTGGTGTCTTCGAGATGAAGGCTTCCAAAGTGGGAGAGGACAGCTCCGTCCAGCGAATGATCCGGCTGGTGCAGTCCGCGGACGCGGGCAAGGCCAAAATTGTGGGGATCGCGGACCGGTGGGCGACATGGATCGTCGTGATCGCGCTCAGTGCCGCGCTGCTGACATGGCTGGTCACAGGGCAGATCATTCGCGCCGTAACCATTCTTGTTGTGTTCTGCCCTTGTGCGCTGGTGCTTGCGACGCCGACAGCCATCATGGCGGCAATCGGAAACGCGACAAAACATGGTTTCCTTGTCCGGGAAGGAGACGCGTTGGAGCGCCTGTCCAAAATCAAGGTGGTGGCCTTTGATAAGACCGGAACATTGACCTACGGAACGCCGGAAGTCGTTTCGGCAGTGAGCGTTTCCGATTCCGTTACGAGTTTGGAGCTTTACCGGCTGATTGCGTCTGCCGAGCAGCTGTCTGAGCATCCCCTGGGAAAGGCGATCGTGAACAGCTACCAAAAAGAAAATGGAAGCCAGCTTGTACCGGCTCGTGATTTTCAAATGATCCCGGGACGTGGTATCTGTGCCTGTGTGGGAGAGAAGTGTGTCCTTGCCGGCAATGCGGAACTGCTTCATAATAACGGTATCGATTTTGTGCAGCCTGACACGGCGGATACCTGCCTGAGACAGGGGTGTACTGTCATTTATGCTGCAGTGGATGGTGAATTTTCCGGGTATATTGCCCTATCGGACACATTGCGCCAGGAAAGCGCTGATATGATCGCGGCACTTTCTGACTTGGGCGTGTCGCCTGTTCTGCTGACCGGTGACCATGAAAACGCGGCGCGTACCATTGCGTCCAGGCTGAATATTCAGCAGGTGCGGGCAAATTGCCTGCCGGAGGACAAGCTGGAAGCGATTGAGGGCTATCAGCGTGACGGCAGATTTGTGTGTATGATCGGCGACGGGATCAACGACGCGCCGGCATTGAAAAAGGCGAGTGTCGGTATCGCAATGGGGGGCATTGGAAGTGACATTGCTGTTGACGCGGCCGACATTGCCCTGGTTGATGATGAAGTAAAAGAATTACCGCACCTGATCGCGTTATCGAAACGCATGATGGTAACGATTCAATGCAACATGGCCTTTTCCATGGCGCTGAATTTCCTTGCGATCGTTCTGGCGATCACGGGAATTCTAAATCCGGTCGTTGGCGCGCTGGTGCATAACGCAGGTTCCGTGCTGGTCATTTCCAGTTCGGCATTGTTACTGAAATGGAGGAAAAGGGAGCAATCATCAAAATTGAGCATGGCATAACAAGCGGCTGCCGGCAGAGGTATGTATTCCAGGGGATAAAATTGGATTGTACGCCGTACAAAAACAATTGACATTCAGTGGCGAATGCCGTCGAATGTAGGGAACGTATCTCAGAGGCGCGAAACGCAAGAACGCTTCGATAGCATCGTCGAAGAGGGAGGGCAATTCGCCGAAGGCAGAGCCATTCTGCCTGGGCTCATGCTGAACAAGCATGAGACTGTTCCCACCGCGGGCCAGGCGGTGGGAGAGCGCTGGATACGCGCGGCAAAGCTGACCACATTGCCGCGCCATTTCCGCCTGAGAGATATCTCTCAGGCATTTTTTATTATTTGGAGGAAAAGAGAATGGTATTTGGTGTGTTGAAGGACATCAAAAACGGCGAGTATCGCACCATCGTCACCCCATCCGAGGCGGCAACGCTGAAAGCTGACGGTCATGAGGTCCTGATCCAGAAGGGAGCCGGTGAGAAAGCCGGATTTGAAGACAGCGCCTATGCCGCTGCCGGTGCGGAAATAGTGGAAACCGCAGAGGAGATGTATGCCCGCTGTAACTTCCTGACCAAGGTGAAGGAATTTGAGCCTTGCGAGTTCGGTATGCTCCGGGAGGTCCAGATCGTGTTCACCTGCATCCACCCCGCTGCCCACCCCGAGGAGGTGCAGGCGCTGCTGGACAGCAAGTGCATCGCGTTCACCGCGGAGGATTCCCACCGCTATGGCTCCCCCAACTGTGAAGCCGCCGGCAAGCAGGGCGCTCTGATGGGCCTGTATGCCATGCTGTCCATCAACGGCGGCAAGGGCAAATTCGTCAGCGGCCTGGGCGGAGCCCCCGGTATGAAGGTCCTGATCCTGGGCGGCGGCACCGTTGGACAGGCGGCCCTGTCCGTTCTGCACGCGCTGGGCGCCTGGTGCACCGTGATGGATGTGAACATCGGCGCCATGCGCAGCCTCAGCCGGCAGTACAACGAGCGGGTGAACACCATGTTCTCCACCCGGGAGAACATTGCCAAGCTCCTGCCGGAGACCGACCTGGTGATCAACTGCGTCAAGTGGCCCAAGGGCAATATGGATTATCTGATCACCCGTCAGATGGTCGCTACCATGGAAAAAGGCTCTGTCATCGTGGATATCAGCTGTGATGACGGCGTGATCGAGACCTTCCACGAGACCACCCACGAAAATCCCACCTATGTGGAGGAGGGCGTTGTCCACTACTGCGTCAGCAACATTCCCGGTGCCATCGCCCAGTCCACCTCCATTTCCTATGCCGGCAGCGTGCTGCCCCACTTCCGCAGCATTCTGAATGAGGGCGTTGCCGCAGCCTGCGCGAAGGACGGATTCCTGCGCAGAAGCCTGACCACCTACCGGGGCTACCTGACCCACGAGGAGACCAGTGCCCTGCAGAACCGTCCCTGGGTCCGTCCAGAAGACATTCTGGGCATCGCGGATCAGCGACTGGACCCGGCGCCCCCCGCTACCGTCTCCCGTTCCGAAAATTTCCTGCCGCTGGATCAGGTGAAATTCTAAAAATTAAATTACATAGGGAGTAGAGATCATGGAAGAAGTCGTCAACATGGGATTCCTCTCATTGATTCCCGCAATCCTCGCAATCGCGCTGTGCTTTATCACCCGCAACACGGTTATCTCCATTGCTATCGCCTGTATTATCGGCACTCTGCTGGCCGGCCAGGGCGTGTTCGGCTTCCCTGCGCTGCTGCGCACCGCGGTGGGCACCACGGATTTTGCCGGTGTTATGCTGCTGAACATTTTTGTCGGCATTCTGGTGGCGTATTTCCAGAAGACCGGCGCTATCCAGGGCTTTTCCCAGAAGCTCAATGACCGCCGTCTGAGCCGCAGAGGTGCGCAGCTCATCGCCTGGTTCCTGGGTATGTTCGTGTATTTCAGCGATTCCTTCAGCCCCCTGTTCGTTGGCAGCACCATGCGTTCCGTCACGGACAAGGCCCGCATTTCCCGGGAGAAGCTGGCCTATATCGCGGACTCCACTTCCGCACCTGTCAGCGTGCTGGTTCCCATCACCGGCTGGGCCGCTTATTTGAGCGGACTGGCAGTGGGTGTGGGTTGCATCGCCACCGCGGAGCAGGGCGCGGCGCTGTTCCTGAAGGCGATCCCCCTGAACCTGTACGCCCTGACGGCGGTTCTCTTTGTGGGCCTGATCGGCAGCGGCATCATCAAGGACTTCGGCCCCATGGCAAAGGCTGAAAAACGGGCCATGGAGGAGGGCAAAGTCCTGCGTGACGGCGCGGTACCTTTGGCCTCCAACGAGCTGACCGGTATGGCAGCCAAGGAGGGCTTCACCCCCCGCGTTTTCCTGAACTTCATTCTGCCCGTCATCGGCATCATCTGCATCGCCCTGGGGACCTTCTTTGCCAACCATTCCGCCAACACCAGAGCCGCCTTTATGACAGTGATCGTTCTCATGAGCATCAGCATGATGATCCAGGGCTTTACCCTCCAGGAGATTGCCGACACCATGATGCAGGGCATCAAGGGCGCGACTCCCGCCGTTGTTTTGCTGGCACTGGCCTACTGCGTCAATCAGCTCAGCAAGGATATGGGCACCGCCAACTACATCATTTCCCTGTGTGAGGGCTTCCTGACCCCCCGTCTGCTGCCCGCCATTATCTTTGTGGTGTCTGCCATCATGGCTTTTGCCACCGGCTCCTCCTGGGGCACCTTTGCGATCTGTATGCCCCTGGCCCTGCCCCTGGCTTTCGCCTTTACCGGCAATGAGGTGACCATCCTGGTGGTGGCTGTGTTCGCGGCGGTTGCCGGCGGCGGCGTGTTCGGTGACCACTGCTCTCCTCTGTCCGATACCACCATTCTCTCCTCTACAGGTGCTGCCTGTGACCATCTGGATCATGTCAAGACCCAGCTGCCCTACGCGCTGGTATGCGGCGCTATTGCGCTGGTAGGATACCTGCTGGTTGGACTTGCTGTTTGAGACAGCCCATATACATTTATGAAAAGGGTCAGGCAGACCAGTGGCGTTACCACCGGTCTGCCTGATTTCGTATTACATTGGACAACAAGCCATCACAACAGCATTAACAAGGTTCCAGTTACGATCAGCGTTAGACCCAAACCGGACCGGCGATTCAGCTTTTCGTGGAAAACGAAGTAAGAGAAAGCTACGGTAACCAAAATGCTCAGCTTGTCAATGGGCACGACAACGCTTGCGGGGCCATCCTGCAGCGCCCGGTAATAGCACAGCCAGGAGGCTCCTGTGGCGATGCCGGACAGGCAGATGAACCCCAATTCTTTTTTCGGAATCTCCCGGATCATGTGCTGCTTTCCGGTGGCAAACACCATGACCCATGCCATCACCAGCACCACACCTGTCCGAATGGCGGTACCCAGGTTGGATTCTACGCCGGATATGCCTGCTTTTCCGAGAATGGACGTCAGGCTTGCGAAAACTGCGGACCCCACCGCGTAAAGCAGCCAGCGGTTTCCCGCTGTTTCTTTCCGCTCCACATCCTTCTTTTCAATCATCAGAAAAGTGCCCACCGCAATTACCACCACGCCCGCGGCCTTCGGCAGGCTGACGGATTCATGCAGAAAAAGGAACGCCAGAAGGATCGTCAGGATCGTGCTGGACTTGTCAATGGGGACCACTTTGTTGATGTTGCCCAGCTGAAGGGCTTTGAAATAGCACAGCCAGGAAGCTCCCGTGGCCAGACCGGACAGAATTAAAAACAAAAGCGTTTTCCCTTCGATGGCGCTGACCAGATTCTGCGAGCCTGCGACAAAAACCATCAGCCAGGAAAAAGCCAATACCACAATGGTACGGATCGCTGTCGCTGCTGTAGAATCCGTTTTCCGAATGCCGCACTTTGCCAAAATGGAAGTAATGCCCGCAAAAAGAGCGGAGCCAAAGGCAAACAGGATCCACATTTTCTTTCCCTCCTGAATCGATAACCGGCCCCCCGGACTGCTTTCACGCAGCGGGGCTTCGCCGGATTTTTTACTGTTTTGGCGTACGGTACCGCCTTGTTGTCACCCATGGCATCCTGACTCGGACGGCTGCGGAAGTCGAGTCCTCCTTCTCTGATGCTGATTCTACCATATTTTCCCGGAAGAAAAAAGGGGGGAGAATAAAAAGAGCTGCCGATTTTGAATTTTGGAAGTTTACATTTCGTTTACAAGGGAACTGCCATTTTTTCAGCCCACTTTCAGTTAGACGTGGTATGCTCTTTGCGAAAACAGGGACCACCCAACAGCGCTGGTGTGCTGATAAAACATTTGCGCGCGGTTCATCAAGGAGGAATTATATATGGATGAGTTTACACAGCTGGATAATCAGGAGAGCGGCTGCAATTACTACGATCCCCAGCACTCAGGTGCGGCAGAGCACCAGAGCGAGTTCAGCCCGCTCCATCAGGAATCCGGGCATGACGCAAAAAAGCGGAAGAAGGGGAACGGAGGTGTTCGGCTGGTAGCTACTGCCCTGTGCTGCTCCCTGCTGGGCGGCATTGCCGGCGCGGGCGGAACCATTTGGTATAACCAATATCGGAATTCTCAGGCTCCTGAGGATACACAGCAGCTGACCGTCATGGTGGAGGGCCTGCGGGAAACCTCCAAAATCGAGGTGGTGCAGGTTGACACGAGCCAGCAGCTGACTTCCGCCGAGGTCTATGCCGCCAATGTCAATTCCACGGTAGGCATCACCACCTCCACTTCTACCACCAACTTCTGGGGCTACACCACCACCTCTGCCGCCTCCGGATCCGGCTTCATCATTTCTACGGACGGGTACATCCTGACCAATTACCACGTCATTGAGGATGCCGACAGCGTTACCGTGGCCCTCTACAGCGGCGATACCTACGACGCTTCGCTGGTGGGGTATGACGAGAGCAACGATATCGCGGTCCTGAAAATCGATGCCGAGGACCTGTCCCCGGTGATTCTGGGGGATTCGGACACTTTGCACATTGGCGACAGCGTGGTTGCCATCGGAAACCCGCTGGGAGAGCTGACCTTCTCCCTGACCGCGGGAACCATCAGTGCCAAGGATCGGGAAGTGACCCTGTCCAGCAATATCACTATGAACCTGCTTCAGACGGACTGTGCCATCAATTCCGGCAACTCCGGCGGCGCGCTGTTTAATCTGTACGGCGAAGTCGTGGGCATTACCAACGCCAAGTATTCTAGCTCTTCCAGCAGCTCCGCTTCCATTGACAACATCGGCTTTGCTATTCCCATCAATTCCGTCATGCCCATCGTGGAAAGCATCATCGAAAAGGGCTATATTTCCAAACCCTATATCGGCATCACCGTGATGGACGTTTCGGAGGAATCCCAGCTGTATGGCGTTCCCGCCGGTATCGCGGTCCAATCCGTAACGGAAGGCTCTCCCGCTGAGGAGGGCGGCCTGACCGCGGGGGATGTGATCACCGGGGTCAATGGTGATGCCATGGATAGCGATGATCTGGTAAGTTATGTAAAAAGCGCCAGTGTTGGAGATACATTGACCCTTTCCATCTACCGCCAGGGAGAAACGCTGGAGATCACCGTTTCCATTGGTGAGCAAATTCAGTCCGCTCTGGCCAATGAAGAAGCGGCCCAACAGGAAGCGGCAAACAGTACACCGCAAAGCGGGATGCCCTTCGGCGGTTACAGAGGACGGCCCTGATCCTGATACGCAAACCCCCGGCAGGCCATGTGGCCTGCCGGGGGTTTCTGTGATACGGTTTCCTGATTAAAATGTTTCATTTTCATCGAGAAGGCACCGACTGACAGCTCTGCGCCCGGGTTCCTCCGGCCAGGAGATACCGCCGGGAAAATCTGGCCCGGCAGTCTGGCGATGACATTCTTTTACGTGGATTTTTCTGTTTTGGACTTTTGAACTTTACATTGGATTGGTAGAATCACTGCGGAACCAAAATCCAATCTGAATTCGAAAAGGAGAAAACAAGAGAATGAAGAAAATACTTTGCGGCGTGCTGTGCCTGATTTTGGTACTGTCCATGGCCGCCTGCGGCAGCACCCCCGCCGCCGTTACCGAAGCAGCCGCCGTCCCCGAAACCGTGGCGGTCCCCCTTGCGGCGGGAGAAGCGCAGACTGTGACCGCACCCAAGTACGTCTTCCTGTTCATCGGCGACGGCATGAGCTATCCCCAGTTCCAGGCCGCCTCCGACTATCTGGGCGCTCTAAGTGACGATGACTACGAAAAGGCCCTGCCCAGCACCGCTTATGATACCCGCGATGGCGCGGTGCTGGATGGCCCTGTGGAGCTGAGCTTCATGAAGTTCTCCGTTGCCGGCTCTGCCGTGACCTACGACTCCTGCTCCTTTGCCCCCGACTCCGCTTCCACCGCCACCTCCATTGCCACCGGTAAGAAGACCTACTCCGGTATGATCAACGTGGATGAAAGCGGCGCCACTCCCTACGAAACCATCGCGGAGAAGCTCCACGCCCAGAAGGGCTGGAAGGTGGGCATCATCAGCTCCGTGAACCTGAACCACGCCACCCCCGCCGCTTTCTACGCCCATCAGGCCAGCCGGAACAACTACTATGAGATCGGCGAGGAGCTGGTAAACTCCGGTTTTGAGTACTTCGCCGGCGGCGGCCTGAAGAAAGTCACCGGCAACGACAAGGACAAGACCAGCCTGTATGATCTGGCAGAAGCCGCTGGCTACAAGGTCACCTACACCCAGGCGGACGCGGAAGCCGTTACCGCCGCTGACCAGAAGGTCATCCTGATCGATGAGCATCTGGCGGACTCCGATTCCATGGACTACGACATGGACCGCGGAAGCGGCGAGTGGGCGCTGGCTGACTACGTCGCCAAGGGCATTGAAGTCCTGAACAACGACACCGGCTTCTTCATGATGTGCGAGGGCGGCAAGATCGACTGGGCCTGCCACGCCAATGACGCGGGCGCTACCGTCACCGATACCCTGGCCCTGGCAGATGCCGTGCAGGTGGCCGTGGACTTCGCCAAGGAGCATCCGGACGAGACCCTGATCCTGGTCACCGGCGACCATGAGACCGGCGGTCTGACCATCGGCTTCGCCGGTACGGACTACGACACCTATCTGGATGCCCTGGCAAACCAGACCATTTCCTACGCCCAGTTTGATGAGCAGTATGTCAGCAAGTATAAGGAGAATGGCACCTCCTTCGAGGACGCCATGAAGGACGTGGAGAACCTGTTCGGCCTGAAGCTCACCGGAGACGAGGACGACCGGCTGGTGCTGACCGAGTATGAGACCCAGCGCCTGCGCACCGCCTATGACCTGATCATGAGCGACTACAGCGCTTCGGACTTTACCCAGGAGCAGTACGTGCTCTACGGCACCTACAATCCCTTCTCCGTCACCGTCACCCACATTCTGAACAACAAGGCCGGTGTGGACTTCACCAGCTACTCCCACACGGGACTGCCTGTTGCGGTCTTTGCCGACGGCAACGGCGCGGAGGAATTCGGCGGCTACTACGATAACACCGATATCTACAATAAGCTTGCCAATCTGCTGGGAGTCAAGTAAAGAACGTCAAAAAAGATACAGGGGGCGTGAAACGCGCTCCCTGTATTGCCTATGGAGAAGAAAATATGCTTCAAAAGTTCAAAGAAAGCAAAACCCTTGGTCCGGTTTTGCTGTGGCTTTGCCTTCTGGCGGTGCTGCTGGTGCTGCCCACGGGCTTTGAAAGCGCCCTGTCCTACCGCAACGCTGACCGGGTAGACGCGCTGGTGCTCTCCACCGACGAAAGCGACATCGTGGACACCGGGCTGGTGCGCAGCGGCGAGCAACGGTGCCAAGTACGGATCCTGGCGGGCCAGTTCGAGGGCACAGAGTGCACCGCCGTCAACCGTCTCAACGGCTCTTTGGCGGAGGACAAGCTGTTTGCCCCGGGAGACCGGGCTTTCGTGGTGGTCAGCCATTCCGGCGGAGAGATCACCACGGTGTATATGACCGACCACTTCCGGCTGGACAAGGAAGCGTGGCTTGCGGGGCTGTTTCTCCTGCTGCTTCTGCTGTTTGCCAGAGGGACGGGCCTGCGGGCGATTCTGTCCTTTGTGGATACGGTGCTGCTGTTGTGGAAGGTGCTCATTCCAAGCCTTTTGAAGGGATGGAATCCCATCTGGGTCAGTATGGGGCTGGTGCTGCTGCTGACCTTCCTGGTGCTGAGCCTGATCTACGGCTGGGACCGGCGGTGCCTTGCGGCGACTGCCGGTGCGGCGCTGGGCATTCTGGTGACGGCGGTGCTGGGCTATGTCTTCACCGACCTGTTCCAGATCCACGGGGCGGTGATGGAATCCAGCGAAAGCCTGCTGTACGCCGGGTATCAGCACCTGGATCTGACAAAAATCTTTGTGGCTTCCATCTTCCTCGGCTCCTCCGGGGCTGTGATGGATCTGTCCGTGGATATCTGCTCCGCCGTGTATGAGGTGGTGGAGAAGAAACCGGGCATCACTGCGAGGGAAGCCATCTCCTCCGGCTTCGCCGTGGGCCGTGCTGCCTGCGGGTCTACCACCACAACATTGCTGCTGGCCTATTCCGGAAGCTACATCGCCCTTTTAATGGTGTTCATGGCCCAGGGAACCCCGGTGGCGCTGATGCTCAACTACAAATATGTGGCGGCGGAGATCGTCCACACCATTGTCGGCTCCTTCGGTCTTGTGACCGTAGCGCCGCTGACCGCCATTACCAGCGGATTGCTGCTGACCCGGCGAAAAACCAAATAGAAATGCGGAGCGGCAGAATACCGCTCCGCGTTCTTTATTTAGCGGTAACGGTCTGCGCAGAACCGCCCACATTCAACGTGTAGCTTCCGCCGGACTGAATCTCCGGGGAGCTGAAGATCACGATTTCATAGCCAAGGGCCGGTGTGCAGGAAAAGAGCACCGTGCCGCTGCTGTCGGTCAGGGTAATTTCCGTGCCGCCGCTCTGGGTGCCGACTTTCACGGAGATCACGCCCTGTGTGCCGCCGGAGAAGGTCTGGGCCATGGAGGAACCGCCGGTGCCGATAAAGGTGCCGCCGGAAATGGTGCCGCTCTGGTCATAGTCCAGAACGGAGGTGTCGCCGTAGGTGGGGCCGCTGACAGTCACGGTGCCGCCGGTGATCTCCAGCGTGCCGTTGGCATCGATCCCGTCGCCGGAAGCAGTGACATACACAGTTCCGCCGGAGATCACGATGCTGGAGGTATCCCCAGACTGGGTGAAGCTGTCGCCGCGCATCCCAAAGCCGCTGCCGTCTCTGCCGCCGGCGGCGTTCAGACCGTCGTCAGTGGCAGTCAGGGTGATCTCGCCGCCCTGGATCTCCACGTGCTGGCCCTCGATGCCCTCGTAGCTTTCGGTGATGCTGACAGTACCAGAGACGGTCGTCACGGTTTCATCGGCGTGGATGCCATCGTCCCCGGATGCGATTTCCAATGTCCCGCCCCAAAGGGTCAGATCTCCATTGGCGTGCAGGCCGTCGTCGGCAGAGTCGATGGTGAAGCTGCCGCCCGCGATGGTCAGGCTCCCGGCCTTGATGCCCTTGGCGCTGACGGTTTCGGTTTCCTCAGCGGGAGGAGCAAAGTCCTGCCCATTTGCCGGTTCCTTCGCAGGATTCATACGGTCCATACCTTTTCCGCCGCCCATGCCGCCTTTTTTGTCGCCGCCCCACTCCGGGAAGCTTTGACCATTCTGCTGCATGGCATCATCGGGCCGGTTTCCGCCCCGCTGGCCGCCGGCAAAGCCCTGATTGGAGGAAGAGTGCTGGGCGTTTTCGCTGCCGCCGCCTGCGGTAATGGCATAGTCGCCGTCCACGATCCGGCAGCTGCCCGAAGCGCTGATGCCGTCTCCCTCAGCGGTGATCCGGTAAGTGCCGTTTTCCAGATAGACGGTCCCGGCATCGGCGTCGTCGCTGTTTTCTGCGTGGATGCCGTCCTTTCCCGCAGCGATGGTAAAGCTGCCGGCGGCGATGCTGATTTCATCCTTGCCGCTCAGGCCGTGGGAGGCTGCGTCAATGGTATAGGTCCCGCCGGTAAGGCGCAGAGAATCCTTGGATACGATTCCGTGGCCGCCGGGGCTGGTGATGGACAGGGTGCCATTACCGTTCAGGGTCAGATCGTCTTTGGAGAAGATCACGGCGTCAATGTTGGTATCGCCGTCCGCTTCGAAGGTGCCGCTATTCGACAGGCTGTTTTGGGTGCCGTCCGCAAGGGTCACGAACACTTTGTCCGCCTGCCGGACATAAATTGCAGCGGATGCTTCACTGTAGATGGACACACCACCCAGAATCAGCTGAATTTTATCGGCTTTTTCCGCATCTACCACGATGGAGCCATTCTCCAGTGTGCCGCTGAGAAGATAGGTGCCCGCCTTTTGGATCGTGGCGGTGGTTCCCGAGACCGCAACAGAACTGCTGTCACTGGAAATGGAGCTTCCATTCAGCGTGATGGCGATGCTCCCGGATTCTGAATAGGAAGCGTTCAGGTCACGGTCGCTGAATACGTCGGTTTCCTCCGCTTGAGCCGTTTCTTCCACAGAAACGACGGTGGGCGCTGTTTCCCCAACGGTCACAGTCGCCACAGCGGCCTCGCTGCCGGATGCGCAGCCGGACAGGAGCAGCGCAGCGCAGAGGATCAGACTGAGGATCTTCATTTACTTGCCTCCTTACAGCTCTGCCGGGGACGTTTCCTGGCAGGACAGCATGATCTCCAGATTCCCGTTCCGGCAGCGCAGCTGGTCGATCAGTTCCTTTTCGCTGATGCCCTCCCGCAGGGTCAGGTCATAGATCAGGCGGAACATGCTTCCCATGTTGGTGGTCTTTACCCGGGTCAGGGTGTAGTCCGTGGTGTAATGGCGCAGCACCTCATCAAAGACCCCGCTGTAGTCAAGGCTTTCCGGGATCATGATGGACAGCGTCCGGTAGCGTTCGCTGTTTCGCTTTTCGCCGAAGTCCAAATGATTGTATACCACATTCATCACGGACATGAGAAGGGTGAACAGCAATGCGAAGGCCAGATAGCCCATGCCCGCGATCAGTCCAGCGCCCATAGCCAGGAACAGCATGGTGATCTCCCGACCGGTCCCCGGCGCGGAGCGGAACCGTACCAGACTGAAGGCCCCTGCCACCGCGACGCCTGCCCCCACGCTGCCGTTGACCATCATAATGATGATGCAGACCACGGCAGGCAGGAGCATCAGCGTCACCAGAAAGCTCTTGGTGTACCGCCCCTGATAGCGGCAGCTGAAAGCCAAAATCAGGCCGATGAGCAGGGAACAGCCCATGCACAGCAGAAAATCTCCGAAGGAGATCACGCCGGAAATGTCCGTATTAAACAGTCCCTGAAAGAAAAAGTCAAGCATATTTGCGTCCTCCCTGTAGATATGGGTAAACCATGGTTTGATAGGCGGTGCCATATTTGGAATAGGATGCTTTGTAGATCTTCTGCTCAGACAGCACAGCAGTCATCCACAGGGGGATGCCGCCGGAACACTTGATCTCCATGAGGGTCTGGCCCGGCTTCAGCAGGGGCGTGCCCCACACGCCGCTGCACAGGGACAGGTCCCGCTGGCGGCTGAGGATGGATTCATCAAAAGTCACCCGGAAGTCCGAGCCATCCAGCGCGAAATAGGCTTCCCGTTCGTAAGACAGGAACACCTTCGGCTCCAAACCGGTGTAAAAGTCCCGGAAATAGTCGATTTCCCGGACAATTTGTTCGTCCCGCAGGCAGGGCATGGAGCCGCTGATCCACGCCATGGCCTCCTTTTCCGGCAGACCGATGCGGCGCTTGTACACCACGCCGTCGTACTTCTTTTTCAGCTCCACATACACCGGGCTGAAGGGGTCTGCCTGGCAGTAGCTGCGGATGCGCAGCTTCTCCTTGTAGGCGGGCCGTTCCAGAGACTGCCGCACCAGGCGGTAGCTGGGGGTGTCGTAATAAATGTTGCGAATGGTGGTCCGTCCGTAGTCATCCAGCTTCATATGGGGCTGCATGGCATCGAGGACCTGTTTCTTCTGTGCCGGGTTCAGCAAATATTTCAGCTCGTACCGGCTGAAAACCGATTGATAAGACATCATGGATTCCTCCTTTGATGGAGTAAGCTTAGCACACCAACCCTAAGCGAACCTTAAGGACATAAATAATTCAAAACTCCCTCGCTTTACTTACCCGCAAATTTAAGCTATAGTTAATGTTAACATTGTAAAATGGGGCAAAAGGAGGAATGGACGATGAAACTGCTGTTCGCTGAGGATGAACGCTCCCTGTCCCGGGCCATCACCCATATTCTGGAGAAAAACTGCTACAGCGTGGATGCCGTGTACGATGGGAAGACCGCGCTGGAATATCTGGAAAACGGGGACTATGACGGGGTTATTTTAGATATTATGATGCCGAAGCTGGATGGGATCTCCGTTCTGAAAACGCTGCGCGCCAACGGGAATACCGTCCCGGTGCTGATGCTCACCGCCAGGGCGGAAATTGACGACAAGGTGCTGGGGCTGGACCTGGGGGCCAATGATTATCTGACCAAGCCCTTCGACACCAAGGAGCTGCTGGCCCGGATCCGGGCCATGACCAGAACCCACAAGGCCGTGGACGCCTCCCTGAGCATGGGCAATATTACGCTGAACCGGACCAATTTTGAATTGAGTTCCCCCTTCGGCAGCTTCCGGCTGGCCAATAAGGAGTATCAGATGATGGAGCTGCTGCTGGCAAATCCAAAGCAGCTGATCTCCTCGGACCGGTTTCTGGAAAAGATCTGGGGACTTGACTCCAATGTGGAGTCAAGCGTGGTCTGGGTCTACATTTCCTATCTTCGCAAAAAGCTGACCGCTTTAAACGCCAATGTTGTCATCAAAGCGGTGCGCAACGGCGGCTACCTTCTGGAGGAGCAGCCATGATTCAGAAATTACGCGTCCGCTTTATCATTTTAGCCATGTCAACGCTGCTGACCGTGCTGGTTGTGCTGGTGGGCGGCATCGATCTTGCCAGCTACCGGGGCATCGTGGCGGAGGCGGACAGGGTGCTGAGCGGGGAAAACCTCGGCCGCGTGGACAAAAAACTGAACAATCCGGGAAAAGAGGCCAACGGGCTGTTCAGCCAGTTTTCCCCGGATGAGCACAACTACGTCCGCTTCTTTTCTGTGATCATGTCCCAGGATGGCCAGGTGCTGGATACCCAGATCCCCCTCGGGGCCATCATGGCCAGTGACGAGGTCAGCGCTCTTGCCGCCAAGGTCTTCACTAAGGAAGCGGATACCGGCTTTCAGAGCATCTATCGGTACAGCAGGCTGTCTGACGGGGATACCGTCCGCATCCGGTTTCTGGACTGCGGCCGGGAGATCAGCTCCTTCCGGCAGTTTCTGCTGACCAGTGTGTTGCTTTCCGCCGTGGGCCTGCTGCTGATTTTTGCCGTTGTGGTCTATTTTTCCGGCAGGATCGTCCGTCCCTTCGCGGAAAGCTATGAAAAGCAGAAGCAGTTCATCACCGACGCCGGGCACGAGATCAAGACACCTCTGACCATCATTCAGGCGGACGCCGACGTGCTGGAAATGGAGCTGGGGGAAAACGAATGGCTGGCGGATATCCAGAGCAACGTCCGCAGGCTGACGAACCTGACCAGCGACCTGGTGAGCCTTGCCCGGATGGAGGAGGGCGGAACACCGATGGAGCTGCTGGAGATCCCGGTCTCCGATGTGGTTGCGGAGACGGCCCAGTCCTTCCATACTCTGGCCCAGGCACAGAGGAAGGAGCTGCAGATCACCGTCCAGCCCATGCTCTCTATGGAAGCGGATGAAAAAGCCATCGCCAAGCTCGTCGGCATTCTGCTGGACAACGCCCTGAAATACTCCCCGGAGGGGACCGCCATTGGGCTTTCTCTGTGCAAACACGCGAAGCAGCTGAAGCTGACGGTCCGCAATGTTTCCGCCGTCCCTCTGCCGGAGGGAGATCTGGACCGCCTGTTTGAGCGCTTCTACCGCGCGGACCCTTCACGGAATTCCCAAACCGGCGGGCACGGCATCGGGCTGTCTATTGCCGCCGCCATTGCCGCCGCCCACAACGGTCAAATCCATGCTTCCCAGCCGGAAAATGGCAGTCTGCAAATCACCGTGACCCTTCCTCAGCGGCAGAGACAGACCCGGAAAGCACAATGAATCCAAAAGGCTCCTGACGCTTGCGCATTCGTACGTCAGGAGCTTTTGCCTTTGCGTGGCTTTCGAAAAAAACAGTTTACGGGAGACAAAATGAGAACTATAATAAAGGGGAGTCAGGGCGCATAGGCTGAAGCTGAGACAATAAAGACAATCAGGAGGATTTGTTTATGGATGAAAGACTAAACCCCTTGTTTACCCCCTGGAAAATTGGCAATGTGGAGATCAAGAACCGAATCGTCATGACCTCCATGGGCGGAACAGACCTGTTCGGCTGGATGGAAGTGAACCACTTTGACAAGGCCGGCGCGAAATTTCTGATGGAGGTGGCGAAAAACAATGTGGGTCTTGTGCTGCCCGGCTGCCAGCCGGTGTACAACCCCATGTTCGGCCAGTGGCTCCACAAGAACAAAAAAATGTATGACGATCTGGCAAGATGGATGCCGGAATTCCACAAGACCGGGGCCAAGCTGTTCGTTCAGCTCACCGCCGGCTTCGGACGCTCCTTCACCGTCAGCGAAATGATGGAGACGCTGTACAATAATAAGGCCCTGCGGGTGCTGTCCAAGCCCATTATGGATTTGGACAAGATCACCGCCTCCGCCAGCCCTTCGGAAAACCGCTGGTCGGATAAGCTGCCCTCCCGGGAGATGACGAAGGCGGAGATCCAGGAGATCATCGATTCCTTCGCCAAAAGCGCGGCCCTTCTCAAAAAAGCCGGGGTGGACGGCGTGGAAGTCCACGCGGTGCACGAAGGATATCTTCTTGACCAGTTCACCCTGAAATATGTCAACCAGCGTACCGACGAATATGGCGGCTCTTTGGAAAACCGCTACCGCTTCGCGGCGGAGATCGTCAAGGCCATCAAGGCGGAATGCGGTCAGGATTTCCCCGTGTCCCTGCGCTACAGTGTGGTGTCCAAGACCAAGGGAATGCGGCAGGGCGCTCTGCCCGGCGAGGATTATGTGGAAGCGGGCCGGGATATGGCGGAGTCCGAAATCGCGGCGAAATTCTTACAGGACGCGGGCTACGATATGCTGAGTTGCGACAACGGCACCTACGACGCCTGGTACTGGGCCCACCCGCCTATCTATATGCCGGAAAACTGCAATCTGGAGGATGTGAAGCACATCAAGAAGTTTGTGGATATCCCGGTGGTCTGCGCGGGACGCATGGTGCCGGAGGTTGCTGCCGATGCCATTGCCGCCGGGGAGATCGACGGTGCGGGCTTTGCCCGGAACTTCCTGGCCGATCAGGCCTGGATCACCAAGCTGATGGAAGGGCGTCCCGAGGACATCCGTCCCTGCATCCTGTGCCACAACGGCTGCTTCAATATGTGCCACTACAAGGGCGTGCCCAACGATCAGAATCTGATGGACTCTTTGCATCTGGCCCGCTGCGCCGTCAACGCGGAGACCATGCAGTGGGACAAGCACTACATCAAGGAAACGGAAAATCCCCAGACCGTCCATATCATCGGCGGCGGCATCGGCGGTATGGAATCGGCCCGGGTACTGGCTCTGCGGGGCCACAAGCCGATCATCCACGAAAAGAGCGATCAGCTGGGCGGCACCTTCATCGCCGCCAGCGCGGAGAGCTACAAGAGAAAGCTTCGTGACCTGCTGGCATGGTACATCCGGCAGATGGAACAGCTCCATGTGGAAATCCACTTCGGCGAGGAAGTATCTGATCTGTCCGCCTTTGCGGGTCAGCAGGTCATTGTCGCCACCGGCTCCACCCCCAGAGTTTTGCGGGGCGTACCGGGCCATGAAAAAATGGTCGAAGCCTGCGAATACCTCACGGGCACCCCGGTGGGACAAAAAGTCGCGGTCATCGGCGGCGGCCTGACCGGGTCGGAAATTGCCTACGAATTGGCATTGCAGGGCAAAGAAGTGACCATCGTGGAAATGAAGGACGATCTGGTATCCCAGAAGGGCGTGTGCCTTGCCAACAGCTCCTACCTGCGGGAGTGGTTCGCCCTGCACGAGGTGCCGGTGTATCTGGAAACCACTTTGAAGGAAGTGAAGGACGGAAGCATCCTCTGCACCGGCAAGGACGGCGAGGTGGAGATCCCCTGCGACAGCGTGATCTGCTCGGCAGGCTATCTGCCCGCGCCCATTGCCAAGGAGGGCGGCAAGGTCCATCTGGTGGGCGACTGCCGGAAGGTGGGCAATCTGAAGAGCGTGATCTGGCGGGCCTATGAGGTCGCTATGGCCATCAAATAAGGAGGAAAACAATGCTTTTGACACAGGAACAACAGGAAATACTGAATGGCAGCCGGGGCGAAACCATGGCGAAGGTTATGGAGACGCTGGTGCGCTACGGCGAGCTTTACGATGCCGATGCCATGATCCCCGTGACGGGGAAATATAACCATCTGGTCACGTCCTTCGGCCTGAAGGCTCTGACCCCGGTGTACGAGCTGATGGATCAGCTCATCGCGGAGGGCGCCGTCTCCGGCACCAAATTCTCCGCCGATCCCCGGCCTTTGGACAAAAACGTGCCCAGCAGCTTCCTGCAGAACATCATTTTCAACCACTTTATGTACAGCAAGCAGGATTTTTATGAAGATCAGCTGCAAAAGCTGGGCCTGATGGAGAAGGACGCTTTCACCTGCACCTGCTATATGGACGAGGTGGGCAACACCCCGGGTAAGGGCGACATCCTCTCATGGTCTGAATCCTCCGCCGTGGTCTATGCCAACTCCGTGCTGGCGGCCCGGTGCAACCGGAATTCCGGCATCATCGACCTGATGGGTGCCATCTGCGGCTTTGTGCCCCGGTTCGGCCTGCTGACCGACGAGGGCCGGAAGGCCAAGTGGATCGTGGAGGTCCGCACCACCAAGAAGCCGGAAGCCCAGCTTCTTGGCTCCGCCATCGGCATGAAGGTCATGGAGGACGTGCCCTACATCAAGGGTCTGGACAAGTGGCTGGGGTCCCTGGACGACGACGCCAAAGCGTATCTGAAAGACATGGGCGCGGCTACCGCTTCCAACGGCGCGGTGGGCCTGTACCACGTGGCGGGCATCACCCCGGAAGCTGTTGAGCAGGGCGAAGACCTGATCCTCCCCGACGCGCAGGTCTACGTCATCGACGACGCGGAACTGAAGCGGGTGTACGATTCCTACCCTGTGATCTGGAAGAACAAGGAGGCCACCCCCAAGCTGTGCTTCATGGGCTGCCCCCACATGAGTCTGCACCAGCTCATCGACTGGACGGAGCGGGTGGAGCAGGGTCTGAAAGCTGCCGGGAACAAGAAGGTGGTCATTCCCACAGTGTTCACCGCCGCCCCCGCTGTCATCGAAAAGTTCAACGCCACCCCCTATGCCGCCCGGCTGAAGGAGACCGGCGTTATCCTGTCCTACATCTGCCCGCTGATGTACATGAATAACCCCCTGAGCGCCAAGATGCCCGTCATCACCTCCAGCAACAAGCTGCGCACCTACACCAGCGCCCGCTATTACACCGATGACGAAATTCTGGCCCAGATCACGAAGGGAGGCAACTGATATGAAGCAATTTACCGGACGGGTCGTGGCAAAGGGAACCGTCAGCGCCCCCGCGCTGGTGTCCCACGGCGGCCTCAACACCCTGGCCTCTTTCCAGAAGGCCCTGCAGTTCGGCGACAAAAAGGCCACCTGCGGCGACCAGAATAACCCCGATCTCTACGGCAAGCAGATGGCGGGAAAGGCCCTGTGCCTGCCCAGAACCATCGGCTCCACCACCGGCGGACTGGTGCTGTACTGCGCCTGCTCCATGCACCGGCAGCCGGCCTGTATGCTGTTTTCCGAGCCGATAGACTCGCTGGCGGCGGCAGGTGCCATTTTGCAGGACGTGTGGCTGAGCGATGTGTCCATGCCCGTCATCGACTGCCTTGGCGAGGAGTTCCTGAATTACGTTCAGGACGGAATGACCGTGACCGTGAAGGAAAATGGCGTAGTGGAAGTAGATTAACAAAAAAGCGAAAGGGAGATGCCGGTTTTGCCGACATCTCCCTTTTTTATCCGTCCACAGCGCCACCGCCATGTCGTTGACGTTGGTGCCCGTGGGTCCGGTGATGATCAGACTGCCGACCTGCGCAAGCGCGTGGTAGGCGTTGTTTTCTTTCAGTACTTCAAATACGGACAGTTCCTTGGAACGCAGTTCGGCGAATAGTATCAGAAAATCAGATTCAGCAGGAAGATGCCCACAATGGCGGACAGGCCTAGGACCAGCGTCATCATGGTCTGGGTCTTGTAGCCCTGCTCCGGTGTCATCTGGCCGAAGTTGGTCACCACCCAGAAGTAGGAGTCGTTGGCGTGGGACACGGTCATGGAGCCTGCGCCGATGGCCATGACGGTCAGCGCGGCCTTGGCAGGGGTGTCCAGCCCCATGGCACCCAGCAGGGGAGCCACGATGCCGGCAGTGGTGGTGATGGCAACGGTGGAGGAACCCTGGGCGGATTTCAGAATGGCCGCCAGCAGGAAGGGGAAGAAAATGCCCACGGAGCCAAGGACGGCGGCGTGGCCGGTGATGTAATTTACCATGTCGCTGGAAGCGATGACCTTGCCCAGCACGCCCCCGGCGGCGGTGACGAACAGGATGGGGCCGGTGACCTTGAGTGTGTTGTTCGTCAATTCGTAGAAGGTATCCATTTTCTTGGCGGTCGCCAGCTGAATGACGGCGCAGATGGTGCCGACAGTCAGGGCAATGACGGGCTTGCCAAGGAAGTCGAACAGGTCGAAGGCAATGCCGGTCCAACCAGCCATGGAGGCGATGGAGCCAAGAGCCATCAGCACGATGGGGACGATGATGGGGGCCAGGGCGTTGAAACCGCCGGGAAGCTTTCCAAATCCGGCTACCAGCTCTTCATAAGTCTTGGCGGTCTGGGCGGAGTCACCCATCTCGTCGGCGCTTTTGACCTTTTTGCCGATGTACTTGGCGAAGAACAGTCCCGCGATCAGGGGCAGAATGGAGGCGGCAGCGCCCATGCCCATGACCAGCAGCAGATTATTGCCGATGCCCAGGGTATTGGCGGCGGCAATGGGGCCGGGAGTGGGGGGAATGAGCACATGGGAGATATACAGGCCGGCGGACAGGGCCACGGTCATGGTGACGCTGGATACCTGAGTGCGGCGGACCATGGCACGGCGGATGGGATCCAGAATGACGAAGCCGCTGTCACAGAACACGGGGATGGATACCACCCAGCCCATCAGCTCAATGGCCAGCTCCGGGTTTTTCTGTCCCACCAGCTTGACGACCATATCCGCCAGCTTCAGGGCGGCGCCGGTCTGCTCCAGAATGGAGCCGATGAGGGCGCCCAGAATGATAACGATGCCGATGGAACTGAAGGTACCGGAGAAGCCGGCACCGATGACCCCCGCGATATCCCCCAGCGGGATGCCCGCCAGCAGTGCCAGAATCAGGGAGACGCTCATGATGGACAGGAAGGGATGGACCTTGTACCGGGAGATTGCGACGATCATTGCCACGATTGCCAGAATAAACACGATGATTAGGGGTAGACCGGTCATAATGGATTCCTCCTCACAAAATACTGAGCAGAATGCACAGATATCTGCGGGTTTCACTCTGCTCCTTTGGCTATTATATTATAATATATGGGCCAAAAGCACAGCCTTTTGCGAAACGCAAAAAATGCCATTTTTGTTTCGGAGGACAAAAAAGTTTATTTTTCCCAGTCAAAGCCCTGGAATACGGGGGTACCTGTGTAGCGGTTCGCCTGCCGCTGTCCACAGAGGACTTCCAGAACCGCGTGCGCCATGGCTTCCTGCTCGCATTCGCCGGGGTAGGAGGTGATGGGAGCGATCCAACCGCAGCGTGATTCCACGCCCACCAGAATGTCGTCATAACGCATCAGGCCGCCGGTGAGCAGAATACCGTCAACCTTGCCCTCCAGCACCGCGGCCATACCGCCGATGGATTTGCACAGCTGGTAGATCATGGCGTTCCAGACGGTTTTTGCCTTCTCGTCCCCGGCCTCCACCAGCGCGTGGATCTTCGATGCGTCGGAGGTGCCGAAGTGACTGACGAAGCCGCCGGAGCGGGACAGCATGGCCCGCATTTCAGACGTGGTGTGGCCCTCGTCCAGATATTGCAGCACCTCCATCACCGGGATGGAGCCAAGACGGGTGGGGGTGAAGGGACCGTCGCCGCCGGCACCTTCGGTGCTGTCGATCATGCGGCCCTGTTTGTGGGCGGTGATGGTGATGCCGCCGTCCACGTGGCAGACGATCAGGTTCAGGTCTTCATAGCGCCGCCCCAGCTTTTTCGCGTGGATGGCGGCGATGCCCTTCTGGTTCAGCACATGGGTCTGGGCACGGCGGTACAGCCCCGCGATGCCGGTGAGCCGGGCGCAGCCGCACAGCTCGTCCACATTGGTGGGATTCACGGTATACATGGGCTTTCCGTATTCGGTGCCCAGCTCGTAGGCCAGCATGACGCCCAGCTTCGCCGGGTGGTCGCTGCCGCCCTTATCGTCGGCGGTGTCGGCAACCAGCCGCCCATCAATCTCCATCACGCCGGATTTTTGCGAATAAGCGCAGCCGCCCCGGCCCACAAATACGTCGATATCGGCGGGGGTCATGCCGTGCTTTTGCAGAAAGTCCAGGATCACCTGCTTGCGCATAGGCATCTGGCCGTTGGTGGTGGGGTATTTCAGAAGCTCCGGGGCGTCGTGAAAGATGCTTTCGGTGTATACGTTGGTTTCGTCTTCAAAGTAGCTTACCTTGGTGGAGGTGGAGCCGGGGTTTATGACCAGCAGTTTGGTTTTCATAGTGATGACCTTCTTTGCTTTCTGTCGATTTTTCGCCCCTTATCATACCACCGTTTGCGCTAAAAAGAAAGGGGGCTGTCAAAAAAGGAACCTGCGGAGGAATGAAAAGAAGCGTTGGAGGTGAGGAGCGTTTCCTTTATGGTACGCTCCATATATCAGGTCACTCCAATACCGCCAAACCCCACGGGGCGATGTCCAGCGTCTCGCCCCGGCGGACTTTTCGGTCCGTGAGCAGTTCCCGGCAGTTTTCAGGAGCACGGTACTGGTTTTCCTTTGCGGAGTAGTTCAAAACATACCGCACCTTCTTTTGCTGGCCGTTGGTTCCCTCCTTGATGATCAAAGGCCAACGGTATTCCGGGACCCCGATCCCCATTTTCGGCAGGAGTTCGGTCAGCAGGCGTTCCAGTTCCCTGTCTTCCAGCATTGTACCAATGTAGGCGGCGCTGCCCTTTCCAAAGCGGTGATGGGTCACGCAGGCATAGTCCTGATAGGCCGGGTGCGCATAATGCCGAAGGGTCTGGGCATTTTCCGGGCGGAGCAGCTCCATCCACTCCCTGGCCCCCGGTACCTCCACAGGAACCGTGAAATTGTCATAGGTCATACCGAAGACATCCGTCAATCCTCCCGGCTGGCAGGATGTGCGGATCTTTACATTTTCGTCGCAGAAAAAGCTGCGGAAGGAGGACAGCAGGTGACCGCCTTTTTTTACGTATTCTCTCAGCGCTTCCAGAAGGGAATCTTCGGTGCAGTACAGCCCCGGCGTGACCACCAGCTTGTAAGCGGAAAAGTCCCGAACGCTGTCGTCCACAATGTCCACGGAGATGTTCAGCCGGAAAAACGCGTCGTACAGCCAGCGAAGAATATCTCCGTAATTCGGGCCGGCAAAGGCATAGCTGTGCTTCAAACCAGTGAGACTGCGGTTGGAAACAACGAACGCCACCTCGCTGTGCCGTTTGAGATTCACCAGATGGGAACCGATCCGGGCAAAGTCCGCGCCGATGGTCTTTACCTCCTGATAGACCGCGCCGGGGGTGAAATCGTGGCTGAGAACGCCCTTCCAGTGGGATTCGATGGCGTTGTGGATGGAATGCCAATGCCAGTATTCCACCATATTCGCGCCGTTTGCCAGGTGGGCAAAGGCCTGCAGGCGCAGCTGGCCCGGCCAGGGCAGGCGGCCCACAGGCCCCTGGGCCTGGGTTTCCAGCACGAAGAAATTCTGTCCGTGTTTTAAACCCCGGGCCAGATCGCCGCCGAAGCTGATCTCCGCGCCCGTGAGATAGGCGGCGGTGGGGTGGTAAATGTCGCAGCCCGCCACTGTGACAGCTTCCGCCGCCTGGAACTGATCCGCGTCGGGCTGGAGGGCGTGGGAATAGTCCCGCCACTCGTAGTCAAAATTGTGGGTCACGAACTGTTCCGGGCGGCGGTATTCGTCCACGATGGCGCGCTGCCAGAGCAGAAATTCCGTCACCAGATTCCGCTGAAAGGCTTCAAATTCCGCCGCCAGTGAATTGTTGATGGTGCCCCGGACATCCGGCAGGTCGTCCCAGCAGCCCAGGCAATTGCTCCAATAAGCAAGGCCGAAGGCCTGATTCAGGTTTTCCACGCTGCCGAATTTGTCCATCAGCCATTTTTTGAACAACGCTTGTGCCCGTGGGCCGCAGGTGTCATAGGGCTTGGTCTCGTTGTCCAGCTGGAAGCCGATGACGTTGTCATATTCCTGCACCTGCTCAAGCAGCGCCCGGATGATGCGCTCACAGTGGAAGCGGTAGCCGGGGTGGGTGATATCCATATTCTGCCGGTGGCCGTATTTCGATGGCCCGGCGTGGGTGTCCGCCAGAATGTCCGGATATTTTCGTGCCAGCCATGGGGGGATGGCGTAGGTGGGCGTGCCCACGATCACATCGATGCCGTATTTTTTTGCGCCCCGGAGCATTCGGTGCAGGCTGGAAAAGTCAAATTCTCCGTCCCGCGGCTCCCAGGTGCTCCAGGTGGACTCCGCGACGCGGATGACGTTCATGCCCGCTTCCTTCATCAGGCGCATATCCTCCTCCACACGGGATACGGGCATATATTCATCATAATAGGCCGCGCCAAAATAGATTTTTTCAGTTTTCATAACATTTCTCCGTAAGAAAATCGCGGCAGACCCGGCTGCTGAACGGATCTGCCGCTTTTTAGGAAGGAAATCAGCAAAGCTGATTCAGTGTATCGAGAAAGGTATGTTTCTTCTCACCGTAGGGGCCGGTGCCTACATCGGCCCGCGGTACAATTTTGCAACACCTGCCGCACTTTGGCGAATACGGAACATCCGCAAAGGGGCGATGTGGGCATCGCCCCCTACGTATTTCGCCTGTTTGGCAGTCTGAATTGCAAAGCTGACACTGACGGTTTCAGGCGATCACGTATGTGATCAGGCCAAGGAGCAAAAGATGGGCAGGGTATAGGATATAAAACAGATACTTGCCCGGATAGTTTCCCAGCTGATGATCATACCGCTTCAGAACGAAATTGGACACCGGGCCGGTGACGTATATCAGGCTGATGATGCCGCCGATCCACAGCTTGGCCTGATTGTCCTTCAGCAGATAGTACACCGCGATGAGCAAAATCATGCAGACCCCGAACTGGGTCTTCATCAGCATACTCCACAGCACCGCTGCAAAGACGATCAGAAGTTTCATGCCCTTCCCAGCGTCGAACAGTTTTAGCCCATAGAGCATGACCAGCCCGATGGTCAGGGTAAAGAGCAGATTCTGGCCCGTCCAGTCGAATACCCTGCCGGACATGGCAAGGTCGAAGGGAATTTCGCTGATCAGCGCGAAGGCCGCCATGCGAAGCAGGTAGTTTTTGCAGCTGCGGGTGTGCAGGAAGCCCTCCACCATAAGGAAGGCGAACACCGGAATGGCCAGTCCCCCCAGCAGCTGGAATACCGCCGCCCAGGAGGACAGCACCATCCGCTCCGGGTCTGCCAGCATCAACTCCCGCAGTTCCAAACTGGTATATTGATTCACATGGAGCAGCCCGTTCTGGATCACCGACATACTGATGGAATAGAACAGCATGGTGGCGCAGCCGTACCATTTGAGTGTGGCGGCGTTTACCTCAATATGGGGAAGCTTTCTTCTGTCCCGCAGATCACTCATAGCGTTCCTCCCGGAAAGTCGCGGATGGTCTTCAGGGCGGACAGGGCATTGCCGTCGTAGTCAAACAGCGCCTGATTGGCCCACTCGTTGCCGCCGGGGCCTTTTTCGCCGGTATAGGCCAGCGCCGCGTCGTTGGCCCAGCCGCAGCCGGGTACGGGGATCCAGGCCGGCTCCCAGTAGACAAAGCCCTTGCCCTTACCGCCGGGAACGCCCCGGATGGTTTCCATAATATCCCGCATAAAGACGCTCTGCCCCTCAGGGCTCATGTCGTAGGGCACCTTTTCCGTCAGTGCGGGTTTTGTGGCCATGCCCTTGCGCATGGATGGCTCCAGCTGTTCATATTGGGCGTAGTCTTCCAGCGTAAAGCCCGTGGAGACCTCGGCGATGATCAGGTCCTTGCCATATCGGCAGGCCAGATCGTGCATATTATTTTTTAAATCGTCCATGCTCCCGTGCCAGAAGGGATAGTAGCTCAGGCCAATATAGTCAAAGTCCATGCCACCATGTGCAAAGTAGCTGTCAAACCAGCTGCGGTATAATTCGTTGTTGCCGCCGTTGTCCAGATGGATCATGGTCTTTGCACCGGGGACTGCGTTGTGGACTGCCCGGATGCCCGCGTTCAGAAACAGGGTGATATTCTCAAAATTGGGCACTCTTCCATGGGGCCACAGCAGTCCATTGGTCAGCTCGTTGCCCACCGCCACGATGGACGGCAGCACCCCTTCGGCGGAAAGCCTGTTGAGCGTGGAAACCGTGAAATCATAAACCGCCCGGGCCAGATCCTCCGGCTGCAAACCCTTCCACGCCTTGGGAATGGTCTGCTTGCCGGGGTCCGCCCAGAAATCGCTGTAGTGGAGATCCAACATCCAGTCGATGCCGGCAGAGCGCAGGCGCTTTGCCATGGCGATGGTCCGGGGCAGATCGTTGGTGCCCGCGCCGTAGGGAACGCCATCTTCACTGTAGGGATCGTTCCACAGCCGCAGGCGGACCAGATTCATCCCGTAGTTTTTCAGGATCTCCACCGCGTCCATTTGCTGCCCAGCGTCATAGAATTTGCCGCCGCACGCTTCCACTTCCATCAGGGTGGACAAGTCCATGCCCTTGATCAATTGCTCCATAGCGTACCTCTGGATTATTCGGAGAAATCCTCAAAATCGTGAAAGCGCTTCATCATGTCCTTATAGCGGACACGTACCATCTCGTTCATTTTCAGCACCTGTTCCTCAGAGCCAACGAACTGGCAGCGCATACAATAGAATTCTTCCTTCTCGGCGTCGTAAAACATATCGATGTCCAGATCCCGCATGAAGCAGGAGGGGCAGCGGTAGTTCAGTCTGCCTTTTGCAGCTTGAGCCATGTGGTGAAGACCTCCTTTTCCTTGATGGTGCCGGTGTAGCCCAGGGTGAACATGGGGCTGAAAGCGTAGCCCTCCTTGATGTAGCCGCTGCTGTCCCGGCCCTGGCAGGTCATGGATACCCGTGTCTCAATGGGCGGCAGCTTGCACCAGACCTCTCCCGCATTTTTCGCGGAAAGCTCACGGCACTTATATTCATAGGCGATCGTCTCGCCGTCCACGCCCAGAGTCAGGCTGGTCATGTCCTCAGAGTACTCGGTGGTGCCGTAGCAGCCCACCATGTATTCGTTGATGGTCACATTCGCGTTGGGGTCGGACATTTCCAGAATGTTCCTGTCAATGCGGATGCTGCTGTCCCCCTCGGCAAAGGTGATGACGGTCTGAATTTTTACCGTCAGGTCGGAGAACACGATCTCCACGGGGTCCAGGGTCAGGATGCGGTTCTTGCCCTCCTGAGAGAAGTGGGCCTTGGTGCGGCACAGGCACAGATCCACTTCCTCACCACCCCGGCAGACCTTGGCGCTGCGGATGGTGCCCTCGCCGGCGTAGTGGGTGAAGTAGCCCGCCCGGTACTTTTCCTGCATCAGGAAGGGATAGCTGGCATCCTGCACATGGGGGGTGCCGATGCCCACAGGCCATTCCAGTTTAGCAACGTAAGGCCGCAGGTCGAAGATCGCGCCGCCCTGATCCATGTTGACACCTGCCCGCATGAAGGGGTCGCAGTACCAGAACAGCTGCTTATTGCTGCCGTAGAGGATGTCCCGCCACAGGGCGCACTCCGGCTCGGTGTAGGTCTTCTTCTGCCGGTAGAAGTCGGCAAACTCAGACATGGTCATATCGATGAGCTTGCCCTCTTTTTTCAGCTGGCCGTAGTAGGCGCAGCCGTCCCGGTAGGACTTTTTCAGCAGCTCGTAGGGAGCTTCCCAGCGTCCCATCTTGTTCATCCAGCCGGGGCCGACGAACATCATGTTGTAGGCGTAGCCGTTGTTGAACTTAGCCAGGCTGCGGTACTGGTCGATGAGGTTATACAGGTAGGGGTACTCCCAGGTCTGGGTGTCGTAGATCATGCCCCGGAGCACGTTCTGGGGATGGGTGCCGAAGTTGGAGCCGTTGCCGTCATAGCAGGCCAGCAGATCCCGGGACAGGTGGGGGATGGCAACGATGCCGGAATCCTCCTCCTCATTGGCAGCGGGGGCGTGGGTATTGGCCTTGGAGGGGATCCAGGGGGCCCAGGGGCCGCCGTCCATGAAGGTATACCAGGAATTGTTGCAGGTGTGGTAGGCCTTGGGGCCTTCCTCCCAGCAGGTGGCCACGGCGCACTTGACGGACGGATACTCGGCCTTGATGAAGTTAATGAGGTCAGCGTCCATATAGTAGGAGCCGGTGGACTCGGGATAGAAGCCGAAGCGCTCATAGAATTTTCCGAACACATCCCGGACGATGGCCTTCTTGTCCTCCATGGAGAACATCCAGATGCAGAAATCCTTGGTCTTGTACTTTTCCCGGAACTGCTCGCAGGGCAGGCCCAGCAGGCTCAGGGCGATCTCGTCACCGTAGACGGCGTGGTGTTCCTTGGCAAGCGCCACGGCCTCGTCGTTGAACAGGCTGGCGTAGGTCATCTGGATGGTGGTTTTCAGGCCGTTTTCGTGGGCGCACTGCTGCTGAAGCTTGAAAATATCCAGACTTTCCGTCAGCAGCGCCTTGCGGCCGATGTCCTCCGCTTTGCCCTGGCCGGTGACCTTTTCCGCGTACTCCGGCACCATCTCCGGGCGGTGGATAATATTGACAACAAATTGATCCATATGTAGTAAAACCTTTCGATAAGGAATGGTAATCAGGGTCAGCCCTTCACAGCGCCGTTGGTGACGCCTTCCACATAGAACTTCTGCATGATGAAGAACAGAATGGAAATGGGGATGGACACCAATACGCCGCCGCAGCAGAACTGGGTGAAGTAGGTATTGATCAGACTCTTATCCAGCATCCGGTACAGGCCCACTGCCACGGTGTAGTTGGCGGAAATACCGGCGTTCAGGATCATTTTCGCGTAGACGAAATCCATCCAGGGCACCAGGAAGCTGCTGATAACGGTGTAGACGATGATGGGCTTGGAGGTGGGCAGTACGATTTTAAAGAAGATCATGGCCTCGTTGCAGCCGTCCAGCCGGGCGGCCTCGCAGAGAGAGCGGGGCACCGTGTCAAAGAAGCCCTTGGCGATCAGATATCCCAGGCCTGAGGAAGCGGAGTAGACCAGGATCAGGCCGATGTGGCTGTTGGTCAGGCCGAAGGTCTTCAGGGTGAAGTACACCGCGATCATGGACAGCATACCGGGGAACAGATTCAGCAGCACACCGAAGTTCATCAGACCCTTCCGGGACTTAAAGCGCATGACGGACATGGCGTAGGCCACCATCAGCACGAACAGGGTGGAGATGACGCAGGTCCAGCAGGCGATCTTGAAGGTGTTCATGAACCAGGCAGGAAACTGGTTGACGGTATCGGGAGTCAGCAGCTTCACATAATGGATGGCGCTCCACTGTCTGGGGAAGAAGGTGGAGGTGTTCATGCCGGAATAGGCGCTGAAGGAGGTGAGGACCAGCCACACGATGGGGATCAGCCAGATGACACACAGCAGACAGATCAGGGCGTTATGGAAAAAGATCCTGAGATTTTTCTTTTTTCTGCCGGCAAGAATGGCCTTTTCATTCAGATCCATGTTCATTTCCGTATTCCGATTTGTCATTGATAAGTCCCCTCCTTATCTCCGCTGATCATGAAGTTGAAGCCGATCAGAGTAAAGACCGCGCAGACGATGAAGACCATGATACCGATGACGGATGCCATTTTATAGTTGTAGTAATCCTGGGTCAGGGTAAACAGCCAGGTGACCAGCAGATCCACTTCCTTGGCCTGAGAGTTTGCCATCAGCTGATTGGTGGTCACGAACACGTCCTGCGTCAGCAGGTAGATGACGTTGAAGTTATTGAAGTTCTTCACAAAATCCGTCACCAGAGCCGGGCCGGTGACCTGGAGCATATAGGGCATGGTGATGGACTTGAAGATCTGGAAGGGGCTGGCACCGTCGATCCGGGCGCTTTCCAGCTGATCGGTGGGCAGGTTCATCAGGACGCCCGTGGCAATGAGCATCTGATAGGGGATGCCCACCCAGATGTTGATGAGAATGATCATCACATGGGCCCAGATGGGAGCCGACAGGAAGGGAATGTAGCTGGTGGAGATCAGGCCGATGCTCCGCAGGAAGCCTGTCAGGCCGATCTTCGCGCAGATCGTATTCATAATGCCGGTGTTGGCAAAGAAATTGCGCATCAGAAGCAGAGATACGAACTGGGGTACCGCAATGGTGACCACCAGCATGGTGCGCCAGATCTTGGTGCCCCGGGTCAGCTTGCTGTTGAGCAGCAGGGACATGAGGATGCCGCCAAAGTAGGTGGTCAGGGTGGCGAAGAAGGACCAGACAATGGTCCAGCCCAGCACCCGCACAAAGGCATAGCCAAAGGTGGAGGTGATATTGCCGCCGAACAGGGCCACAAAGTTGCTCAGGCCCACCCAGGTAAACAGGTTGGTAGGCGGCATATGCTGCTGGTCATAGTTGGTGAAGGCTACCAGGATCAACAGCAGCATGGGGATCAGGGTAAAGACGATGATGCCCAGCGCGGGCAGGGTCAGCAGGGTGATGTGGAACTTCCGGTCGAAGTATTCCTTCACATCCTCAATAAAAGTATTGATGTGTTTCCCGCACTGAGCCTGCTTCTGCAGCTCGTAAGCATTTACCACATTGCGCAGGCACACCACTGCCGCCGCGAACCAGACCACAAAGCTGAACAGGGAGAACAGCAGGATCATGAAGGAGTTGTCATAATCGTTCCATTCCGACTGCATGGTCTGGATATTGAAGACCTGCTCGGCCTGCACGGTGCCCAGGGTGCCGAACTTCGGCACATAGGCCATGGCGAAATTGAGCGTAAAGGCAATGACCGCGATCTCCAGCAGCGTCATCAAGACAGCTTTGACATACTGCTTTCTGCGGAAATAACCGGCGCCCCAGAGAATCAGCGACAGCTTGACAAAGAGATCACCCTTTGCCATGGCTGTGCCGAATTCCGCAAAGAACCGGCCGATGACCGCTAAGAAGCCGGATATGGCGCTGCCGAGCCTGCTTAGTCCGCTGATCTTAGCTTCCATAGAGAGCTTCCTTTCTCATTATTATCGGCTTACTTTTGAACTGCCCCATATGCTTTCACATATGGGGCAGCATTTCATGGATTATTGTTTTATGGGATCATTCCACGGGAGCGGTGACGCCTTCCACCAGGGTGTCCAGAGCGGCCTGGATCGCCGCGTCATCGGCGGAAGCCAGCTCGCCGTTCGCGATCATCTGGCCAAAGGTGGCAGTGGGATCCCAGAACTTACCGCCCACGTTCTGTACGGAGCCGTAAACATCCTGAGCGGCGGAAGCGGCAATGGCGACGTTGGAGGTGACGGCATCGTTTTCAGCGGCCTTCAGGTTGGTGGGGGCCAGCTGGCGGGCCTCAAAGCGGGAAGCCTGAGATTCCTCGTTGGTCAGGAACTCAGCCAGCAGCACGGCCCAGCCGGAGTTCTTGGAGTAGGCGTTGACACCCATGAGCTTGAAGCCGGAGTAGCAGGACATCTGGACCTGCTGGTCGGCACAGGTGAAGGTAGGCAGCTTGGTGGCGGCGTAGCCCTCACCGAAAGCGGTCTCGGCAGCGCCAGCGTCCCAGGTGCCGGAAACCACGGCGCAGACAGCGCCGGAGGCGATCTGATTGGAGATGTCGCCGTCAGCGATGGCCAGGAAGCCGGGATGGGCGGCAATGGCGCTCATGCCCTTGACCACGTCGATACCGGTAAAGCCGTCGGGAGAGGTGCCGTTCCAGTCCATAACGGTGGTACCGTCAGCGTTCATATCCGTGACGAAGCCGGCGCCCAGGAAGAAGGAGGCGTTGTACCAGCCGGAGGCGAAGGTCATGCCGACCTTGGAGCCGGCGGCCTCAGCGGCGGCCAGCAGGCCGTCCCAGGACTGGGCCTGTTCCGCGGTGACCTTGGTGGAATCGTAGTACAGGAAGTAGTTGTTGCCGCCGCCCATGGGGAAGGCGTACAGCGTGCCGTCCTTGGAAGCCGCGGCTACAGCGCCCTCGCCGTTGGCGGCCTTCACATCATCGATGGTCTTATCCGCGTAAGCGGGCAGGACCTGAGCAATGTCGCCGTCCAGAGCCAGCAGCGCGCCGGCGGCGATCAGGTCATTGAGCTGGTCGTTGGCGAAGGCAAAGACATCGGCGGCAGCCTCCACGTCGGTCAGGACGGTGTCCTTGGCGGTGGACTCGGATTCCACGCCGATCTGGATATCAAAGGTCTGGTCAGGATACTGGGCCTCGAACCTTCCGACCAGTTCGGCCAGCAGCGCCTGATCCTCTTCCGCGCCCCACAGGGTCAGAGCGATAGGCTCCGCCGCGGCGGGAGCGGCAGCAGGGGCAGTGGTTTCAGCGGCAGGGGCCTGGGTCGCGGCAGTCGTACCGCTTCCGCCGCAGGCGGCGAGAGACAGCACCATGACCGCGGCAAGCAGCAGGGCGATCAGCTTTTTCATATGATTTCCTCCTCGAATTGTTTCATTGCAGCCGGTTGGCAACCGGTTGCCTTATGATTTCAGTATATACCTGAGAACTTTATCTGTCAATTCGGGATTAGTCACAAGATTGCGGTTCATGTTTTATTCACAATCCACAAAGTATTTTTATCACACGTTATTCTGGCGGCAGCCGCTTTCCTGCCGGGTAAAAAAGCGAGGCTGCAAGCTTGCAGCCCCGATGCTATTTTGTGGATCCCCGCAGAAGGATCTGGTAGCCGGGGACACAGAAGTTCTCCTCCGACTTGCCATCAAGCCTGTCGATCAGCTTTTGGCAGGCGTTCCGGCCCAGCTCCACCGCGTCAAAGTGCAGACTGGTCACCGGCGGGATATTGTGTTCCAAAAGGATGCTGTCGTAAAAGCTGGCCACCTTTACTTCCTGGGGCACGCGGATCCCGTTGGTCCGCAGGTGCACCATTACCAGATTGCAGATGTAGTCGTCCATACAGACAACGCAGTTTATATTCCGCTCCCGGGCAATGTCAAGCGCTTCCCCGATCTGGTTTTCCCTGACGGCGTTGAGAACGACCATTTGCTCATCCCGGTTTAGCCCGGCCTGGTCACAGGCTTCCTGAAAGCCATGCAGACGGCTGTGGGTGACACAGTTGTTTTCGTCCCCTCCAAGCAGCGCCATTTTCCGCGCTCCCTGCCGGATCAGCAGGGCAGTCAGTTCCCGGCAGGCCCCGTGATTGTCGTTATCGACCCGAAGCACAGTTTTGTCGGAGCTTGGGCCGATGAGCACAAAGGGCACCTGTTTTTTCTTCAGAAAACCTACAATGGGGGACTTGGTAAGTGAACGCATGGCAATGACGCCGTCGATCTTGCGGTTATCAATGAGCCGGGCGATATTTTGGGTGGTGCGTTCGTTGTCCATCGCCATCAGAACATCGTAATGATTGGCGGACGCCACCTTGCACACGCCGTTCAGACAGTCCCGGAAGAACGCGTTGTCGAAGACGCCGGCCTGATCCGGCATCATCAGCCCGATGTTGTAGGTCCGGTTTCTGGCAAGACTTTGCGCCACCGCGTTGGGCTTATAGCCGCACTGGTCAATGAATTCCAGAATGCGGCTCCGGGTCTCCGCGCTCAGATTCCCCTTGCCGGAGATCGCCTTGGATACCGTGGCTTTGTTTACCCCCAATTCCTTGGCAATGTCGCTCAACGTATACATTTTTTTCCCGCTGCTTTCCACAGAATCGACTCCATTTGCTCAATCATTGTCACACCGTAAGGCGGATATCTATGCTTCATTTAGTATAATAGCAAGAGTGCTTTGGCCTTGTCAAGGGAAATTCAGTGAGATTTGCGGAATGCGGGACAGAAGGAGGATCCCGTGTCAAATGCCGGGTCCTGAGATGGGAAACTGTTCCCCAAAAAGAAAGCTGTGGTGCTTCGCGGCGGTATTGCGAAGGCCCCGGTGCGCAGGAGCGCCCTCCATGCTTCCTCCATCCTGTCCCGAACAGAGGACAGTTTTTGATCCAGACTTGCAAATTACGCCTGTATATGGTACTATTTTACTGATAAAATATGAGGGAATTGTTTATCCAGAGAATTGTGGATCTGATCCTCACCGGCCGGGATCTGTCGGAGGAAATGAAGGTCAGCAAAAAAGCCGCGCAGCTTTTTCGGGGCGGCATTGAGGACTATGGTAAAAATGGATCGTGGGCATTTTCCGGAAGTGATCGCCGCGGACGGATCCCCGGATGACGGAAACTGGGTTGTGAGACTGCTTATGAAACAGAGAAAAACAGAACTGATCGATCAGGAAACAAATTATGAGCCGCCTGTGCGCTATCAGGCGGATATCGCCGCCGGTCTTTCTCAGGAGCAGGTGCAGGAGCGGATCGACGGCGAATGGAAAAACGATTCTGTCGCGGCAGAATCGAAGACTGTGAAACAGATCGTAAAAGACAACCTGTTTACCTACTTTAACCTGATTTTTGCCATACTTGCCATTCTGGTCATTGCGGCGGGGTCACCGCGAAGCCTGACCTTCCTGCCGGTGGTCGTTGCGAATCTTTTCATCGGCATCATTCAGGAGGTGCGGGCTAAGAAAACGCTGGACAAGCTCACCATGCTGAATGCCCCAAAGGCGGAGGTCGTGCGCTCTGGGAAGATCGCGGAGATCCCGGCGGAGGAGCTGGTGCTGGACGATATTGTGATCTTCCGTGCCGGTGACCAGATCTGTGCCGATGCCATCCTTCTGGAAGGAAGCGTGCTGGTCAACGAATCCCTGCTGACCGGCGAATCCGACGAACTGCGAAAGGAGCTGGGGGACTTTCTGATGTCCGGCAGCTTTGTGGTCTCCGGGGAATGCTATGCCCGGCTGGAACGGGTCGGGGCCAATTCCTACATCTCCCAGCTGACGCTGGAAGCCAAGGCTGTGGATAAAAAGGAACGCTCGGAGATGCTCCGAACGCTGGATAAGCTGGTCGGAATGGTGGGCATTCTCATCGTTCCCATCGGCGTTTTCCTGTTTGTGCAGCAATTTGTCCTCTCCGGCACCTCTTTCCAAAACAGCATCCTGTCCATGGTGGCAGCGGTGATCGGCATGATCCCGGAGGGGCTGTACCTGCTGGCCAGTGTGGCGCTGGTAGTCAGCGTCATGCGTCTGGCCTCCCGGAAGGTGCTGGTGCATGATATGAAGTGCATCGAAGCCCTTGCCAGAGTGGATGTGCTGTGCGTGGACAAAACCGGCACCATCACAGAAAACCAGATGCAGGTCACCAGCGTGATCCCTATGGAGGGCTTTGACCCCACCCAAGGGGCCGGTCTGAAAGCCCAGATCAGCGCTCTGGTGAACGCTATGCCGGAGGGCAATCTGACCATGCAGGCGATGAAGCGCTTTTTCAAAACACCATCCCCAAAAGAAGCGGAAGCGGTTTTTCCTTTTTCCTCGACATATAAGTATTGCGGGGCGGCGTTTTCCGACGGGGCCTACGTCCTCGGCGCGCCGGAATTTCTGCTGCGGGAGGACTATGAAGCCTTCCGTCCCCTGATCGAAAGTTATAGCGCCGATGGCTACCGGGCTGTCCTGTTTGGGGAGTACACCGGAACGCTGGATGGGCAGGCTCTGACAGACCCCGTGGTCCCCATGGGACTGATCCTGCTGACCAACCCCATCCGCCGGGACGCAGCCGAAACCTTCCAGTATTTTGCCCAACAGGGGGTTGCCATTAAGGTCATCTCCGGCGATAACCCCTTGACGGTGTCCCAGATCGCCTTGGAAACGGGAATTCCGGGGGCGGAGAACTACATTGACGCTTCCACGCTGGATTCGGAGGAAGCGGTTTCCGAGGCCGCGGCCCAATACACCGTGTTTGGCCGCGTCACGCCGGAACAGAAGCGGCAGCTTGTCCGGGCGCTGCAAAGCCAGGGCCATACCGTCGGTATGACCGGAGACGGCGTCAATGATGTGCTGGCCCTGAAGGACGCGGACTGCTCCGTTGCCATGGCATCGGGCTGCGACGCGGCGGCTCAGGTTTCCCAGCTGGTGCTGCTGGAATCGGACTTTTCCGCCATGCCTTCTGTGGTGGCGGAGGGGCGGCGGGTAGTCAACAACATCCAGCGCTCCGCCAGCCTGTTCCTGGTCAAGAATATTTTCTCCTTCCTCATGGCGGTGTTCTCCGCCTGCTTCATGCTGAGCTACCCGCTGGAACCCTCGCAGGTGTCCCTGATCAGTATGTTCACCATCGGCATCCCCGGCTTTTTCCTGGCCCTTCAGCCCAACGAGGATGCCATTCACGGACGGTTCCTGTCCAATGTTTTGATGAAGGCCCTGCCCGCGGGACTGACGGATTTTCTCGTGGTGGGAGCGCTGGTGATCTTTGGCAGAGTGTTCGGGGTCAATGAAGCGGATATTTCCACCGCCTGCACCATGCTGCTGGCTATCGTTGGCTTTATGATCCTCCACAATATCAGCAGACCAATGAATCTGCTGCGCTGGGTCGTCTGGGTCGGCTGCATTGCGGGGCTTCTGATTTGCAGCATCTGGCTGGGAGATATTTTTGGCATGGAACATATGTCCATGGAGTGCGTTATGCTGTTTGTGGTATTCGCGATCGCCACGGAGCCGATTTTGCGGTATGGCATTCGGATCGTAGAAGCCGTCAGCCATTGGACCCAGAGAAGGCGTGCCGCGCGGAAGCAGAAGAAAACCGTCGCCTGATGATTCTGACGAATACTGAGACTCGCTGACAGGCTGCATAGATTTCAAACAAGCCTATCAGGAAAACCCCAGAGCTTTCTCTCCTTCCAGGATGAAGCTCTGGGGTTTCTGCATTCCGTCGTTTTGAAAGGAATGCCCACAAACCATTTTCCCTTTGTGGGTATTCCTTTCAAAACGGGCTGGGATTCCAAAGGGACGGCAGTTCCTTTGGCCTTGGGTCATCCAATAGGGGCGGGGAGCGCCCTGTTGGCAGGGGAATCCAAAGGGGACGGCGTTCCCTTGGCAGTGGTTTCCAAAGGCAGCAGCGCTGCCTTGGCGGGTGGAATCCAAAGGAGGGCAGAGCACTCCGTGGCCGGAAGAATCCAAAGAAACCGGGGTTTCATGGCACACGACTTTGCGCGCAAAGTCTAGTGTGTTATACCTTTGGCGACCGTGGGTGGCTGAAAGGGGTTGTTCGGGGCGGGAACAAGCGCTTTCAGCCACCCACAGAACAGGCGGATTTTGCGTCCCTCCGGGCGCGAAATTGGGGATTTTCTTTCAGCAAAATCCGCCTGTTCGGGTGTAGGTGGTGTGGCGGAGCGGAGAGAATTTCAGCAGAAATTCTTGGAGCGCAGCTGCATCACCGGGGGAGCCAAAGGTATAACAAACCAGCCGCAGCGACGCGTCCTTCGTCACTTTGGAAACGCGATTGTTTTTTGCTTCGGAAGATCACTCAGGTCGCAGCTGAGAATTTCTTCAATGGCTTTGGCCGCATATCTGTGCGAGCGCGTGGTGTCCAATTCTGCAATGTACAGAATTTTTCCTGTGTGCGTTTCAAAATCAATTTCAATCTCACCCCACTCGCCGTCGTAGTCTGCCTGGTATTCGTAGACTGCGGCGGCGATTTTCTTTTTCCTCCGAATGACCTGTTTCTTCTTTATCGTCACGGCACCGATGGCGTTATCCTCCACCAGCAGCCGTGCCAGATGATCCACAGCCTTGCGGTATGCTTTCTCCGCGCCGTTGGCGGTGGTGAGTTCAAAGTGTGCACCAAGATCATCGAAACTTTCGGCGTTGGAAATATGCCGGGCACAGCCGCATTCCATGCACATGGCGTTTCTTCTTTGCAGGTACTCTTTTTCGTCCGAGGTCAAACGGTCAAAAGCTCTTCGGACAGCATTCGCATGAATCCCGTTCCAGAAGATTTCGAACATATCGTCCTCTTCTTCCCCGGCAAGCTCTGGCAGTATATCCCGTTCTTCCTCCTCGTCATCCAGGAGGATCGTCTCCTTCCGGCGGTGCAGACAGTTGGCTTCCTGAAAAAATCGTTCTGCGGTTTTTCGCCTGCACTTGAATTTCTCCATGAAGGCTCCCACAGCGTTTTCCAAATTGTTCTGCATCCATGCGGCAGTGCGGATTTTTTTGTAGGTGGTCAGGGAGGACAGTGACCAGCTTTCCTTTCCTATCTGATAATTCCGAATGGAATCGAAAATGAAGTTGTGCGCGTAGGTCATGAACTCCGCGTCCTTACCCGGTTCATACTTCGGCAGAAGCTGAAGCAGACACATCATGCAGCACAGCTTGATTTCCAGGAACCCCTCCGGGTCATAACGAAAATTGGATTCTGAGGTCAGGGTGCGGCGGATGTAACGGTTCAGACGCTTTTCAATTTTGTGCAGGAAGAAAGAGAATGGCTGGATGACAAGGGGAAGATCATCGAGCACCGATACTGCCAGTGCTTTCTGGAACAGCACCCCCTGCTCAGTAAGGGGGAGGACTTCTTCACCACGGAGGGCATCGTCACCGATAAGGACCGGCTCCTGCGGGATGTATTCGATGATATCAAGGAACACCTTACCGGCGGGCTGGTGACAAAAGCTAAAAACCTGCTGGAAGCAATCCGTATGGAATGCTACGACCGGGGCGAGTTGGAAAAGTATCAGGATCGTATCTTCCTCGCCAACGGAACCCTGTTTCTGGATGGCAGGTTTGCGGAGGAAAAGGACTTCTGCCTGAACCGCCTGCCTATCTCCTACAATCCCGACGCACCCCGGCCGGAGGTCTGGCTGCGGTTTTTGTCTGAACTTTTGGAGCCGGAGGACATTCTGACCTTGCAGGAATATATGGGCTACTGCCTGATTCCATCTACCCGGGGACAGGTGATTCCTCTACTGTGGATTTCTGAACATTTCGCATGGAGATTCTTGCCATAACTACACCTCTTGAATGCTTCAAATTTGAGCGAAATTCAAGCGGTCTAAAAATCCCTCAAAAAGTTCGGATAAAAAGAAAAAAGTGTTGAAAACCAATGGTTTTCAACACTTTTGGTGGAGATAAGCGGGATCGAACCGCTGACCTCTTGAATGCCATTCAAGCGCTCTCCCAGCTGAGCTATACCCCCATATTCTGTTTTTGCTGGTCTCATCTCAATCGGAAGTGCACTCACACGACCGCAGGCTACCGTATATATCCACAGCGAAAATGTCTACACCCCTTGGCCATGACGCAGCGCACCAAGCTAGATCCGTCGAGAACGAAGGAATTATAACACGTATGTCGGATTTTGTCAAGCAATTTTTGAGCTTCGCCTATTGGAATATGAGCAATACTTACTGTTTTCGGGCACGGACGGGGCGTTCTCTAAATGAAAAAGAAAGGCGTTTTCTCGTTGAAAGCGCCCGTATGATATGGTACAATATCGGTACTTATATGAGGTTTCACGACGCTGGGGACCTGATTGACAGGAAGGAGTTGAAAACAGCAATATGAATGACCAATACTTATCCAAAAAAGTTGTTTCAAAAGAAGCTAGGAAATACCGTTTTCGTGTTGTGATCGGTGGAATTGTGAGCGTATTCTTCCTTTTGGGGATTTTGCTGGGTATCACAGATGAGGATTTGAGACAGTATTTTTTTACTTATGTGCTGTGCCTGATCCCTTTCGCACTGCTGTGGTTCAGCGGGTACAGGGGAAAGCGGCTGACGGAAACCGCGAACCGCTACAATGCCATCTTTGCGTGCGACCGTGATGGCTATGTTACCATTGCCGAGATGGCAAAACAGACGGGGAAGGATCCTGATACCATTGTTTCTGAACTGGAGCGTTTGCTTGACAAGGGGTATCTGTGCGGATGTACGCTGTTGAAAGAGGGCCAGCCCTGCGTGGTTCTTTCTGACGGAAAAGGGAACGAAACAGGGTTCATCCAGGTGCAATGCGCTTCCTGCGGTGGGACTACCCGTCTTCGGGTGGGCAGCAGCGGCAGATGTGAATATTGCGGCAGAGAGCTGAAGACGTGAAAGTGGAATGAAGTACAGTCTGAGATGAACAGAACCGAATTGGAAGCTTACATCACCGAAACCTACAGCGTATCCGGGGAGCAGCTGTGGATGAGTACCCCCACCAACACCGTGTTCCGCCACAGCAGGAATCAGAAGTGGTTTGCTGTCATTCTGGACATTCCCAGAGAAAAACTGGGCCTTTCCGGCGGCGGGACCCTTTCGGTGGTGAATGTGAAATGTGACCCACGGCTCATCGGTTCCTTCCGGGAGGAACCGGGCATTTTCCCGGCGTATCACATGAACAAAGCCCATTGGCTGACCCTCGCGCTGGACGGCAGCGTGGAGGATGGGAAACTGAAATTCCTGCTGGATATGAGCTATGCGCTGACGAAATGATATGGCAAGGACTGGATCGCACCTTGAAGGTGAAATCCAGCCCTTAGATTCCGTGGATATTGGAAATGGATATGCCCTGCATCGCCATGTCAACGGACTGACACGCGGCATCCACCGCCCCGGCGTCCAGGGCTATGGCGGAATGGCTACAGGCTGTCCACAGCTTCTTTCAGCTGCGCCATGGCTTTTTCCAGGGTGGAGCGGGGGCAGGCGGCGTTCAGGCGCATAAATCCACTGAGGCTGCGGCCGAAGGTATGGCCCTCGTTCAGGCCCAGCTTTGCCTTGTGGATGAAGAAGTCCCGAAGCTCCTCGTTGTTCATGCCCAGTTCCCGGCAGTCCAGCCACATCAGGTAGGTGGCATCGGGACAGTTGGGCTTGATCTGGGGAATGTTTTTGGCGCAGAAGTCGCAGACGTAGTCAAAGTTTCCGGAGATGTATTCCAGCAGCTGTTCCAGCCACTCCTCGCCCTCCCGGTAGGCGGCTTCCATGGCAACGCTGCTGAAGGCGTTGTTGCGGTGGATGTCCATACCGCTCCAGAACTTATCGAAGACGGCCTTCCTTTCAGCGTTGGGGAAGATGGTGGTGCTGGCCTGCAAACCAGCAAGGTTGAAGGTCTTGGTGGCGGAAACGCAGGTGATGGTGTGCCCGGCGATCTCCGGGGAGAGGGACGCCGTGGGTGTGTGGTGCTTGCCATGGAAGATCAGGTCGGAGTGAATTTCGTCGGAAACCAGCAGGGTGTTATTCTCAACGCACAGCTCTGCCATTTTCTTCAGGTCGGCGGGGTCCCAAACAATGCCCAGCGGGTTATGGGGATTGCACAGCAGGAAGATGCTGCACTGCTTGACCTTGGCGGCGAAATCCTCAAAGTCCACGTGCCAGTGTCCGTCTTCCTCCACCAGCTGGTTTTCCACCACGGTGCGGTCCCAGGCTTCCACCACGTCGTAGAACTCGGAGTAGACCGGGGTCTGGATCAGCACCTTGTCGCCGTCCTTGCTGAACAGCTTGACAATGGCGGACAGGGCGGGCACAACGCCAAGGCTCCAACTCATGAGGGAAACATCTGGCTTCCAGTTGTTGCGCCTGACTTCCCATTCCTGAACAGCTTCAAAGTAGCTGGCGGGACGGGAGGTGTAGCCCCAGATGCCCTCCTCGGCTTTGGCCTTGCAGGCCTCGATGATGGGCTGGGCCGTGCGGAAATCCATATCCGCCACCCACAGGGGGATCACATCGGCAGTGCCGAATTTTTTGGCGCGCTCATCGTATTTGGCGGAACGGTTGGCGCTGCGGTCGATCACCTCATTGAAATTGTATTTCATACACGGCTCCTTCTTATTTGTCAGTTTATTGAGAACAGTATACCACAACTTTTAAAATTGTCCAGCAGGCCGAGTCTCCTGCGGTGAAGGGTTAAGGCAGATCACGCATGAGATATTCCGCTTCCTCAAAATCGCAGCTTCAGACATAAATTCGGTAGGTATACAGATAGTCCCGATTCAGCCCAAAGGTGCCTGAATAGGTGCTTACATTATGGCTGGTGCACCGAAAATCCACGGTTTTCACCATGGATTCAATGCCATGATCGGACAAAATATTCCGGATTTCAGCCATCCGTGCCGGATCCCAAGTCACGGTCAATTCTCTGCGGTTAAAGAAAGTGATCATAGTCTGTCCTCCTGTCTCAGCCAGCCCTCGTGGCGCAGGAGCCATTCCTTTTTGTCAAGGCCCTCTGCGTAGCCTGTCAGTTTGCCGTTCGCACCAACGACCCGGTGGCAGGGGATGAGAATGTCGATGGGGTTTGCGCCCACCGCCTGTCCTACGGCCTGGGCCGACATTTTTTCCTTGCCCATCCGCACCGCCATTTCCCGGGCAATGGCACCGTAGGTGGTGGTCTGCCCGTAGGGAATGGTCAGAAGAATGTCCCACACCTGCTGCTGAAAGGCGGTGCCGTGGGGATTCAAGGGAAACGAACATCCCACCGGATTCCCGGAAAAATAGGAATCCAGCCAGAGCTTTGCCTGAACCAAAACGGGATGATCTTCTGTTTTTTTGGGGTGCATCCAGATGCCCGTCAGCCCGCCTGCGTCGGCGGTCAGGTACAGCGTCCCCACCGGGGAAGGGTACTCGCAGTAGTCCATATGTCCTCCTATGAAAAAAGGCCCCGAAATTGCTTCGGGGCCTTATGTGTTACAGCTCGTCTTCCTGCACGTCCACCCAATCGCTGCTGTTGGGGGTATCCACCACCGGCTGCTTTCTGGGGGGCATTCCGTCGTCTTTGTCCCGGCTGAAGAACAGGAAGAAAGGCTCGGTAATGCCGAACAGGATGTTTAAGACAAGGAACAGCACGCAGTTGGCAGGATCGAGGGACTTATAGATATCATACAGTGCCATATAGCGTAACACCGCGTAGGCGATGGAAATGCCGATCAGCGGCAGGCACAAACACAGCAGATTGGCGGCCTGATGCATAATGCTGGGCAGCGAGGCATCCAGCGTGGGCCCCCACATAATGCTGCCCACGGCGTGCACGCACAGGGAAACCAGCAGGCCCACCAGAGAGAACCACATAACAGCCGTCAGAATGCGGAAGAACAGCAGAAGCTTCCGCTTGGACTTGTGCTGACCATTCACCACATATTGGTACTGGTCAGACAGAGAGCCTATCAGCCAGCAGTCCGCAATGGGGATCCATGCCAGCCACGGATTTTTCAGGCCCCGGCGCTTGGCAATGGTATACAGGGCCAGCGCGGTCAGCACATAAGTCGCGATGGACAATAGCATGGGCATTCCGAACAGGGTCTTCACGATCATCCACAGGCTGTCCGCCAGATAATTCACGGTATGAGACATATTAACACCTTCCTCTATTTCTCACAGTGTATCACAATGGATACGGAAAGGCAATGGAAAAATAAGGCAGGGCGGACTGCTCAGTCCGCCCTACCCAAAATAAATGTTACTTCATCAGCTTGCACACCAGCTCGGTGTAGGCGTAGGGGTCGTCCAGCGGCAGCTCTGCCATGAGCTGAGCCTGATAGCACAGAAGCTGGGCGTAGTCCTTGGCCTTCACGGGATCCTCGGTCATGGCTGCCTGCAAAGCCTTCACTGCCTCGTGCTCCGGGTTCAGCTCCAGAATACGGCCTACGGGGAAGGCAAACTCGGGGTTGGCCCGCTTCATGTACTTCTCCATTTCGAAGCTCATGCCGGAATCGGGGGTCATGCACACGGGATGGCTGCCAAGGTCAGCAGACAGCGTCACTTCCTTGACCTGCTCGCCCAGAGACTCCTTGACGAAGGTCAGAAGGCCCTTCATCTCCTCGGCCTTCTCCTCGGCTTCCTTCTTTTCCTCCTCGGTCTTCAGGCCCAGGTCCTCGGTGGAGACATTGCAGAACTGCTTCTCCATGTAGGTCATCAGGGTCTGGGGGACGAACTCATCCACATCCTCGGCGAACAGCAGCACATCGTAGCCCTTCTTAGCCAGCGTCTCGACTTGCGGCAGCTTGGCCAGCCGCTCCCGGTTCTCGCCGGGGGCGAAGTAGATCTTTTCCTGACCCTCGGCCATGGAATCCACGTACTCTTTCAGGGAAATCAGCTTGCCTTGCTTGTTGCTGTAGAACAGCAGCAGATCCTGGCAGGCATCCTTGTGAGCGCCGTAGTCAGACACGGTGCCGTATTTCAGCTGGCGGCCGAAGGCGGCGTAGAATTCCTCGTACTTCTCCCGGTCGTTTTCCAGCATGGACTTGAGTTCGGACTTGATCTTCTTCTCGATGTTCCGGGCGATGATGGTCAGCTGGCGGTTGTGCTGCAGCATTTCCCGGCTGATGTTCAGAGACAGATCCTGACTGTCCACAACGCCCCGGACGAAGCGGAAGTGCTCGGGCAGCAGATCCTCGCAGTTCTCCATGATCAAAACGCCGGAGGAGTACAGCTGCAGGCCCCGCTTAAAGTCCTTGGAGTAGAAGTCGTAGGGAGCCTTAGAGGGAATGTACAGCAGGGCCTTGAAGCTGACGCTACCCTCGGCGCTGGAATGGATGATGCGCAGGGGCTTGTTGTAATCGAAGAACTTCTCCCGGTAGAAGGCCTCGTACTCCTCGTCAGTGACATCCTTCTTGGCCCGCTGCCAGATGGGCACCATGGAGTTCAGGGTCTCCATCTCGGTGTATTCCTCGTACTTGGGAGCCTTGTATTCCTTCTCTTCGCCCTCGACCTCGATGGCTTCTTCCTCTTCCGGCTCCTCCACCTGACGGGACTTGGTGACTTCCATCTTGATGGGGTAGCGGATATAGTCGGAATACTTGCGGATCAGGGAGCGGATCTCGTACTCTTCCAGATACTCGGAGTATTTGTCGTCGTCGGTGTCGGCTTTCAGGGTCATAATGACTTCGGTGCCGGGGGCATCCTTGGAAGTCTCCTCGATGGTGTAGCCGTCAGCGCCGTCGGAGACCCACTTCCATGCCTTGTCCTCGCCGTACTTCTTGGAGATCACGGTGACGGAGGAGGCGACCATAAAGGCAGAGTAGAAGCCCACGCCGAACTGGCCGATGATGTCGATGTCCTCATTTTTCTCCA
>JAUNSH010000066.1 GCA_030539285.1 Eubacteriales bacterium
CGCCCAGCATATTGCTCCACTGGTCGTTGCCGCCGAACTGCATGTTGCAGCCGTAAGCCTGGTACAGGTGGTAGAAGTCATAGGACTGCATGATCATGTAGTTGAATTCCAGGAAAGAAAGGCCCTTCTCCATGCGCTGCTTGTAGCACTCAGCCCGGAGCATATTGTTCACGGAGAAGCAGGCGCCTACCTCCCGCAGAACGTCCACGTAGTTGAGATCCAGCAGCCAGTCGGCGTTATTGACCATCATGGCCTTGCCCTCACCGAACTCGATGAACCGCTCCATCTGCTTTTTGAAGCAGTCGCAGTTGTGCTGGATGGTCTCCCGGGTCATCATGGAGCGCATATCGGTACGGCCGGAGGGGTCGCCGATCATGGCCGTGCCGCCGCCGATCAGGGCAATGGGGCGGTTGCCCGCCATCTGCAGCCGCTTCATCAGGCACAGGGCCATGAAGTGGCCCACGTGGAGGGAATCGGCGGTGGGGTCAAAGCCGATGTAGAAGGTGGCTTTGCCGTTGTCGATCATGTCCCGGATCTCGTCTTCATTGGTCACCTGAGCGATCAGCCCACGGGCAACCAGTTCATCATACAGTTTCATTCTAAAATTCCTTTCTTATTGCGCCGCGTCACGGCAGATGTAGGTAATCAGTGCCGCCCGCAGAAGATTGACGTTAGTTCGATCCAAAATGGTATCCTTTTTTGTGTGGATCCTGTCAAGATACAGGGTTTTTCCCCGTTTTTTCAGGGCGCAGACACCCACGCCATAGGGAAAATTCGCCTGATCGGAGGGATAGAAGGCAAAGCCCTTCTCATGAAGGAGGATGCTTTTCTTTCCGAAATAGCCGCAGGCTTTGTAAAGAGAAGTCAGGCGTTTTCTGTCTTTTTTCAGCTTTTTTGTGGGGAACAGGATAAGATGATCCCCGTCTCCGACGCAGTCCAGATTCAGCACCATCTGCCGGTCTGTCTGGGTCTTATGCGCCTTGCGGTAGGAAGCGGAGCCAATCAGCCTCGCCTCTTCCAAATCAAAGAGAACAAAGCAGACTTTCCTTCTCTGGTTTTCCGGCATACTTTTGGCGATTTCCAGCAGGGTCACTACGCCGGAGGTGTTGTCATTGGCATTACCGGGATTGGCAGGTCCCAACAGCATCAGAATCAGAAAGAGAACAGCAGCTGCCACTGCCGCAAGATTACCCCACGGTGAATCCCACAGCAGCGCCACGGCAACACCTACGCAAATGCTGATTGCCACGATAATCAGCCACAGAAGGAAATTGAACAGGAGAAAGCTCCAAAGATTGCAGGGCGTGAGGAAATTGGGGATGGGCAGCCGGGCACAGGTGTCATAGTGGGCTGTCACCAGATAGTCAGCCCGTTCCGGGTTTCCGATAATCAGATTTCTGCTTCCAAAGCTTCCCGATTCTACGGAACAGGGATACCCCAGTTGTTCCGCAAAGGATTGGACTGCTTCCCGGAAAGCCTGCTTTTGCCGCTTTGTTTTGCGCACGGGAAAGGCCGTCAGGACATCCATGGGTTTCTCAAGCATGGGTTTCTCCTTCTCCCGAAAGCAGCTCCGCCTGCTTCTTTTTGCTGAAGGAATGCAGGACAAGGTCGTAGGCTTCGTCCAGCATATCCTTAAGCACTGTATCAGGCACCTCGCCGTCGGCCCGGACAGAATTCCAGTGGACTTTACTCATATAGTATCCCGGCAGGACATCCGGGTACTGCTGGCGGTAGAAGTCTCCGTTGGCGGGTACCAATTTCATGGTGATATAGTAGGGCTTTCCTGCTTCATCCAGGCAAATTGCGGCAAACAGCTTGTCTCCGATCTGGTAGCGGTACCAGCCCCATTCTTCCTTGAAATCCCTCTGTACCGCCTTTTTTTGCAGCAAATATTCATCGACCCATGGATATTTCATTTCTTCTCTCCTTATACAAAAACGCCCTCTATCCCAACTGGGATAGAGGGCGCAAAAAGCGCGGTACCACCTCTGTTCGGCACTTTCTCACGAAAGAAGCCCTCACGACGTCAAATAACGCCACCCGCTGTATCGGGCGAACCCGTCTTTCCCTACTCTGGGTTCAGGAAAGCCACTCGGGGAGGTATTTGGGCGCGTTTTCCCACTGCCTTGCACCAGCCGGCAGCTCTCTGGGGGAAAGGGGTGCGCTTACTTCATCCCGTCTAAGTGTTTACCCGGCTATCCTAGCAAATGCAGCCGGTTTTGTCAAGAATTTTATGGTTCAGCGCTGGAGCATTTCTTCCGCGCTCTTCAGGGTGGTTTCGGTAATATTCGTGCCGCCGATGATCCGGGCAAGCTCCCGCTTCCGGCCTTCCTTGTCCAGGGGCGTAACGGAGGTATAGGTGCGCCCGCCACGCTCGGATTTAGCGATCAGCAGATGGGTATCCGCGAGAGCCGCCAGCTGGGGCAGGTGGGTCACACACAGCACCTGCTTGTGCTGGGCCACACTTCTCAGCTTCTCCGCCACCTTCTGGGCCGCCCGGCCGGACACACCGGTGTCCACTTCGTCAAAAATCAGGGTACCGATCTGATCCTTTTCCGCCAGCACGTTCTTCATTGCCAGCATAATACGGGCCAATTCGCCGCCGGAGGCCACCTTGCTCAGGGGCTTCAAGGCTTCGCCTGCGTTGGCGGACATATAGAAGGCCACGGCATCCGCGCCGTTGGCGGTCAACTCCGTTTCCGTAAATTCGCAGGAGAACTGCACCCTTGGCATATCCAGCTGGGCAAGCTCCGTCAAAATCCGGGCGGACATGGATTTGGCCGTTTCCTGCCGGTTTTCCCGGAGAATTTTCGCCGCGTCCCAGGCCGATTTTTCCGCTTTTTTCAGATTCTTTTTCAGGTGTTCCAGATGGTCGTCCGCAAATTCGATCTCGTCCAGCTCCGCCTTCGCCTTGTCTAGATAGGTGAGAATGTCTTCACAGGTGGTGCCGTATTTCCGGCGCAGCTTGTGGATCACATCCAGCCGGGACTCAATATTCTCAAGCTCGTCGGCAGAATAGCTCAGGCTGTCCCGGACATCCCGTACCTCCTCCGCCGCGTCCTGCACCTGATACATGAGGTCGGACACCTTGTCATGAAGCTCCGAAAAGGTATCGCTGAATTTTGCCAGTCTTGCAAGGGCGTATTCAGCCTGAGCAAGCAGGCCCGCCGCACCGTCGGATTCATCCCCGCCGTAGAGACATTCCACGGCAGTTTCCATGCCGTTACTCAGCTTTTCCGCGTTTTGCAGCACCTTGCGGCGCTCCTCCAGAACCTCGTCCTCGCCTGCTTCCAGCTCCGCCTTTTCAATCTCGGCGATCTGGTATTTCAGCGTCTCCATGCGGCGCAGCTTTTCACTTTCGTCCATGGTCAGGGCGTTGATCTCCCGGCGTAATTTCGCCACAGTCTCATATTTTTCGCTGTAGTCCTGACGCAAAGCGGCATTATCCGCAAAGCTGTCGAGAAAGGTCAGATGGTTTTCCTCGTCAAACAGGGCAGCAGAATCATGCTGGCCGTGGATGTTGATAAGCTGAATGCCCAGCTTGTGGAGGATGGTCACGTTCACCAGACTGCCATTGACCCGGCAGATATTCTTTCCATCCAGGTGGATCTCCCGGGAAATTACCGTTTCCGGGTCATGTTCCACGCCGTTTTCGGCAAACCACGGTAATTGGGGAACCTCCGTAAACACCGCCCGGACAGAGGCCCGCTCGGTGCCGGTACGGATCATATCCCGGTAGGCCCGCTCGCCCAAAATGGCGGAAATGGCGTCAATGACGATGGATTTACCGGCACCGGTCTCACCGGTCAGCACGTTAAAGCCCCGGTCAAAGGATATATCCGCGCTCTCAATGACCGCGATATTTTCGATATGCAGTAAGCTCAGCACGGCTTATCCCCCCTTTATCTCAGCTCAGCAGGTTTTTGATCTCCCCGCAGAAGGCCGCGGCGGAGTTGGTATCCCGCATGACGATAAACACCGTATCGTCACCGGCGATGCTGCCCAGCACAACACTGCGGCTCATGGTATCCAGCGCGGAAGCCGCGGCATTGGCAAGGCCGGGCAAGGTATGGATGACGATGATATTCTGGGCATAGTCAAAGCTGGTAACGCACTCCCGGAAAATGGTATTGAGCCGCCCCGTAAAGGTTCCGGGCACCTCCCGGGCAGCGGCGGTATAGTGATAGGTACCGAAGCTGGTCAGCTCCTTGATGATACGCAGCTCCTTGATGTCCCGGGAAATGGTGGCCTGGGTGCTGTTGAAGCCCGCCTCCCGCAGCGCGTCCAGCAGCTGCTCCTGGGTCTCCACGTTGGTGGTGGAGATGATCTCCATGATTTTCGCCTGTCGTTTGGATTTCAACGTCCTTCCCCCTCTACGCTCTGTTGAATTTCTGTCTTACCACATCATAGAAGCTGCGGTCCTTCAGCCGGACCAGCCGGGTTTCCAGATAGGATTTTTTGATGGTCGCCACGTCGCCCATGTTAAGCCTTACGGCTCTGCCGCCGTCCACAGACAGGTAGGCGTTGCGCCGTGCATTCTGAACCTGCTCGACACTGATAACCCGCTTATCTGACGCCACAATGCAGCGGCTGCCGATCTCGTGGGCGCAGATGGGCGTAACGATGATATTTTTTGCCTCCGGCTCCACAATGGGGCCGCCGGCGGAATAGCTGTAGGCTGTGGAGCCGGTGGGTGTGGAAACGATGACACCGTCACCGCCAAACTCCATGGCACTTACGCCATCGCACTTGACACACAGCTGCACGATGCGGGCAACTGCCCCTTTTGTCACCACAACATCGTTCAGGCAAATGTCGTGGAAGAGAATGTCCCGCTCCCGCTGAACGGTCACATCCAGCATCATGCGGCTGTCCAGCGTATACTCGCCCCGGGCAACCTTTACAAGCTTATCCAGCTCCGAGCTTTCCAGCTCCGCCATAAAGCCCATGGTGCCGATGTTGACACCCAGGATCGGAATATTCTTCCGGGTCGCCGCCTTCGCCATGTGCAGAATGGTACCGTCACCGCCAAAGCAGATGACCATTTCCGCATTGGGCAGCTCCCGGTCCAGCCGAGAAAACCGCAGGTCCTTGGGCAGGTCATAGGAACGGTCCACCTCAAATGGCAGGCACAGGCGGGTGCTGATCCCGGCATCCTTTAAAATGCGCATGGCTTCCCGCACGGTCTGGAAATTCTTATCCCGGTAGGGATTGGGAGTAAGGATCACATTTTTCATCTTTCCTCCCCCTTATCCAATGCGGCGTGGGCCTGCTCCACCACGTCCGCCGTATCCGGGCAGATGCCCTCCACCGCGTCCAGGCTCAGGTGCGCCAAAAATTCAATATTGCCTTCCGGCCCCTTCACAGGAGAGAAGGTCAGGCCGAGAATTTTAAAGTCCAGTTCCTTTGCCAGCACTACAAAGTTGTCCAGTACTTCTTTATGGGTGCTCTTTTCCCGGACGACGCCCTTTTTCCCCACCTTTTCCTTGCCCGCTTCAAACTGGGGCTTGATCAGGCACAGCACCTGACCTGTGGGTTTCAATAGGGCCTTAATGGCGGGCAGGACGATCTTCAGGGAAATAAAGCTGACGTCGATGACGGACAAGTCCAGCGGCTCTCCCAACTGCTCCGGGGTGACATAGCGGATATTGGTCCGCTCCATGACCACCACCCGGGGGTCACTGCGGATCTTCCAATCCAGCTGGCCGTAGCCCACATCGATGGCGAAAACCTTTTTCGCACCCTGTTGGAGCAGGCAGTCCGTAAAGCCGCCGGTGGAGGCACCGGAATCACTGCACACGTAGTCAACGGGTTTCACGCCAAAGTCCCGCAGAGCCTTTTCCAGTTTCAGGCCGCCCCGGCTGACGTAGGGACACACCGCGCCTCTGACCTCCAGCTCCACGGTTTCCTCGTAGGAAACGCCGGGCTTGTCCGCCTTTTGGCCGTTTACATAGACCAGGCCGCTCATAATGATGGCCTGGGCCTTGGAGCGGCTGTCCGCGTAGCCCTGCTCGGTGAGCAGAACATCCAGTCTCTTTTTTACCTTCACCGGGCAAGCACCTCCCTGGTATACGCGGCTATGGACGAAGCATCCAGACCGCAGCGTTCATACAATTCCTTCAAAGAGCCATGGGGCACAAAATCCTGTCCCAAATCGATGCCGTCCACCCGGCACTCCGGGCACAGCTTCGCAAGATCCCAGGCCAGGGTTTCCCGAATGCCGGAGCCGGCCGCCGTTTCCTCCACAACAACCGCAAGCTTCACCTGCCGTAAATAGGCGGCAGCCTGCTGGGATGGAAGGGGACAGACCGACAAAAGCCGCAGGACTGTGGCTTCGATCCCCTGTTCTGCCAATGCTTCCGCCGCATCCAGAACATTTTGCAGGATGGAGCCATAGGTGATCAGCACCACGTCGCCGCCGGTGCGGTGGCACTTGACGAGAGGACCGTCCAGCCCCTGCCAGTCACAGGCAGAATAGCTGCCCTCAGTCCCTCTGGGATAGCGGACAGCAACCGGGCCGTCATAATCCTCCACAGCCCAGCGCAGCATTTCCCGCTGCTCAGACAAGCTGGCAGGATTTAAAATCCGCATACCCGGCATCTGCCGCAGAAAGCCCACGTCGAAGACACCGTGGTGAGTGGGTCCGTCATCGCCTACCAGTCCGGCCCGGTCAATGGCCAGCACCACATGCAGATGCAGCAGAGCAATGTCCTGCATGATCTGGTCATAGCCCCGCTGGAGGAAGGTGGAGTACAGAGCAACCACCGGCACCATGCCCTGTTTGGCAAGTCCGCCAGCCATGGACACCGCGTGCTCCTCTGCGATACCCACCTCAAAGGTGCGCTTCGGGAACCGCCGCTGGAATTCCAGCAGGCCGGTGCCGCCGGGCATAGCGGCAGTAATGGCACAGACCTTTTTATTTTTTTCCGCCATTGAGATCATGGTTTTACCGAAGGAATCAGAGTAGGTTTCCACTTTGGCACCCAGCTTCTTGCCTGTCATGGGATCAAATTTGCCAATGCCGTGGAACTTGGCGGGGTCTGCCTCCGCGAAGGGGTAGCCCTTGCCCTTCTTCGTCACCACATGGACGACCACCGGCTCCCGCAGCTCCCTGGCCGCAGTCAGCAGGGAAATCAGGTTCGGCAGATCGTGACCGTCCGCCGGCCCCAGATAGGTAAAGCCCATGTTCTCAAAAATCGTCGCGGGCAGAAGCAGCCGTTTCAGCTTATTTTTCAATCGGCTGCTGACCGCGTAGATGGTCTCTCCGCCGGGCAGGGCCTTGATGACCTTTCGGTAGGTTCGCTTGGCGTCCAGATAGTTGTCGCTGGAACGCAGCCGGGACAGATGGCTGGACAGGCCGCCCACATTTGCGCCGATGGACATGGTATTGTCGTTGACGATGATGACCATAGGCTCCCCGCTGACGGCAGCATCGTTCAGGCCCTCGTAGGCCATGCCGCCGGTGAGGGCGCCGTCACCGATGACGGCGACCACGTCATAGTTTTCATGCAGCAGCGTCCGCGCCCGGGCCATGCCCAGAGCGATGGACACGGAGCTGGAGGCGTGGCCTGCCACAAAGGCATCGGTATCGCTTTCCGACGGTTTGGGAAAACCGGAAATACCGCCGTACTGCCGCAGACGCGCAAAATCCGCCCGGCGGCCTGTCAGCAGCTTATGCACGTAAGACTGATGACCGACGTCAAACACCAAGCGGTCAATATTCGTATCAAACACAGTTTCAATAGCGACGCTCAGTTCCACCACACCCAGATTTCCTGCCAGGTGGCCGCCGGTCTTGGCGACGCTGTCGATCAAAAACCGGCGAATTTCGTCGCACAGCTGACTGCGCTGACCGTCATCGAGGTTTAACAGGTCCTCGTGACCGTTTATTCTCTGTAAAATGTCCACATCTGACACAACCTAACGTAATGATTTCTTTTTCTTGAGGCAGTTCAGCGTATGCAGGACCCGCCCCACCATATGCACGATCTGGGTGCAGGAGTTCACCGCGATGGTCTTGCCGATGGCCTTGCCGCCCACCGTCAGCCCCGCCACCAGCGCGGACATGGCAAGACTCACTGCCCGGGGCCATGCTGTATCCACGTGGGTCAGGATCAGCGCCGCGATGGTGGCTGACGCGCTGCCGGAGACAACACCGCAGATGTCACCCACCACGTCGTTGCAGATGGAGCTGACCCGCTCCGCATTGCGCAGCAACCGAATGGCCTCCTGGGCGCCGGGTACCTTCCGGGCCGCCATGGAGTGAAAAGGCTTTTCGCTGGCAGTGGCTACCGCCATGCCAATAATATCGAAGATAATTCCTAAAAATACGATGCCCAGCAAAATCGCGAACGCTGCCAGAAGTCCGCTGCTTGCCATGACCTCGTCAGAGATCAGGCTGATGATGCCGGAAACGACTAAAGTGACCAGGAAAACAGTGACGACCCAGCGGATCGTCCGGGAACGCTCCTTCCTGGAAGCGTCCGAATGGGTTTTTGCCACGAATGATTCTCCTTTTGAGAATTGAAATATGCTCACCGAACCGCATTGAATGGGGAGTATAACCTTTATTCCACGCAGTTGAAAGTTGAAAATGGAAAGTGGAAAGTGATGGTATCCCCTCCGGGGATGATTGAAAAATATGTTAGCTATAGAATCCTTATTTTAATTGTCCCGCAGGGACTCCTTAACTTTCAACTTTCAATTTTCAACTTTCCACCCGGCAGAACGGGGAAATCGATAAGCATTGCGTAAATAAAGAGTGACGGCAGCAGACAGGATAAATCTTACGGCTTAGGTCGGGTTGTTTTTCACCGGTGGGAACCTGCCGTTGCCGCACAGGCCGTTTCCATTTGATCCCTCCGCCCAAATGTCGCCATGATAATGGGTACCCGATTGCCACTTAGTCCGTACTGCAATCCCCTGTCTGCCCTTTTCAGACAGCCTAGGTGTTTTCCACAGCGGAATGTTCCACAGTCTTAGCCTCTTTTGCAAGCATGGTTTCCGGGAGCGATAACCGAAACCGCCGTGGCCACAGCGGCATCCGGCCTGGTCCCCCTTCCCCGCATGTTCACTTCAAGGCAGGCTACGCTGCACGCAGCACACGATTCTGTGCACCGCCTTGCAGGTTCATACCTGATTCGTACGCGATCGGAACCCCTTCCGGGGTTTCGGCCGTCGTCGCACAAGCTTCAGGTCTCCACGGAAACCGGGTCGGATGCGCCATGCCGTTGGCGCGCGCCCGGAATCCTTAACCCCCAGCATCCACCCTAAACTGGGCGTAAAAAGCAGACACCAGGGACTTCATCGATGTGCCCTTCAAAGGATTTTTAGGCCCTTCCTGGAAAGTGGTCACGCCGACTAGGATACTGCACCGTCGGGCCTTATTTTAGCATACTATTTCCGAATATACAAGTATTTATTTACGTTTCTGCTTTATAATCAAGGATGGAAGCAAATGCAGAATGCAGAATGATAAATGCAAAATGAAGGTATTTCCTCCGGAAATAATTCAATTTGAGGTAATGGGCAGCAGTTTTCTGTCTTCTGCGTTATCTCCATTTTGCATTTTGCATTCATCATTCTGCATTTCTCTGAAGAAACCAGTCCTCTACGATGTCCCGGTGGGTAACGGCGATCTCGATATCGGAAATTTCCTCCCGGGCGAAAAAACGCAGCTCTTTGGATTCACTGCTGATGCGCATTCGCGGCTCCTCCGGCAGGTCCAAGCCGTAGACTACGATGACCATGCGCCAGATACTTCCATCCCGGAAGGCGGCGATGCGGCCGGGATTGTCGTAGACTGCCAGCTTTTGGAAACGTTCTTTCGGAATCCGAAGGCCCAACTCCTCATAGGTTTCCCGGACAATGGCCTGCAGGCCTGTTTCCGTTTTTTTGCAGCCGCCGCCCACCAGACCCCAGATGTCGGAGTCCCGGCGCTTTTCCAGCAGGAGCCTGCCCTGGCAGGTGATGATGGCGTTGGCCCCTAAGTGGGCGGGCATTGTAGTTTTCGGCGCGTCCTTGGGGTCGCAGTTATAGAAGGTTACGATTGCCATATTTTCACGTTCTTTCCAAGTATTCGTGACTGCCGCGGCGGGAGCAAGCCCCCGCCCTACCTTTATTATACGATACAAAATTCCATATTTCTACCCTAAAATTCCTTTGGAACGGGTTTTGTTATACCTGTGCGGCGTTCCTTACGCAAGCCATACGGAACAGATCACCCGTTACGCCATATCAGCACACCTTCCGCTGTAGGCTCCAGGTATGGGTACGGATGGTATATTTCAGTTCAAAGAGCCATCGTTTCTCCCGAACCGTGGCCCGGCAGAGGTAAACTGTGGCTTCAACACCCACATATGGCACATGGCGTACATCCACGACTTCTTCAATATCCACCCGCATGAGCTGGTGTTCTTCATCTTCCATCCGCAGCCGCAGAGGACGAATTTCCCCGGAAGCGCTGCACATGGCGATCACGTCCACAGGACATACCTGGTGCTTCATACCCTTCACCACCCTTTGCTCCATTATAATACATTCGTTCGAATATAGCAAGTGGTAATTTTTCGGTTGCGGATTGATTTAGGGTTTGGTATAATGCAGGAAAGAAACAAAGGAACTGGTGAACATCATGCTGAAATATCCCTGTCTCGTTCTCGACCACGATGACACCGTGGTGCAGAGTGAAAAAACCATTGGCTACCCCTACTTCTGCTACATCCTCGACCAGTTCCGCCCCGGGCAGACCATCACGCTGGAGCAGTTTGCTCAGGACTGCTACGAACTGGGCTTCGCGGAAATGTGCCGCAGCCGCTGGCAGTTTACCCCCAAGGAGTTGGAGAACGAATACTTAGGATGGATGGACTACGTCATGACCCACATCCCCGATCCCTTCCCCGGTATTGACCGCGTCATCCGACGGCAGAAGGAGGAGGGCGGCATGATTTGTGTTGTCTCCCATTCCAGCGTAGTCAACATCACCCGGGACTATGAGACCCACTTTGGGGTACAGCCCGACGTGATCTACGGCTGGGACTATCCGGAGGAGCTGCGCAAGCCCAACCCCTTTCCCCTGCTGGATATTATGGAAAAATACCAATTTACCTCCAAAGATATGCTTGTTGTGGATGATATGAAGCTGGCATGGAATATGGCACACCCGCTGGGGGTGAAGGTGGCCTTCGCCGGGTGGGGACGGACGGAATTTCCAGAGCTGGCAAAGGAAATGAAGTCTCTTTGCAATTATACCTTTGATTCCCCGGAAGCGCTGGAACGGTTCCTGTTTGAGGAGGACTGACCATGAGAATTGACCACATTGCTCTGTATGTGAACGATCTGGATGGGGCAAAGAATTTCTTTGAAACCTATTTTCAGGCGGCATCCAATGAGGGCTATCACAACGAAAAGACGGACTTTCGCTCCTATTTTCTGACCTTTTCCGATGGCTCCCGGCTGGAACTCATGACAAAGCCCGATTTGACCGATTCCGGCAATCTGCTGGACCGCTTTGGCTACGCCCACATTGCGTTTTCCGTTGGAAGCCGGGAAGCGGTGGATGAACTGACGGAACGGTTGAATGTCGGGGGCTTCCCCACCCTGTCCGGCCCCAGAATCACCGGGGATGGATACTACGAAAGCTGTGTGCTGGGTTTCGAAGGAAATATCCTCGAAATTACCGTATAATCCCCTTGACATTCATGATATAATGTGTTTTAGAATCAGGCAAGGAGGTGAGCTGTCTGGAAAAGACCGGAATCAAGGTCATGGCCCGTAATCGGGAAGCCTATCACGAATACTTCGTGGAGGAGGAATTTGAGGCGGGCATTGAGCTGGTGGGTACGGAAGTTAAGTCCATCCGCGCGGGCACCCTGAACCTGAAGGACGCCTGGTGCGGCATCAAGGACGGGCAGCTCCTGCTGAACCAGATGCACATTTCCCCTTACGACCACGGAAACCGCTTCAATGTTGACCCCCGCCGCCCCCGCCGCCTACTGATGCATAAGCGGGAGATCATGCGGCTCTATGGCAAGGTCAAGCAGGACGGCTTTTCCCTGATCCCCCTGTCCGTCTACTTCAAGGGCAGCCGGGTGAAGGTAAACGTGGGTCTGTGCAAGGGCAAGAAGCTTTACGACAAACGACAGGCCGCGGCAGAGCGGGACGCCAAGCGTCAGATCGACCGGGCCATGAAGGAGAGAATGAGACAATGAATCCTACTTTTAAGATCACCATGGAAAACGGCGGTGTCATCGAGGGCGAGCTGTACCCCGAGAAGGCCCCCCAGAGCGTTTACAATTTCATCGATTTGTGCAATCACAACTATTACGACGGCCTGATCTTCCACCGGGTCATCCCCGGCTTCATGATCCAGGGCGGCTGCCCCGAGGGCACCGGCATGGGCGGCCCCGGCTACTGCATCAAGGGAGAGTTCTTCTTCAACGGCTTCAAGAACGATCTGAAGCACAAGCGGGGCGTTCTCAGCA
>JAUNSH010000012.1 GCA_030539285.1 Eubacteriales bacterium
ATTTTCAACTTTCAACTTTCAACTGCCAAGGAGGCTTGCCATGTCTGCTTATCAGGCCCTTTACCGCAAATACCGTCCCCAGACCTTTGACGATGTGTCAGGTCAGCTGGCGGTCACACAGACCCTGAAGACTCAGCTGATCAGCGGACGCATGAGTCACGCCTACCTGTTCACCGGCTCCCGGGGCACCGGCAAGACCAGCTGCGCGAAAATTCTGGCAAAAGCGGTCAACTGCCTGCACCCGGACAACGGCAACCCCTGCAACTGCTGTGAGGCCTGTCGGTCCATCGACTCCGGCTCCTGTATGGACGTACTGGAAATCGACGCTGCCTCCAACAACGGCGTTGACAATGTCCGTGATCTGCGGGATGACGCGATTTATACCCCGTCACAGGTGAAAATGCGTGTGTATATCATCGATGAGGTGCACATGCTGTCCATTTCCGCCTTCAACGCATTGCTTAAAATCATTGAGGAGCCGCCGGAGCATCTGCTGTTCATTCTGGCCACCACAGAGCTGCATAAGGTGCCCGCTACCATTCTCTCCCGGTGCCAGCGGTTTGCCTTCCGACGCATCAGTCAGGAGGACATCGCCGCACGGCTCCAATATGTGGCCTATCAGGAGAATATCGACCTGGACGACGGCGCGGCACGGGTGTTGGCCCGGCTGGCGGACGGTGGCATGCGTGACGGCCTGAGCCTGCTGGATCAGTGCGCCTCGGCGACTACCGGGGAGCTGACCGCGGAACGGGTCTACGCCTGTCTCGGCATTGCGGGTGAGCAGAAATGCGGTGAGCTTATGGGCTATATCGCCGCTCATGATACCAAAAGTGCCTTGACGCTGTTCAATCGGCTGTATACAGAAGGGAAGGACCTGGGTGCTCTTCTGGATGAGATGGCCTGTCTGACCCGGGACCTGCTGGTGCTGAAAACTGCCGGGAACGCGGGGATCACCATGCTGTCCGGCGTAGCATCCGATCAGGAAGCGTTGGCGTTGACCAAGTCCCTCGGCAGCGGAGAACTGGTGCGTATCATGGAGCGTATCCAGACCACGCTGGCCTCCTTTACCCGCAGCGCCAGCCGGCGGATGGACGCGGAGCTGTGCATTGTTGAGCTGTGCCAACCGGAACTGAGTCTGGATGTGCAGTCCGTCAACGCCCGGCTGACCCGTTTGGAGGAACAGCTGAAAAGTGGCGCCTTTGTTCTGGCGAAGCAGGCCCAGCCTGCCGCTATTGAGGAGGCAGAAGAAGAACGACCTCCCTTCCCGGATGACGCGGATGTTCCGCCGGAGCTGGGGGATATGCCTGTCCCGGCTCAGCAGGACGATACGCCGGTTGGTTTCTGGTCAGAGCTGTGCGGCGCTGTCAAGAAGGAACTGAAACCACCAATCAGCGGCTTCTTTGCCGGTACGCCCAACGCGCCGGTTCAGGGCACGCTGGTTGGCGATAAACTGGAGCTGCGCTGTACCAACGACTTTACGGCGCAAATGCTGGATAAACCCGAGATATTGGAGGTCGTTGGCAGAAAAACCAGCGCCATGCTGGGCAGGCCAATTCGTGCCTGTGTGGTGGATATGACCGCGAAGCCGCAAGGCAATCCCCGCATGGACAGGCTGATGCAGTTCGGGCGGGAGCATTCGGATATTATTAAAATAAAAGAATAAATTTCAGATAGGAGCGTTTTTTATGGCAAAAGGTGGATTCCGGGGGATGCCCGGTGGCGGAATGAATCAGGCAGCGATGATGAAGCAGGCCCAGAAGATGCAGCAGGAGATGCTGCGGATGCAGGCGGAGCAGGAGGCCAAGACCTTCACTGCCAAAGCAGGCGGCGGCATGGTGTCCGCTACCGTCAACGGTAAGCATGAGCTGGTGGGCATGGAAATTAACCCCGAAGCGGTGGACCCCGACGATGTGGAAATGCTGCAGGACATGGTCATTGCCGCTGTGAACGAGGCCATGCGCGCTGCCGATAACGAAGCCGCCAACAATATGTCCCGTCTGACCGGCGGCCTGAACCTGGGCGGCCTGTTCTAAGGAGGGCGTATGCAGTTTTTCCCTGCGGCGCTGCAAAATCTGGCAGACCAGTTTGCGCGGCTTCCCGGAGTGGGAAGTAAAACAGCTCAGCGTCTTGCTTTCCATGTGCTGAGCTTGCCCATGGAGGACGCTGAGGAATTTGCGGATGCCATTCTGGAAGCAAAAAAGCAGGTGCACACCTGCCCCTGCTGCCAGAACCTCACCGACCGGGAACTGTGCCCCATCTGTGACGACGATACCCGGGACAGGTCTGTGATCTGCGTGGTTGCCGACCCCAAGGACGTGATCGCTATGGAGCGTTCGCGGGAGTTCCGGGGCGTCTACCACGTGCTCCACGGTGTGATCTCTCCGCTGAACCACGTGACCCAGGACGACATCCGCATCAAGGAGCTGCTCCAGCGGGTGGCTTCCGGGGAGGTCAAAGAGGTCATCATGGCCACCAACCCCGACACGGAGGGCGAAGCTACCGCCATGTACATTTCCCGGCTTCTGCGGCCCATGGAGGTCAAGGTGACCCGGCTTGCCTACGGCGTCCCGGTGGGCAGCCAGCTGGAATACGCCGATGAGGTGACCCTGTCCCGGGCACTGGAAGGACGTCAGGAGATGTAATGCCGTATCAAAAAACCGCTCCCGAAGGAGCGGTTTTTCTTATGCTTTTTTTCGGAAAATACTTGTAGGAAGCTGAGACAAAATGACCGCGGCGAATACCAGCACACAGCCGGTAGTCTCCCAGGGGGTCATGGTCTCGCCCAGGATCAACCAGCCGCCAAGAACCGCGAACACCGATTCCAGACTCATGATAAGTGATGCAGTGGTTGGTTCCAGCGATTTCTGCCCGTTGACCTGCATGGTATAGGCAACACCCATGGACAGGATGCCCGCGAAGCACAGGGGCTTCCAGCAGGCGAGGACATCTCCCCAGTTGACAGTTTCCGTCAGGAGCATAAAGGGAATGGACAGCACTGTGACCACCAGCGCCTGCACACAGTTCAGCCGCAGCCCGTCCAGTTCTCCGGCGAACTTATCGATGCAGGTGATCTGCACGGCAAAGGCCAGGGCGCAGCCGCTGATCAGCAGATCGCCCTTGTTGATCTGGGTAACGCCCATGCAGCTGAGCAGATACAGTCCAACCACTGCCATCACCACGCTGAACACGATGGTAAAGGGGGGCTTCTGGCCCAGGAACATGCCCAGCACCGGCACCCACACGATGTACATGGCAGTCAGAAAGCCCGCCTTTCCGGCATCGGTGTACACCAAACCCACCTGCTGTAAGCTTGCCGCCACAAACAGGGCACAGCCGCAGATCAGACCTACCTTCCACAGGGTAGGATTTTTCCATTTTTCGGCAGACTCCCGGACACCGCATGACCGAAGCTCCATCAGGAAGGAGCAGGGGATCAGGAACAGCACCGCCAGGGCGCAGCGGACGGCCTGAAAGGTAAAGGGGCCGATCTTGTCCATGCCCACGCTCTGCGCGATGAAGGCGAAGCCCCAGATGGTCGTTGCCAGGAGCAGATACAGGCTGCCTTTGATTTGTTTTTTCATAATTTCATCACCGCCGCATACTCTAGCATAAATTGGCGAAAAATGCAAGCGGCGTTGCATTTTTTTGCAGATGTGGTATAATACGGCAAAGATCTTTTTTGGAGGGACAGCTATGGAAACGATCAAAAAAATTCCCGCGCGGGAGGAGATCTCTGCGGAAGACAAGTGGGCGCTGGAGGACCTATACCCCACAGACGCGGACTGGGAACGGGAACTGGAGACCCTGTCGAAGGACCGGGATTACCTTGCGTCCTTTGCGGGCAGGCTTTGCAGCAGCGCAGAGTCGCTGCATGATTATCTGGACGCTTCGGAGAAGCTCAACGTGAAAGCCGAGCAGCTGGCCAATTACTGTATGCGCAAGGCCGACGAGGACACCCGAAACGCCGCCGCCCAGGCCATGCAGGGCCGGTTTATGAGTGCCGTGGTAGAATTGAGTGCCGCCTGCAGCTTTGACACGCCGGAACTCATGGCTGTTTCCGAGGAAACCCTGAACGGCTTTTACGCGGAGTGCCCCGAGCTGGAACGCTACCGCCGTTATTTGACCGATCTGCGCCGCAAAAAGCCCCATACCCTGTCCGCCGCCGAGGAAAAGCTGCTGGCAGCCGCCGGGGAAATGGCTCAGACCCCGGACACGGTCTACGGCGCGCTGGCGGATGCCGACCTGACCTTCCGGGATGCTGTGGACGCGCAGGGTAATACTCACCCGCTGACCCAGGGCACCTTCGTTCAGTTGGAAGAAAGCGCCGACCGTACTCTGCGGAAAAGCGCCTATGAAAACCTCTATGACGGCTTTACCGCCTTCAAGAATACGGCGGCGGCCATTCTGAACGGCCAGAATAAGCAGCTGAAATTCTATGCCGATGCCAGAAAATATGGCTCCGCACTGGAAGCCTCTCTGGACAGCACCAACGTGCCGGTATCCGTCTATGACAACCTGATCAAGGCGGTCCATGGGAAACTTCCCAGTATGCACCGCTATGTCCGGCTGCGCAAGAAGCTGCTGGGTGTGGACGAACTGCACTTCTACGACATTTACACGCCGCTGCTGTCCGATGTGGACAAACATATTCCCTACGATCAGGCGAAGCGGACGGTGTATGAAGCCCTGGCCCCTCTGGGAGAGGACTACCGGGCCATCCTGAAAGAGGGCTTCGATAACCGCTGGATCGACGTTTACCAGAACCAGGGCAAGCGCAGCGGTGCCTACTCCGCAGGCGCAAGGGTGCATCCCTATGTGCTGCTGAATTATACCGGCACGCTGGACAGCCAGTTCACTCTGGCTCACGAAATGGGTCACGCTCTGCATTCCTATCTGTCCAACAAGCATCAGAACCCCATTGACGCGGACTACGTGATCTTTGTGGCGGAGGTGGCTTCCACCTGCAACGAAGCCCTGCTCATGGAGCACCTTCTGAAAAACACCACGGACAAAAAGGAGCGGGCCTACCTGATTAACCACTTCCTGGACCAGTTCAAGGGTACCATCTACCGCCAGACCATGTTCGCCGAGTTCGAGCGGAACATTGGGGCCATGACTGCCGCCGGGCAGACCCTGACTGCCGATGTGCTCTGTCAGGAGTACAAGCGTTTGAACGAAGAATATTACGGCCCGGATATGGTGGTGGATGACCGCATCGCCATGGAATGGGCCAGAATTCCTCATTTCTATTACAACTACTATGTTTTCCAGTACGCCACCGGCTACGCGGCAGCCATCGCCCTGTCCAGACGGATCCTGAACGAGGGTGAACCGGCGGTTCGGGATTACCTGAACTTCCTGTCCGGCGGCTGTTCCAGAAGTCCCATCGACCTGCTGAAGGGGGCCGGTGTGGATATGACCGGCCCGGAGCCTGTGATGCAGGCCCTTGAGCTGTTTGATAAGCTTTTGGACGAAATGGAAGCATTGGCGGAGGAATGTGATGGCTGAGATTTTTCTGCCAACCCTGCACACCTTTGCCATGAATAACATTTTCACCGGCTCCTGCGGCCTGTTTCGATTCCGGGCAGTGCCCAACGTGGTGATGGCCACCCCCAAAGAGGTAGATTTCGAGCAGAGCAGCATCCATGTGGAATACTGGCACGGTCTGTACTGCTATGAGAAAAGCCAGATGGAAGGGGAGGAGACCTTCCCCATGTCGGAGGAGGGCAGAGAGCGGATGCTCTTGTGGCTGGAGAGCAAAATATAGTGATGTTCACCATGCGATGAAAATAATTTTCAAATTCTTTGTGCAGATAACAAAAAATACTTGCAATTATGGTTAACTTTTGTGTATAATAATACCCATACAGAGAGTTGGGTGTGATTGCGTTGGTTTATGGAATTCTCCGGGATATGGCGGCTCAGCCCCGGGCGCAGGAGGAGACTGCGGCGTATCTGGCTGAGAAGCTGTCCGGGTTTGTAAAGAAAATGGACACGGTGCTGATCTGCTTTCCGGAGCAGGGAAGCGGCAGCCTGAGCCATTTGATGGAGCAAGCCGTGCTCCAATGCGAGGCGATCCCGGTGGTCTGGGGAGCGGATCACCGGTGGAAAAGCCTGCTCCGTCTTGCCTTTTCCTCCCGGGCCAATACCATTATCAGTACGCCCTTGATCGTGCTGGGGTTGGCAAAGCTGCGGAGTTTTTATTCGATCCCTCTGTTTGTACGAAATGTGGTGACCGCTGGCTATCCATGCGAGGAATGGATGATCGACGGAATTCGCCGGGGGTTTGACTGTGTCAGCTGGGGCTGCTTCGCGATGGGTACCACTGGTGTGGTGGCTGGGTTTTCCTGTTCGGAGGTGCAGGGGGTCCATTTGCGGGATTCGGAGTACCGGGTGGAGATCGTGGACAGGAATGGAAACGCACTGCCGGAAGGTGAAGAAGGAGAAATGGTTCTTTCCCCGGCCAACGCGCCGGAACTGCGGTATTTTATGGGGGAGAACGCCCGTCTGCGCACCGGGCGCTGTGCCTGCGGCAGCACTCAACCGCTTTTGACGGACCTTTGCCCCGGCCGTACCGAGGCGGACGCGGATCTGATGGAGTTGGGCAAGACGCTGCAAAGCTGGAATAGTGTCCTGGACTGCCGCCTGTGTAAGGGCCAGTACGGTCTGGAATTGGAGATCGTCGCGCTTCCCGGCGGGCGGCTTCCCAAGCTTCCTAGCGCGGCCAAGCAGTGCATCCGGGTGTTCGACCCGGAGAAGGACGAGCCGCTGCCTTACGATCCCACGCAAAAAATCCCGGAATCCGGAGCGGAAAGTCATTGACATTTCCGCAGGATGTGATAGAATATCGAAGATATGCAAAGACATTGCGGAAACAAAGCGGGTCAGAAGGATCGAAAAGCGAGAGGGGACCGGTGAAAGCCCTCGACCATTCTGCCGCAGGCCACTTCCTGCGTTGCCCGGGATGACCGGGACGGGGGCTCCCGTTACAGAGCGTCTAAGATGCCTTTATTTGAAGGCGAATTAGGGTGGTACCGCGATTTTAATGTCGTCCCTATGATTGTAGGGGCGGCATTTTCTTTGCGCTCTGGCGTTGTATTCAATGAATTTCATTTTCTTTGGAGGTTGTAACCATGAATCCCAAGCCTTACGGCGTAAACGAACTGCGTGAGATGTTCCTGTCTTTCTTTGAGAGCAAGGGCCATCTGCGCCTGCCCAGCTTCTCCCTGATCCCTCAGAATGACGCGTCTCTGCTTCTCATCAACTCCGGCATGGCGCCCATGAAGCCTTACTTCACCGGTGAGGTGGAGCCGCCCCGTCACCGGGTCTGCACCTGCCAGAAGTGCATCCGTACCGGCGATATTGAGAACATCGGCAAGACCGCCCGTCACGGCACCTATTTTGAGATGCTGGGCAACTTCTCCTTCGGCGACTATTTCAAGCACGAGGCCATCAACTGGAGCTGGGAGTTCCTGACCAAGGTGGTGGGCCTGGATGAGAACCGGCTGTATCCCTCCATCTACGAGGATGATGAGGAAGCCTTCGAGATCTGGAACAAGGAAGTGGGCGTGAACGCTGACCGGATCTTCCGCTTCGGTAAGTCCGACAACTTCTGGGAGCACGGCTCCGGACCCTGCGGCCCCTGCTCCGAGATCTACTATGACCGGGGCGAAAAGTACGGCTGCGGCAAGCCTGACTGCACCGTGGGCTGCGACTGCGACCGCTACATGGAGGTCTGGAACAACGTCTTCTCCCAGTTCAATAACGACGGTCAGGGCAACTACACCGAGCTGGCCCAGAAGAACATCGACACCGGCATGGGCCTGGAGCGTCTGGCAGTGGTCTGTCAGGATGTGGACTCCCTGTTCGATGTGGATACCGTCATGAACATCACCAACAAGGTTACGGAGCTGACCGGTGCCACCTACGGCCAGAGCGTCAAGATGGATGTGTCTCTGCGGGTCATTACCGATCACATCCGTGCCTCCACATTCATGATCGCCGACGGCGTTCTGCCCAGCAACGAGGGCAGAGGTTACGTCCTGCGCCGCCTGCTGCGCCGGGCTGCCCGTCACGGCAAGCTCTTGGGCGTGAACACCCCCTTCCTGTACAAGGTCGTGGAGACGGTCATTCAGGAGAACGAGGGCCACTATACCTATCTGCGGGAGCGGGCTGAGTATATCACCCGCATCGTGAAGATCGAGGAAGAGAACTTCTGCCGCACCATCGACGGCGGCATGAGCATCTTCGCCGCTAAGCTGGCGGAGCACAAGGCCAAGGGCGAGACCCAGTTCTCCGGCGCCGACGCCTTCCTGCTGGCAGACACCTACGGCTTCCCCATCGACCTGACCATCGAGATGGTTGCCGACGAGGATATGACCTTGGATATGGACGAATTCAACCGTCTGCGTGAGGAGCAGAAGGTCCGTGCCCGGGAAGCCCGGAAGGCTCTGGGCGATCTGGCCTGGGCAGGCATCGATCTGGGTCTGGACAACACCCCCACAACCTTTGTCGGCTACACCGAGAACAACTGCTCCGCCAAGGTGCTGGCGGTCTGCGTCGGCGAGGAAGTCTCCGGCACCATCGCCGGCGGCGAGGAAGGCATCATCGTGCTGGACAAGACCCCCTTCTACGCGGAAATGGGCGGTCAGGTGGCCGATCAGGGCGTGATCCTGGTGGGCAGCAGCCGCTTCCAGGTCACCAATGTCCAGAAGGACAAGGGCGGCAAGTACCTGCACTACGGCAAGATGACCACTGGCTCCATCAAGGTGGACGACGAGGTCTGCGCCTCCATCGATGTGGAGCGCCGCAAGGCCATTATGCGTGCCCACTCCGCTACCCACCTGCTGCAGAAGGCCCTGAAGACCGTGCTGGGCGATCATGTCCATCAGGCCGGTTCCTACGTGGAGCCTGACCGCCTGCGCTTTGACTTTACCCACTATTCCGCGCTGACCGCCGAGGAACTGGCCAAGGTGAATTCCATCGTGCAGAACGCTATCCTTGAGGGTTACTCTGTGGACATCCGGGAGATGCCCATTGAGGAAGCCAAGGCCAGCGGTGCTACCGCCCTGTTCAGCGAAAAGTATGGCGATACCGTCCGGGTGGTCAACATGGGCGGTTACTCCATCGAGCTGTGCGGCGGCACCCATCTGGACAACACCGCCAAGGTCGGTCCCTTTGAGGTGGAAAGCGAGTGCAGCGTTGCCTCCGGTGTCCGCCGGATCGAGGCCATCACCGGCAAAGCCTGCCTGAAGAAGATGGAGAAGAATCAGCAGATGCTCTTTGAGGCTGCCGCGAAGCTGAAGACCAAGCCTGCCGAGGTGGGTGCAAAGATCCAGAGCCATATGGAAGAGATCCGGGAACTGAAGCGTTCCATCGAGCAGTTCCAGGCCCGGGAAGCCTCCGGCGAGGTGGAGCGGTTCCTCTTCGGCTCCCGGAACATGGGTGGCTTCCGGGTACTGACCGCCATGCTGCCCAACGCCGACGCCGCGAAGCTGCGCCAGATGGGCGATATGCTGCGGGACAAGGCACCCAACGTGGTGGCGGTCCTCGCCAGCATGAACGGCGGCAAGCCCACCTTCCTGGCTGTCTGCGGTAAGGAGGCTGTTGCCAGCGGTATGAAGGCCGGCGAGCTGGTGAAGCAGGTATGCTGCTGCTGCGGCGGCAGCGGCGGCGGCAAGCCGGATTCCGCCATGGGCGGCGGCAAGGACGTCACCAAGGTCGACAACGCGCTGGCACTGGTCGACGATTACGTCGCTTCCAAGATCCAGTAATTTCACAGGGCGCAGCCAGGTGCTGCGCCCTTTTTCGTAAAGGAAGTGTGGGTATGCGGCGAATCGTATATATAGCCCTTGGCTTTGCCGCGGCCTGCGGTCTGAACCTGTATGCGGACAGCTGGGCCATCCGGCTGATTGGCATTGGCTTGGTTATGCTTCTGGGCGCACTGGCGGAAAAGAAGCCCGGTGCGGTCCGCCGGTGTTTTGTGACGTTGCTGGGCGGTATTTTGGGCTTTTCCTGGTTTGCCGGATATACTGCCCGGTATTTGAATCCGATTTCGTCTCTGGACGGTGAAACCATAGAATGCACCATCCGAGCATCGGATTACAGCCGGGAAACGGAATATGGAAGCGCAGTTGATGGTACGGTCATCGTAGATGAAAAGTCCTACCGTGTCACCGCATACCTGAATCAGCTGCAAGAGGTTACGCCCGGAGATTCCATAATCGGCCTTTTCCGCCTGCGGGTTACTACAGATGCAGGGGATGACCCATCCTCCTATTATCAGGGCAAGGGGATTTTCCTGCTGGCCTACCAGAAGGGCGAAATAAAATCGTCCTCCAACGCACATTCCATCCGGGATTTCCCGGCTATTTTGCGCAATTATATTCAGAAAATATTGGAAACGTTCATACCCTCGGATTGTGTGGCATTTGCCAAAGCACTGCTGCTGGGCGATACCTCTGGCCTGTCCTATCAAACAGACTCGGCTTTGAAGGTCAGCGGCATCCGTCATGTGGTGGCAGTGTCCGGTCTGCATATCTCCATCTTTTTTGCCATCATCAGCACAATTACTTTCCGAAAACGTTTCCTGACGGCTCTTGTTGGAATGCCGCTGCTGTTCCTGTTCGCGGCAGTCGCCGGGTTTACGCCCTCGGTCACCCGGGCCTGCCTTATGTCTGGTCTGATGCTGACAGCCCAGCTGCTGAATAAGGAATACGACGGCCCCAGTGCTCTGGCCTTTGCGGTGATCACCATGCTGGCGTTCAATCCCTACTGCATTGGTTCAGTCAGCTTTCAATTAACGGTTGCCAGTGTCGCCGGGATTTTCCTGTTTTCACCGGGCATTCGTACAAAATTGACGGCAAAGCTGGAAGGCAGAAAAGGCAAGAAGTACGCCTTTTTGCGAAAACTGGCCACTGGTATTGCTGTGACGCTGGGTGCCCAGATCTTGACGATCCCGCTGTGCGCCTACTATTTTGGAATGGTCAGTTCTGTCGGTGCCGTTACCAATCTGCTGGTGCTGTGGGTGGTGAGTCTGACCTTCTGCCTGCTGTCGGCAGTTTGTGTTTTAGCGATGATCTGTCCGCAGCTGGCAGGCATCGTGGGAGCCATAACGGCTTTTTTCATCCGTTATGTTCTGTTGATTGCAAAAATCATGGCAGCCTTTCCGTTGGCGGCGGTTTATACCGTCAGCCCTTACGTTACCGTCTGGCTGTTCTTCGCCTATTTGTTGCTTCTGATTTATCTGCAATGCGGAAAAATGGCGGTTCCCTTTGCCTGCTGCGCTGTTTTGACGCTGTGCCTTGCGCTGATAGCTTCCTGGTGGGAGCCGTCTTCGTCGGATGTACGCTTTACGGTACTGGACGTGGGACAGGGCCAGTGTCTTCTGATGCAGTCCAAGGGCAGGGTGTATATGGTGGACTGCGGAGGCGACAGCGACAGCCGTACCGCCGATTTGGCGGCGGAAGCGCTGCTGAGCCAGGGCTATACCCATGTGGATGGACTGATCCTGACCCACACGGACCGGGATCACGCCGACGGCGTGGAATACTTCCTATCAAGAATTCGGACGGATCTTCTGATCCTGCCCCGGCAGACAGAAAATATCGCCATTCCAGAGGACACACGGGTGGTGATTGCTGAGCGGGATATTCAAATCACGGACGGTTATACAAAAATCTCCATTTTCGCTCCGGTCTTCCATGGGGAAGAGAATGAAATGAGCCTGTGCGTCTTGTTTGATACGGAAAAATGTGATATACTCATCACCGGAGACAGAAATGCTTTCGGAGAGCGGTCCCTGCTGCGCCATGCGGATATCCCGGATGTGGACATTCTGATCGCGGGGCACCACGGCTCCCGATATTCCACCTGCGAGGAACTTCTGACTGCGGCCCGCCCGGAGATCGTCTGCATCAGTGTGGGCGCGGATAACACCTATGGGCATCCAGCACAGGAGGTGCTGGACAGGCTAGCGGAGTTCGGATGCACCGTATACCGTACAGACCAGCAGGGAACCATTACCATCAGGAGGTAAACCATGGCAAAAAAACAGCCCTCAGACAGCGGGATCACGGAACTGAAAATGGCGCTGAAGCAGAAAGCTCTGGGACGGCTGTATGTTTTCCACGGAGAGGAAACCTTTCTTCTGCACCACTACCTGGAGCAGATGAAAAAGCTTCTTCTGGATCCGCTGACGGAATCCTTTAATTACCACCGCCTGAACAGTGAAACTTTCGAGCTTCGGGCCTTTGCCGATGCGGTGGAGAACCTGCCCATGATGGCGGAAGCCACCCTTGTCCAGATCGATGATGTGGACATATTTAAAATGAATGAGTCAGACCGGGGGAAAATAGCGGAGATTCTGCGGGATATTCCCGACTACTGCACAGTGGTCTTTACCTATATCACTACCGCCTGGAAACCAGACAAAAGGCTGAAAAAGCTGTGGGAGGCGGTGGACAGCAGCGGCCTGATCGTGGAGTTTGCCAAGCAGGATCAAAAGGACCTGATCGCTTGGGTGACCCGGCATTTTGCGGCGAACAAAAAGCGTATTTCCACCGACCTGTGCGCCTATCTCATTGACATCACCGGCGGCACCATGACGGCTCTGAGCAGTGAAATCGATAAGATCTGCGCCTATTCCGGGGCGGAGGAAATCAAAAAAACCGACATTGACGCGGTGACGGAGCCTGTTTTGGATGCTGTGGTATTTCAGATGACCGACCAGCTCAGCGCGGGACGGTATGATCAGGCTATGCAGAAATTGCAGCAGCTCCTCAAAATGCAGCAGGAGCCGCTGGCGATCCTTGGCGCGGTGGGCAGCCACTTCCGCCGCATCAGCGCTGCCCGTACTCTGCTGGATCATGGAAAGAGCACCTTTGACCTGCAAAAGCTCTGCGGCATCCCGGACTATCCCGCCAGAAAGACCATGGAGGCCGCCCGCCGCTGTACCCCCAAATTCTGTCGAACTGCTGCCCAGCTGGTGCTGGAAACGGATTATCGAATGAAAACCTCCTTTGATGAACCGGAGCGGCTGCTGGAATTGCTGATCCTTCGGCTGGCACAGGAGGCGAAGAATGCTTAAAATCAAGGAAGCCATCGTGGTGGAGGGCCGCTACGATAAGAATACCCTGTCCCAGATCGTGGACGCGCCGATTTTGGAGACCTCCGGTTTTGGTATTTTCAAGGACAAGGAGCAGATGTCGCTTCTTCGCAGGGTAGCCGAGCGCCGGGGGCTGATCGTGTTTACCGATTCCGACGGCGCGGGCTTTGTCATCCGTAACCATATCAAAAGCGCGATTCCCGGGAAATATCTGAAACACGCCTATATCCCGGATGTCTATGGCAAAGAGAAACGAAAGTCGGCCCCCGGAAAAGAGGGCAAATTGGGCGTTGAGGGTCTGTCCCCGGAAATTCTTTTGGATGCCCTGCGGCGCTCTGGTGCGACCATCGAAGGAGAGGATTCCCCGGGAAACCAGGGAATCACCAAGCAGGATCTCATGGAACGGGGCTTGTCCGGGGGTGCTAACGCCGGGGCGAAGCGGCAGCTCTTGCTCAAAAGGCTGGGCCTGCCGGAGCGCATGAGCGCCAACGCCATGCTGCAAACGCTGAACCTTCTGTGCTCTCTGGAGGAGCTGGACGCCATTTTGGAACAATTATAATGGAGTAAAACCATGGTAGATATACAGGTAACGAATCTGACAAAATTCTTTGTCATCGGCGAAAATCTGCTGGAAAATCTGACCTTTGAGATCCAGGAAGGGGAGTGTGTCGCCATTCTGGGCCGCAACGGCTGCGGAAAGACCACCCTCTTTAACATCCTCACGGGTCAAATGGACTACGATTCCGGTGAGGTTTACGTCAATCCCAACAAAAAGCTGGGCCTGATCTCCCAGATCCCCCGCTTTCCTGAGGGCTTCACTGTGGAGGATGTGCTGCGTTCCGCTTTTGCGGATATCCTGCGGGTGCGCCAAAAAATGGAGCTGCTGGAATGCGAAATGGCAAATGGTGCCACCGATGCCCAGCTGCGGGAATACGACGCTTTGACGAACCGCTTCCAGACCGGCGGCGGCTACGACATGGACGTGGAAGTGGACAAAATCTGCAACGGTCTTGGCATTACAGCGGACCAGCGGATGCAGGAATTTGCCAGCCTGTCCGGCGGCGAGAAGACCCGGGTGAATCTTGCCCGGCTCCTTCTGGAAAAGACGGACATTCTTCTGCTTGACGAGCCGACCAACCATCTGGATTTGAACAGCGTGGAGTGGCTGGAGCAGTACATCAACGCCTTCAAGGGCACGGTACTGACCATTTCCCATGACCGATATTTCATCGATCAGGTGGCTGACCGGGTCATCGAGATCACCGAGGGCCACGCGGAGTTCTATTCCGGTAACTACTCCTTCTACATGGACGAAAAACAGGCCCGGTTCGATCTGCAATTAAAGCAGTATGAGCAGGAGCAGGCCAAGCTCAAGCAGCTGGGCTACACTGTGGAGCGGATGAAGGGCTGGGGCATCAACAACCGAACCCTGTACCGTCGGGCCATGTCCATCCAGCACCGCATGGAGCGTATCCGTAAGACAGAAAAGCCCAAAAAAGAGCGGACCATGAAGGCTTCCTTCGGCGAAAAGGAGTTTTCCGGAGACATTGTATTCAAAATGAAAAACGTCTCCAAGTCCTTCGGTGATCGAACTTTATTTTCGGACGTGAATCTGACGGTGGAGGGTGGCGAACGCATCGCCCTGCTGGGAGACAACGGTACAGGAAAGACCACCTTCATCAAGTGCCTGCTGGGGGACGAGGACTGCGCCGGAAAAATTCAGTTCGGCCCCACGGTGAAATTTGGCTACCTTCCTCAGATCATTCACTTTGACCACCCCGAGCGAAGTCTCTATGACACCATGCTATACGAGAAGAATTGCACTCCTCAGACTGCCCGTGACCGTCTCGGGGCATTCCTATTCCAGGGTGAGGATGTGTTCAAGCAGGTGGGCAACCTCTCCGGCGGCGAGCAGTCTCGTCTACGGCTGTGTATGCTGATGGACGAGAAGATCAATCTCCTGATTCTGGACGAGCCGACAAACCACTTGGACATCTCCTCTCGGGAGTGGGTGGAAGCAGCCATTGAAGAATTTGAGGGCGTTCTGCTGTTCGTGTCCCATGACCGCTACTTTATTGAGAAATTTGCCGAGCGTATCTGGCTTTTGGAGGATGGGACCATCCGGGACTTCCCCTGCGGCTATCAGAAATACCGTTCCATTCTGGAGCATGAAGCGGCGGCAAAGCCCGTTGTAACCGCTGCGCCCAAGCCAAAAAAGGAAAAGCCAAAGGGTGGCACCAAGGATACGGACAAGCTGATCCGCCGCCTGGAACGGGAGATCGAAAAGCAGGAAGCGCTGATCGGGGAATTTGATGAAAAGATCGAAGCCGCTGCCGCCGACTATCAGGAGCTGACCCGTCTTCTGAATGAAAAGGAAGAAGCGGAAGCGGTGCTGATGGATCTGATGGAGCAGTGGGACGCGGCGCAGGAGTGAAGAAGATGAACCATCAGGGAACGAAAACGATCGAAACTCCAAGGCTGATCCTACGCCGGTTTACCATGGAGGACGCCCCTGCCATGTACCGCAACTGGGCCTCCGACCCGGAAGTTACCAAATTCCTAACCTGGCCTACACATTGTAGTCCGGAAGTCAGCAAACAGGTCTTGCTTGATTGGACAGGACAGTATCATGATGACACCTTCTACCAGTGGGCCATCGTTCCGAAAGAATTGATGGAACCCATCGGCTCCATCGGCGCAGTGCACCTGAACGAACAGGTGCAGCTTGTGCAAATCGGCTACTGCATCGGCGCAAACTGGTGGCACCGGGGTATCACATCCGAAGCCATGAAAGCCGTGATGGACTATCTGTTTGACGAAGTGGGTGTCAACCGGGTGGAATCCCTCCACGATCCCCGAAATCCCCACTCTGGCGGGGTCATGCGCAAGTGCGGCATGAAGTTTGAAGGAACGCTGCGTCAGTCCGATCATAACAATCAGGGCATCTGTGATGCCAGTTGGTATGCGCTCTTGGCGGAGGAGCGTAATTTAGCGAAATGTGTAGTTGACACGTAAGAAACAAATGCTATAATAGATGGCATATGACAAAAAAGGAGAGGACAAACATGAGTTCTTGTAATGGAAACTGCTCTTCCTGCGGTTCCGATTGCGCGGATCGCAAGGAAGAAAGCCTGCTGGCGGCACCGAACCCCAAGTCCAGCGTAAAGAAGGTCATCGCCGTGGTGTCCGGTAAGGGCGGCGTGGGCAAGTCCACCGTCACTGCCATGCTGTCTGTGGCTATGGCCCGGCAGGGGAAGAAGGTGGCGGTGCTGGACGCCGATATCACCGGCCCCTCCGCGCCCACTGCTTTCGGCGTCAACGAGTGCCAGGGCGCCAATGAGGACGGCCTGTTCCCGGCGCTGACCCGCAGCGGCATTCAGGTCATGTCCATCAACCTGCTGCTGGACAACCCCGCTGACCCCGTGGTGTGGCGCGGCCCCGTTATCGCCGGCGCGGTGAAGCAGTTCTGGACGGACGTGATCTGGGAACACGTGGACTATATGTTTGTGGATATGCCTCCCGGAACCGGCGACGTGCCCCTAACCGTATTCCAGAGCCTGCCCATCGACGGCGTGGTCATTGTCACCACTCCCCAGGATCTGGTGTCCATGATCGTTGCCAAGGCGGTGAAGATGGCCAACATGATGCACATTCCCGTGCTGGGCCTCGTGGAGAACTATTCTTATCTGCTATGTCCGGACTGCGGCAGGAAGATCGAGGTCTTCGGCAAGTCTCACATCAACGAGATCGCCGCGAAGTTCGACCTGCCCGTGCTGGCCAAGCTACCCATCGACCCTGCTGTAGCGGAAGCCTACGACAATGGCCTGATGGAGACTGTGAATACCGACGCCGTCAGCGGTGTCATCGATGCTGTTCTGAAAGCATAAAATGAGAGAAACCCGGCAAAAGCCGGGTTTTCCTTTGTAATTGATCGGAAATAACAGTAGCTTTCCGGCAAAAAATGTGCTACAATACCCCGAGAGTATTGAAAGTACGAAAGGAAGTTAAGCATTGGAAACGAATGAGGATGTAGGCTTTCAGACCAAAGACTACTGGTATGACCTGCCGGAGGAGCTGATCGCACAGACCCCGCTTCAAAAGCGGGATACTTCCCGGCTGATGGTGCTGAACCGGGAGACTGGGGAAATCAGCCATAAACATTTTTACGACATTGTGGATTATCTGAACCCCGGCGACTGTCTTGTAATGAACGATTCCCGGGTGCTTCCCGCGAGACTTTTGGGCCATCGTCCCACCGGCGGTGCAGTGGAGGTACTGCTGCTGCGGGATCTGGGGAACAACCGCTGGGAGTGCCTGTGCAAGCCGGGACGGAAAATGCTCCCCGGCAATGAGGTCAGCTTTGGGGACGGCGAACTAAAGGCGGTGGTTCGGGAAGTTCAGGAGGACGGAAACCGGGTGGTGGAGTTCTTCTATGAGGGGATCTTTCTGGAAGTGCTGGAACGCTTAGGCAAAATGCCCCTGCCGCCCTACATCAAGGCAGAGCTTGCCGATCAGGAGCGGTACCAGACGGTATATTCCCGGGAGGTTGGTTCCGCGGCGGCTCCCACGGCAGGCCTGCACTTTACCAATGAATTGTTGGAGAAAGTCCGGGCAAAGGGCGTCAAGACCGCCTTTGTCACTCTGCACGTTGGCCTTGGGACCTTCCGCCCAGTGAAGGCGGACAACATTCTGGAGCACCATATGCACTCGGAACTGTGTATGATGAACGAGGAAACCGCGCAGATTTTGAATGAAACGCGAAAAAACGGCGGCCGTATTATCTGTGTTGGCACCACCTCCTGCCGGACACTGGAATCCTTGGCAGGGGAGGACGGAACCTTTTCTGCCGCTTCCAAGTGGACAGATATTTTCATTTATCCCGGCTACACCTTCAAGGCGATGGGGGGACTGATCACCAACTTCCACCTGCCGGAGAGCACTCTGGTCATGCTGGTGTCTGCCTTTGCCGGACGGGAGCGGGTGCTGAACGCTTACGCCGAGGCGGTGAAGGAACGCTACCGTTTCTTCAGCTTTGGCGATGCCATGTGCATTTTGTGAGGGAATTATGTTTGAACTGAAAAAAACGGAAGGGAAGGCCCGACGGGGAGAATTTACCTGTGCCCATGGTACGGTCCAGACCCCGGTATTTATGAATGTGGGCACCCAGGGGGCCATCAAGGGCGCTCTGAGCGCGGAAGATTTGAAAAACATCGGCTGTCAGGTGGAACTTTCCAATACCTACCATCTGCATCTGCGGCCCACGGACAAGGTCGTCCGGGAAATGGGCGGCCTGCATAAATTCATGACCTGGGACGGGCCGATCCTGACGGATTCTGGAGGATTTCAGGTATTCAGCCTGTCCTCTCTGCGAAAAATCAAGGAAGAGGGCGTGTATTTTGCCTCCCACATTGATGGACGCAAGATCTTCATGGGTCCGGAGGAAAGTATGCAGATCCAGTCCAACCTGGGCAGCGACATCTGCATGGCCTTTGATGAGTGCATTGAAAATCCTTCGCCCCGGGACTATGTGAAGCAAAGCATTGACCGGACTTACCGCTGGCTGGTTCGCTGCAAGGAGGAGAACGCCCGACTGAACAGCCTGCCGGATACGGTGAACCCCCAGCAGATGCTCTGGGGCATCAACCAGGGCGGCACCTATGCCGACCTTCGGGTGGAGCATATGAAGCGCATTGCCGATTTGGACCTGCCGGGATACGCCATCGGCGGCCTGGCAGTGGGCGAAACGGCCCAGGAGATGTACGACATCATCGAAGCCGTGGAGCCGTATATGCCCGTGGAGAAGACCCGCTACCTCATGGGTGTGGGTACGCCCACCAATATCATCGAGGCGGTGGCCCGGGGCGTGGACTTCTTCGACTGCGTCATGCCGGCCCGGAATGCCCGCCATGCCCGCCTGAATACCTGGGAAGGGGCCATCAACCTGAAAAACGCCAAGTATATGACCGACGAGCGGCCTATCGATCCCCAGTGCGACTGTCCTGTTTGCCGCCGGTTCAGCCGGGCCTATATCCGGCACCTGTTCGTGGCGGAGGAAATGCTGGCCATGCGCCTTGCGGTGATGCACAACCTGTATTTCTACAACAAGCTGATGGAGCGGATCCGGCAGGCGCTGGACGAAGGTAACTTCTCTCAGTTCCGGGCGGAGTATTCTGAGAAGTTGGCCAGAAGAATATAGGGAATCTCTGAAGAAGTCCTTGCAATTTGCGGGAACAATGATATAATAGACACGTTATTACACACACGAAGGAGTTTTTTCAATGAATTTACTGACTGCAACCGCAAGCGCCGGCATGGGCAGCACGCTGATCATGCTGGTGTTGATGATCGCCATCTTCTACTTCATGCTGATCCGGCCTGAGAACAAGCGCAAGAAGGAAGCTGATCAGATGCGTTCCTCTGTGAAGAAGGGCGACAAGATCACCACCATCGGCGGCATCACCGGTACTGTTGTGGACGTGAAGGAAACTCGGATCGTTCTGGAGACCGGCGCGGATCAGGTTCGCATCGAGTTCGAGAAGTGGGCCATTTCCTCCAACGAAACCGCTGCTGAGCACGCGAAGGAAGAAGCCAAGAAGGCACAGGAAGCCAAGGCCAAGGCCAAGGCTGCCAAGAAGGCTGAAAAGAAGCAGTAATGGAAAAGGGCCGCCAAACGATTTGTTTGGCGGCATCTTTTTAGTAAATACAAATCAAGTGAAACGGGGCTTCCCATTCCGGAAAGCCCCGTTATTTTTGTTGTTTATACTGATTTTCAAACTTTAATTTGGAACAAATTGAAGTTTTCTATATGAAGATCATAATAAGACGGGTATTCATGATTTTCTATTTCAAAAATCATGAATACGACAACGCCAAAGGCGGTGTCTACCTGATAAAACCAAATGGTTTTATCAGGTAATAGTATTAGTCGAGCGTAACGTAGTCCATGCAGATCCAGCCGGTGCTGATCTCGCCCCAGGTGGTGCCGTCTACGGTTTTCTGGGAGAGGATGGTGACCTTGGTTCCGTACTTCAGAGAGCCAACCACATCGTAGCTGGTGCCTGCGCCGCTGCGCACCCGAAGTCCGCTTTCCGTGGTAACGATGGCCTGCTGACTATCACTGGAAGAAGTGCTGCTGCTGGAGGAACCGCTGCCGGTATCCACATAAGCCATGCTGATCCAGCCCTTGCTGGTGCAGCCCCAGGTCACACCATCATAGGTGAACTGTTCCAGAATGGTGACGCTGTCGCCTTCGGCGTAAGTACCTACAGAGGTATAGGCCTTACCGGGACCGCTGCGGATGTTCAGGCCGCCGCCGGCGGTGATGGTGCCCTTAGCGGTGTTCGTGCCGGTGGTGCCGTCCTGATAGACGTAGTTCAGACTGATCCAGCCCTTGCTGGTGCGGCCCCAATCGCCGCTCTTTTCCAAGATCTCCACCCGGGCGCCATAGGAATAGCTGCCCACGCTCTCGCTGTCTTTGCTGGCGCTGGCGCGGATATTCAGCTGGCTGGCGGTGACAATGCCCCGGAACTGGACGGTAGTGCTGCCGTTGCCGGTGCTGACGGTGGTGTTATTGCTGGTGCTGTTATTGGTGGTATCGGTGGAAGTGTCCGTGGTAGTGCCGCTGGTGTTGACGTACTCCAGCTTGACCCAGCCCTTATTGGTGCGGCCCCAGCCATTCTTGGTCTCCAGAATGGTAATGACATCGCCCTTATTATAGGAACCCTGTACCTTGCCGTCGGAGCTGCCCTCGCTGCGGATGTTCAGGTTGTTCACGGTGACGACGCCCTTGATGCTTACGGTATCCGTGTCGCCGGAGGAAGGCTCCGTCGCGGTGCCCTCACCCGCGGGGGTGCTGGTATCACCGCCGGTGGGCATCTGGCTGGGGATGTCCATTTCCACATAGTCCATGACGATCCAGCCGGCTTCGGGGGAGATGATGTAGGCCCAGCTGATGCCGGTGACCTCTTCTCGACGGCTGATCTCAACCTTATCACCCGCGTCCAGCGTACCAACAACCGTGGCCTCGGTGCTGGGTGAGCTTCGGATGTTCAGCTGACTGGTGACGGTTGCGGTATTTTCATTGATGGGTTCCGTTGCTTCCGTGGTGGGAGTTTCGGTTTCTGCGGGGGCGGAGGTATCCGACAGGCTGATACCGGGGTTCTGAGGGGTCGTGTCGTCAGTGTCTGACGTATCCTTCTTGAACATACTACAGCCGGTAAACAGTGTTGCGGTCAGAGCCGTGGCAAGCAGCAGGCTCAGTGGTTTTCGGAGGTTGTGATAGGAGAAATTCATGGGGGTACCTCACTTTCGTCTCATTTCTCGACACTATTATAACGAACAAGGTAGGCTTTTGTCAATAGCGTAAGAATATCTTAAATATTTTCCAAGGAAGATTATGGAATAGCAACAGTCAATACTTGACAATAATATGGTATCAGTGGTACAATAACGCGGAATTAAATACCGCTGTGAACGGAAAGAGTACTGTTTTTCGCCTTTCAGAGAGTCCGGGCCGTTGGCTGCAAGCCCGGATACGCGCGGGGAAACGGGAAAGTGCGTCCGGGAGCGGAAACAGGATCAAAAGTGAGAAATAAGAGTGGAACCGCGGATAAAACCGCCTCTTGTACCTTGGTACAGGAGGCATTTTTTATTGAGTTGAAAGTTGATAGTTGAGAATTGAAAGTGATTATATGCCTGGCTTTATGGAAAGATTTTCAATTTTCAACTTTCCACTTTGAACTTATCAGCAGGAGGAAATACTATGTATTTATACAATTCACTGTCCCACAAGAAGGAACTGTTCGTTCCCAACCACCCCGATGAGGTGAAGATGTACACCTGCGGTCCCACGGTGTACCACTATGCCCACATCGGCAATCTGCGTACCTATATTATGGAGGATGTGCTGGAAAAGGCGCTGTGCTACACCGGCTACAATGTCAAGCGGGTCATGAACATCACGGATGTCGGCCATCTGGCTTCCGATGCCGATACCGGCGAGGATAAGATGCTCAAGGGTGCCCGCCGGGAGCACAAGACCGTCATGGAGATCGCGAAATACTATACCGACGCCTTCTTCTCCGACTGCGAAAAGCTGAATATCAAGCGGCCCGACGTGGTGGAGCCTGCCACCAACTGCATTGACGAGTATATCCATATGGTGCAGACTTTGCTGGACAAAGGAAAGGCCTATCTGGCCGGGGGCAACGTATACTTCGACACCTCCACGTTGGATAAATACTACGTCTTCAACGATCATGACGAGGAAGATCTGGCAGTGGGTGTTCGCGAAGGTGTGGAAGAGGATGCCAACAAGCGGAACAAAAATGACTTCGTGCTGTGGTTCACCAAGTCCAAGTTTGAGGATCAGGCCCTCAAGTGGGATTCTCCCTGGGGCGTGGGCTATCCCGGCTGGCACATCGAGTGCTCCTGCATTTCCATGAAGCATCTGGGTGAGGATCTGGACATCCACTGCGGCGGCATCGACAATGCGTTTCCTCACCACACCAATGAGATCGCTCAGTCTGAGAGCTATCTGGGCCACAAGTGGTGCAACTATTGGTTCCACGTCCACCATCTGAATACCGACAACGGAAAAATGTCCAAGTCCAAGGGTGAGTTCCTGACGGTTTCCCTGCTGGAGCAGAAGGGCTACGACCCCATGGCCTACCGGCTGTTCTGCCTGCAGAGCCACTACCGCCGCAATCTGGTGTTCTCCTGGGAGAATCTGGACAATGCCGTGGCCGCGTACGATAAGCTCGTTGCGAAGATCGCGACCCTCAAGCAGGGCGGCGAAATCGAACAGGAAGCCTTTGATAAGCTGAAGGAGCGGTTCGTAAATGCCCTGAACGGCGATCTGAATACTTCCGTTGCCGTGACGGCGCTGTACGACGTGCTGAAAGCCAAGTGCAATGACGCCACCAAGCTGGCCCTGATCGCTGACTTTGACCAGGTGCTGTCCCTGAATCTGCTGTCCGCCGCCGAGAAGCTGAATCAGGCCAAGGCAGAGGAGGAAGCTGCCAACGCCGATCCCGAGATCGACGCGCTGGTTGCCGCCCGGACAGAAGCCAAGAAGGCAAAGAACTTTGCCGAAGCGGACCGGATCCGGGATGAACTGAAAGCCCGGGGCATCGAGATCATCGACACCCCCCAGGGTGCCAAGTGGAGAAAAGTATGAAGCTGCTGATTTTAGACGGCAACAGTGTGATCAACCGGGCCTATTTCGGCGTTCGTCCCCTGACCACCCGGGACGGTCTGTACACCCATGCCATCTACGGCTTTTTGAACATTCTGGAGCGGATGGAAAAGGAGGAGCAGCCGGAGGCCATCGCGGTGGCCTTCGACCTCCACGGCCCCACCTTCCGGCACCTCAAATATGATGGTTATAAGGCCAACCGCCATGGAATGCCTGAGGAGCTGGCCCAGCAGATGCCCATTATGAAAGACGTGCTCCGGGCCATGAACATTCCCATCTATGAATGTCAGGGCTGGGAAGCTGACGACGTCATCGGCACGGCAGCGAAGATCTGCTCCCAGCAGGGCTGGGAGTGCGTCATTGTCACTGGTGACCGGGATTCCTTACAGCTCATTGACGAAAACGTCCATGTGAAGCTGGTGATCTCCAAGCCGGGCCAGACCACAGCGACGCTGTATACGGAGGAGGTCTTCCGGGAGGAATACGGCTTTGAGCCGAAAAAGCTGATCGATCTGAAAGCCCTGATGGGGGATTCCTCCGACAATATTCCCGGCGTAGGTGGTGTCGGCCCCAAAACCGCCAAGGATCTGCTTGCGAAATTTGGCAGCCTTGACGGCGTGTACGCCCATCTGGACGATCCCTCTATCCGCCCGAAGCTCCGGGAAAAGCTGGAAAAAGACAAGGATCAGGCCTATTTATCCTTTGACCTTGCCACTATCCGTCCGGAAGCCCCGGTGGAATTCTCGCCCCGGGATGCCATTGTCCAGCCCTACAACCGTCCGGAGCTGTATAATCTGTTTCAGAAACTGGAATTTGTCCGTCTCATCGACAAATACGGCCTTCGTGGCGCGGCAGAAGAAGCGCCAAAACAGGAGACTGCTGTCAAGGCCCTGCCGAGAGTGGATACCATGCCCGACGGAGTGACCGAGTGTGCCCTGTACTTGGCTGAAGACGGAAGCTTGGGAATTGCGTGGGAGGATGGCGTCTGTGCCTATACCCCCATGGAGCTGACTATGCAGGACCTCTCCTTTGAAAACAAAAAACTGGTTCTTCACGACTGTAAAACCACTTTCCATCGGTTAGATGGTCTGGGAATCGGCGTTGGAAGCTGTGTATTTGATACAGCCCTTGCCGCGTATGACCTGAATCCTTCCCAGTCTGACTATCCCGTTTCCAAGCTGGCGACAAATTTCCTTGGAACCTCCGTGGAGGATGGAGATGCCGCCGCCTGTGCCGAAGCCTTGTGGCAGCTGCGGCCCGTATTGACTGAGGAACTGGAGAAAAACGGCATAACGGCCCTGTACCGGGACATGGAGCTTCCCCTGTGTGAAGTGCTCTACCGCATGGAAAACCGTGGAATCCGCATTGACCGCGGCCAGCTGGAGCAGTTTGGCACCATGCTGACGGAGCGTATTGCCGCCTGTGAGGAAGTGATCTTCTCCTATTCCGGCGGGACCTTCAATATCAATTCTCCCAAGCAATTGGGGGAAGTCCTCTTTGACAAGCTGGGTCTGCCGCCCTCCAAGAAAACCCAGAAGGGCTATTCCACCAATGCTGAAGTTTTGGAAAAGCTGAAGGACAAGCACCCGATCATCCCGGCAATCATGGACTACCGGATGCTGACCAAGCTGAAATCCACCTATGCCGACGGTCTATTGAAAGAAATCGGTGAAGATGGCCGGGTGCACACCACCTTCCAGAATCTGGTCACCGCTACCGGGCGGCTGTCCTCCACAGAACCGAATCTGCAAAATATCCCGGTTCGTACCGATTTGGGCGCGGAGATCCGCAAGATGTTTGTGCCGGAGCCGGGTTGTGTGCTGGTGGACGCGGACTACAGTCAAATTGAACTTCGGGTGCTGGCTCACATTGCGGATGACAGAGCCATGCAGAAGGCCTTCTGTGACCGGGTGGACATCCACACGGCGACAGCCTCCCAGGTCTTCGGTGTTCCGGTAGAGGACGTAACGCCTTTGCAGCGCCGTCACGCCAAGGCGGTGAATTTTGGCATCGTTTACGGCATCAGCGAATTTTCCCTTGCCGAGGACATTGGTGTCTCCCGCTATGAGGCCCGGGAATATATCGACAATTACCTGACGAACTATTCCGGTGTTCGCGCCTATATGAAGCAGGTGGTGGCTGACGCCCGGGAGACGGGCTTTACCCAGACCCTCTACGGCCGCCGCCGGTACGTGCCGGAGCTGAAAAGCAGCAACTTCAACGTCCGCAGCGGCGCGGAGCGCATCACCCTGAACACCCCCATTCAGGGCACAGCTGCGGATATCATCAAGCTGGCCATGATCCGGGTGGAAAACGCCTTGGCGGAAAGCTTCCCGGAGGCAAAGCTGCTGCTTCAGGTCCACGACGAATTGATCGTGGAGTGTCCGGAAGGGCAGGCTGCCGAGGTTGCCGCGCTGGTCAGTCGGGAAATGGAGGGGGTAGCCCAGCTGAAGGTGCCCCTGACGGCGGAAGCCCACTTCGGAAAGAGCTGGTACGAGGCAAAATGAAGATCATTCCAATGAACGAAAGCCATGTGGCGCAGGTAGCGGAACTGGAAAAACTGTGTTTTTCCGACCCGTGGAGTGAAAACAGTGTGGCATCGGAACTGAGTAACCCCCTGTCTCTGTGGCTCATTGCCGAGAAAGAGGGGACAGTCTGCGGCTATGTCGGCTCCCAAACGGTACTGGACGAGACGGACATGATGAATATTGCCGTTCGCCCGGACTGCCGCTGCAAAGGCATCGCCGCCGCTCTGATCACAGAGCTTGTCGATCGTCTGAAAGACCAAGGAAGCCGCATTCTGCGGCTGGAGGTCCGGGAATCCAACGCTCCAGCCATTGCACTGTATGAAGCTATGGGCTTTATCCAGCTGGGCCTTCGGAAAAACTATTATAGAAATCCGAGAGAAAACGCTCTGATTCTGGGAAAGGAGTGGGAAATTTGAATATTCTGGCAGTAGAATCCTCCTGCGATGAAACCGCCGTAGCCATCGTCCGGGATGGGCGGCAGGTGCTGACGGACTGCATAGCCTCTCAGGTGGATCTGCACCGGATCTACGGCGGTGTCGTGCCGGAGATCGCTTCCCGAAAGCATATTGAAGCCATCTATGGTCTGGCGGACCAGGCGTTGGCGAATACCGGTCTGACCCGGCAGGACATCGACGCGGTGGCCGTGACCTATGCTCCCGGATTGATTGGTGCGGTGCTGGTGGGCGTGAACTTTGCCAAAGCGGCGGCGCTGGCCATGGGAAAGCCCTTGATTCCGGTGCACCACATCCGGGGCCATATCGCGGCGAATTACCTTGCCTACCCGGAATTGGAGCCGCCGTTCCTGTGCCTGGTTGTGTCCGGCGGACACACCATGTTTGTAGAGGTCAAGGATTACACGGACATGCGGATTCTGGGCACGACGCTGGATGACGCGGCAGGGGAGAGCTTTGACAAGGTGGCCCGGGTACTGGGAATGCCATACCCCGGCGGTGCGGCTCTGGATAAGGCCGCTAAGCTGGGGGACGAAACAAAGTACGTTCTTCCCCGCAGCAAGCCCGGCGATAATCCCTATAATATGAGCTTTTCCGGTCTGAAAACCGCCGCCCTGAACCTGATCCACCATGCGGAGCAGGTGGGCGAGGAACTGGATATCCCCAGTCTTTGCGCCGCGTTTTCCGCTGCCGTGTCGGATACCCTGATCCCCCGGGCAGTTATGGCCTTGCGGGAGACGGGCTATCGGAAAATTGCGGTAGCAGGCGGCGTTGCTGCCAATTCCCGCATCCGTTCCGACCTTTTGGCCGCGGCTGAGGATTTGGGCGCAGAAGTGTATATGCCGCCCCTGAGTCTTTGCGGCGATAATGGAGCAATGATCGGTGCCCAAGCTTACTATGAGTATCTTGCGGGCAACTTGGCGGACATGAGCTTAAATGCTTACGCAACGAAATCCATCCTGGGCGAAGCGCTGTGATCAGCTGGCAGGGAATGTGTCTTTTCGGAACAGATGCAAAAAGAGAGGACGATTTCCGTCCTCTCTTTATGTTATGTTATGCACAGTTTCCACAGGAATATCCACAGATAACGGCTCAAATTGTTTCTATAATTCATTGTGATGTTACATTTTCGTTATATATTCGCCATTATTTTGGCGGCAGGGCTGTGGATATATACAGCCATCAGCTGTTTACAACGTTCTGAGGATTTCCGTTCAGGAAAGCGCGGATGTTTTCCACAACAGTATCCAGCAGACGCTGGCGGCTTTCCACTGGCGCCCAGGCCATGTGAGGCGTGATGATGCAGTTCTTACAGCCCAGCAGAGGACAGCCGGCGTCCATTGGCTCCTGACACACCACATCTACTGCCGCAGAACGCAGCTTTCCGGCATTGAGCGCATCGGCCAGGGACTGTTCATCCACCAGCGGCCCCCGGGAGGTATTGATCAGCATGGCGCCGTCCTTCATTTTGGCGATAGAGGCCGCGTTGATGATCTTTTCCGTCTCCGGGAACAGGGGACAGTGCAGCGAGACGATATCGGACTGGGCCAGCAGGGTATCCAGATCCACATATTCCGCAATCTGGCGTCCCTCCTCGCTTTGAGAGCGGTTGTAGGCGATGACCTTCATGCCGAAGGCCTTTGCCAACCTGCCCACGGCCTTGCCGATGGCGCCAAAGCCGATAATGCCGATGGTCTTGCCGGCCAGCTCCATCTGGGGGGTCAGCCAGTAGGTAAAGCAGCCTGCCTTGATCCAGCCGCCGGTCTGGACGTTGTGGTTGTGCAGTCCCACACGGTGACACAGCTCCAGGATCAGAGCCATGGTGAACTGGGCCACGGCGGCGGTGCCATAGGTGGGCACATTGGTGACGGGAATGCCCCGCTTGGCGCAGGCATCGCAGTCCACAACGTTGTAGCCTGTGGCCTGCACACAGATCAGACGGATACTTGGGCAGGCTTCCAGCAGGCTTTCGGTGATGTGTACCTTGTTTACCAGCACGATCTCACTGTCGCCGATGCGCTGGATGGCTTCCGCCTCGGAATCCGTACGGTCATAGATGGTCAGCTCGCCAAACTGCCGCAGGCAGTCGTAGGACAGGTCGCCGGGGTTTAGGGCATGGCCGTCAAGAATCACAAGTTTCATGGGGGTACCTCCTTGAAATGGGGATTATTTTTTGATAGGATAAGGAAAAGGGGAGATGGATATGGAATTACTGTATGTGGACGGGCAGATCGTGGTGTGTATCAAGCCCGCCCGGGTGCTGTCCACGGATGAGCCGGGGGGCCTGCCGGAACTGGTGCGTCAGGCTCTGGGAGACCCGGGGGCGGACATCCGCACGGTCCACCGACTGGACCGGGTGGTCAGCGGGGTCATGGTGCTGGCCCGAACCGCTGCCGCCGCGTCGGAGCTGTCCCGACAGGTGCGGGAAAATGAATTCCAGAAAGAATACCTTGCTGTTCTTCACGGCACGCCAAAGACTCCGAAGGGAACGCTGACAGACCTTCTTTACCGTGACAAGGCTCGGCGCATGACCATGGTGGCCCGGGAGCCGGGGAAGGGCGTGCAGGAGGCGGTACTGGACTATCGGGTTCTGGGGAATGCTGCTGGCCTGAGCAAGGTCGCTGTCCAGCTTCACACCGGCAGGACACACCAAATTCGCGTGCAGTTTGCCAGCCGCGGTCTGCCGCTGGTGGGGGAGCGGAAGTATTCGGAGTTGGACGACCCTTGTGAGATCGCCTTGTGGTCCCACAAAATTGGCTTTACCCACCCGCAGACTGGGAAAAGGGTCGAGTTTTCGCAGGAACCGCCGTGCACAGAGCCGTGGACACTGTTTTATACTGATATTAGAAAACTTTAATTTGGAACAAATTGAAGTTTTCTATATGAAGATCATAATGAGACGGGTATTCATGATTTTCTATTTCGAAAATCGTGAATACGACAACGCCCATAGCGGTGTCTGCCTGATAAAACCAAGTGATTTTATCAGGTAATAGTATTAAAGCTGTGTCTCTTTGAGTATATCACACTTTTCTCATTCTTGCAAATATCAGGAGGGCGGATTATGCCATATTATGACTTTTTCCAGCATAAGCGGTGCGAGTATTTTCCCTGTCACAAGGGTGCGGACCCGGAGCTGTTCAGCTGCCTGTTTTGCTATTGCCCGCTGTATTGTCTGGGGAACAAGTGCGGCGGCAATTTCCAGTATACCGGCAACGGCATTAAGGACTGCCAGCAATGCCTGCGGCCCCACAGGCGGGAAAACTATGCGGAAATCTGTAAGCAGATGGAACAGGTGCTGGAGCTGGTGAAAAAAACTTGATTTTTTTGCGCTGAACTGCTATAATATCACCCTATGGAGATGTACCCAAGTGGCTGAAGGGTGCGGATTCGAAATCCGCTAGGCGCCGGAAGGCGTGCGGGGGTTCAAATCCCTCCATCTCCGCCATAAGATTAAATCCCGGCATTGTTTTTGAATGCCTGGATTTTTTTATTTTGCGTTCATTTTTGTTTTTTTAATGTTCGAGAAATGAAAAGTGTATATTTCTTAAAATCGTGTTTACCCTTATTGTTACCCTTATGCCTTTACGGACTTGATAAACTGTTCCATTCGGTCTGCGCTTTCCTTTTTCATCTGTTCCGTGACGTGGCCGTACACGTCCAGCGTGAAGGCGGCGGTGGCGTGGCCTAGATTTTCCTGAACGGTTTTGATATCATCGCCGGAACGGATAGCGGCGACGGCGTAGGAGTGGCGGAGGTCGTGGAATCGGGCGTCCGGACAGCCGATGGCGGCGACGATCCGCTTGTACTCCCTGTATACATTCTGCGGTTTCAGATGCTGCCCCAGATCGTCCGTGAAGACAAAGCCAGAATCTTCCCAGCACTCTCCGTAGCGCAGGCGGTTTTCAAGCTGCTTCTTCTGCACGCGGCGAAGGACGCTGAGCACAAACGGCGGCAGAGTAATTGTGCGGCCCTTGCTGTTCTTGGTTGGGACCATGCGGTACCGGCCTTTACTGCTGCGGATGTATTGCAGCTGCTTGTTTATGGTCATGGTTCCAGCCTTCATGTCTACGCAGTCCCACATCAGGCCACAGACCTCGCCCTCCCGCATCCCTGTGAACAGGGTGACAATATATAAGTCCTCGTATGGGCTTTCCTTGATCGCTTTCAGAAATTCCTTTATCTGGGCTTCGTCAAGGGGCTGGATTTCTTTCTTGATTCTCTGCGGAAGCTCGCAGTTTGCAGCGGGGTTGAATCGAATGTAGCCGTTTAATACAGCCTTTTGCAGGGCCTTGTGAAAAATGCCGTGGATATTCTTCACGGTTTTGGCGGAAAGCGACTGGGAAAGCTCATTGTAAAAGGTCTGGATTTCGTGTGGGCTAAGGGCTTCCAGCTTAATAGCCCCGAGCTTCGGCTTCAGGTGGTTCCTGATTACAGCTTTGTAGGAGTACAGGGTGGAGGGCTTCACGCCCAACAGATATTCTTTTTCCCAGATGTCCAGCCATTCGCCCACGGTCATTTTGCTGGGGGCAATGTAGGTTCCCGCGTCCAGTGAAGCGGTAGCTTCTTTCAGTTTCCTGGAAACCTCCCTCTGGGTTTTCCCGGTGATGGTCTTCTGAATCTGCTTGCCTGTGCCCGGGTCATAGCCGGTTGTGTAGCGGGCCTCCCAGTAGGTGTATTCCTTACCGCCCCTTGTGATTGTCTTCTTCCGGATGGTTCCAGCTCCGGCGGCTGCCTTTCTTGCCATTTTTACCTTGCCTTTCCGGGGGCCATCTGTTATAATACAGATGGTTCACCCCTTTTTGATCCTTTCTTTCCTGTGCGCCCTCCCGGAGTTGCCGCTCCGGGAGGGTTTTTTATTGCACGGATTGCACGTTAATCGCACGGAGAACACACGCGTGCTATTATTCGTTACTTATTCATTGCGATCTTTATTTTTATCACAATAAGAGTAAACAGAATTCCAGCTACAAATCCAGCAGTTGAGAATAAGATTGCGTTATTCGCAGGCGGGAACGTATCGCTCAGATGTTCAGCTGTGCTTTCTCGGGTATCTATGATCGTTTCTTGCGTTTCTTTCTGTATTGCGGTTTGATCGAAGTATTCATTTTCAGAGGAAGCGTCCGATTGCTCCTTTTCTTTCTGCTCCCGGTATTGCTTATATTTTTCACCGGCTTCTGCTACTGCTCTTGCCTGAGTGTTTTCTTCAAAGCTTTTGTTTGCGGCTTCTGCCGTTGAATTTAGCTTTGATTTATAGTCATCCGGTAGTTCGGCCATTTGCCGTTCATGTATTTCATTGAGTTCTTTTTCTGTGTCTGCGAATTCTTCGCGAATCTTTTGATTTCTTTCTTTTATCTGGCTTTCTGTCAACGCCATAATATCAATCCCTTTGTATAGTCCGTTTTATTGGACTGAATAAATTTCCAGCATATTTACTATTGATTATCGAACTATTGTTTGATAATATATGCGGGAGGACAAAAACATAGGAGGTAACCGATATGGAACGTGAATACAAAGAGAACAAGATTCTTGAGCGGATGAAGAAAATCAAAGAGTTCAGCGATGTGATTGTCGACATCCTGTACGGAATCCTATTCGGGTAGAGAACCGGGGCAGTTGAACGGCTGCCCCGGTTTTTTATTCGCCAGACGGGAAATGCCGCTTGAAGATTTCGTACATGAGGACGATTTCCGCATCGCTCATTTCCTCAAACAAGGAAGAAAAGAACTTCGCCGCCGTCTCCGGGTCATGCTTGGCGGCGGCTTTTACGATCTCGCCGATCTCCTGACCTCTGGACTTCGGCAGGAACATTTCGCCCTTGCCAGTTCGGAGCCATTCCTCGTTGACATTGTATGCGTTGCAAATTAGAGGAATTTTGTTTTCTTTTAATTGCGTCAAACCAGTTTCTATGTTTTTAATTTCGCCGTCTGACATACCGATTGGAATACCGAATTTTGCTCTTGATAGGTTTAACACAGTTTTTCTCAAATAGAATAGCCTGTCTTTCATTTGTTCACCTCCTAACCGTTTTTCTGTCTATAGTATATACCGACATTTTTAGATTGTCAAGCTAAAATGATAAAATAAATTTGATAAAATAGCTTGACAATCTAAAATAAATGGTGTATATTAGCATCACAAGCCAACCGGTACGGCTCGGCAATCTAAATCTCAATCACTGATGGAGGTGAAAACAATGTCCGAGGAAACCAAAAAGGCCATCGAAGAACTCGTCCGCATTACGGAGAATAACGACCTTGCCAAGGCGTTCCTTAGAGGATACAAGAGCGGTCTGGATACCGCAAAGGCAGATGATGCGGAGAAAGAAGACCGCCCGGCGTAGGCCGGGCGGGGAGTACTACCACTAATCAATGAACAGGGATGAAGTGAAATACAATACCTCGAGTGCTTCCTGGTACTCCTTCCAAGTAACGCCGTCGTGATTTGCTTCCCATGTATATAACTCGTATATCGTAGCGGCTTCACCTGGCGTCATTCCGTATTCGGCGACAACACGATCCAGAACGTCCCTGATTCCCAATGCGTCGAGCGTAAATTCTGCAACGTCTAATTCGCGCTGTTGTTCTGCACCACGTTCGTATCCGTCGTCATACCCTTCGCTGTATCCTTCTTTTCTCGCCGCTTCGATTTTGGCTGCTCTTTCCTTTACATCCTGCTCCGAACAGCTTCCGAGAATCAAAACGACTGCAGCTAAGATCAATGCACTTTTGATGAATTCCATTGCATCTTTCATTGTGAATCACTCTCTTTCTACCTTGCCCTATTGTGGATATTCACGATCAGATTCAGGAACAGAAGCCCGGCGATAATACAAAGAATTACGAAAACTTCATTATCTCTCACAATTGCTGTTGCTGTTTCGTATGTGGCCACTGGTTCTGTTTCTTCCGATGCCTCTCTTGACTTTTTTAATTTCGCTATCGCTTCGCGGTACTCACTATCCGATTCTTCTTTTCTGTCGCTTATGTCTTTCCTTAAGGCGGATGAAGCTTCTTCCCAGCTTTCCGCACCGATTATGGTTACGGTTCCGTCATCGTTGTAAACCACTGTTGGTTCGTTCTCTTCGCTGGAAGCGGTAGTCGATATGACAGAAGTAGAAAGAACAAGAAGTGCACACATTAGCAAAAAAACATACCTTTTCACAGTACTGCCCCTTTCTGTTTATTCCCATACATCATATCGCAATAGGGGCACGTTTTCAATCAGAACGTTTGAACACAAAACAGCCCGCCGTGGCGAGTGTACCCGGCGGTTATATGGGACAGTAGCTTAAATGACAGAGCGTCTGGCTCAATCACCAGACATTGTGCCGGTTCGAATCCGGCCTGCCCCTCCACAAGACCACGCTTCGCTCCATCCGGCGTTGTGTGCGTCAATCCCTCTCTGTTTACCTCTTAATCCTCAATTTTCGTCACCGCCATGGCGCAGGATGGTGCGCCATGAATCAAAAGTGGTTGGTACACGGACGGTTTTTCCTTTGCTTGTGTGCTGATTGATTGGCGGACATCAGGAAACCCAGAACATTTGAACAAAAGGAGTGAACCACAATGGAAAAGCTGACGCTCAGCGCGTCGGAAGCCGCACAGGTCATCGGCATCAGCAGGCCCAGAATGTACCAGCTGATGAAGGTGAAGGGCTTCCCGACCATACAAGTCGGGAGACGGCTCCTCGTCTCCAGGAAGGGCTTGGAGCGGTGGGTCGAGGAACAGTCAAAAATCGGCTGGAGCCCACAGGATTTGTAAAACACCCAGTGAGCCGGTCACGGCCTATGGGTGAACATAATCAAAGGAGGAAGTAATCGTGAGTGAATTTGACAGAGAGAACGAACCGTTTTTTCAGGAAATCCACCGCAACCACCGCCGCAGCAATGCGACGCAAGTGGTCGGCTACATTGTCCCGCAGAAGGAAGCGCAGGAGATGGCGGTCGAAAGGGCGGTCAGCAACAGGGCTGATGGGGCTGGCGTACTGATTCTGCTTGCCGTGCAGCTGTTCGTGCTGGTGGCGGTGACAGTTGTGGCGCTGGCGTAGAAAGGAGAAAATGTAATGAGCGACACGAAATCTATTTTGCAGATGGCGCGGGGCGCGTTTCAGGAGCGCGTAGATTTGGAGATGGCGAAGGTCATCGACAACATCCTTGACCCCAACACAAAGCCCACGCAGAAGCGGAAGCTGACCCTAACAATCGAATTTGCCCCGGACGATGATCGGCAGAATATTGGTGTTGGTTTCACCGTCAAGCCCACCCTTGCGCCTTTGGTTCCCGCAAGAACGACGCTTTGGGTTGCCGGTGAGAACAGCACGGGCGAGTGCTAGGTGGTGGAAATGGTGCCCCAGGTGCCCGGGCAGATGTCCATTGAAGGAGAAGAGCAGGAGGCCCCTGCATCTCTGAAGATAATCAAAATTTCTTAATCAGGAGGAAACGAAAATGTTGAAAGCAGCAATCGAGAAAATCCAGGAGCTGTGTGCTCCAACCCAGTTTGAGATTGACGGTCATCACTATCTGGCAAGCAAAGAGAACGGGTACAGCGAGGTTTTGCCTGATTTGTTCTTCGCCGATGAAATCACCCTGTCCAGTCTGGATGCGCTGGTGAAGTTCGTAAAGACGGAGGCCGTCAAGAATCATGATGCCGTTTACATCACCATCCCCGACCACAAGACAGTCAAGTGCTTCACCCATCCCAACAAAGAGCTGCGCATGAACCGCGAGTACCTGTACAGAGCAGAAGCCACCGACGTTCCCGGCTGGAATGAAAAGGTTTCCCTGTCCTTTGAAGAAGCCCTGATCGCCCTGCGCACCCGGTTCCAGTCCGCTACCGATACGGAATACGCCCTGCGGCTGCTGTCCAACATCACCACCGGTGGCAAGGTGACCTACAACGACAACGGCGTTGCTACCAGCGTTGTTACAAAGAAGGGAATCGACCTTCAGAGCAACGAAGCTATCAAGCCCATCATCAAGCTGCGGCCCTATCGCACATTCCAGGAAGTTGCCCAGCCGGAATCCCAGTTCCTGATCCGCATTAACGAGCGGAATATCACTTTTATTGAGGCAGACGGCGGTATGTGGAAGCTGGAAGCCAGGAACACGGTGAAGAAGTATCTGGAGGAAGCGCTGAAAGCTGAATCCGACGCTGGCAAGGTTGTGATCGTCCTCTGATCGCAGAAAAAACCGCCCCCGGAGCGGCAACTCCAGGGGCGGCGCTAAGAAAGGATGTTGATGAATAATGAAAACTAAGATTCCAAGAAATGAGGCCTTTGCTGAACGATTTCGGTTGCTTATTGCAAAGCAGAAAATCACCCAAACGGTTCTTGCTGACCATCTGGGTATTACCCGTGCAGCCATCAATACATACGTTTGCGGCAGAAGTGAGCCATGCTTACAGAATTTAGTTGCGATTGCTCAATATTTCGATGTATCCACAGATTATCTTCTCGGCAACACGACTGTTGTCAAAGTGAAACGCCGCCTTCCGGTGCGCAAGACCGAATAGGCAGCAAACGCAAATAACCACTTTCGTTATACAAAAATCGGAGGAAAAGTCAATGTTGAAATGTGATCTGGATGGCAAAAAAGGCACTGCCCGAGTGGAAGTTTGCGGGAGTGTCTTGGAAATTACCGCCGACATCATTTATATCATCTCGGATGTTTACGGCGCAATTAAAAGGGAAAATCCCTCGGCGGCGGATATGTTCAAGTTTATCATCAAGCGAGCAATAGATGACGATGATTCCGCTATTTGGAATTTGAACGAGCCTGGTTCCAGGCAGGAGGACGGCATCAAGTCTATCGATATCCGTGTTCCCAAGGATTTCACCAGCGGATTGGCGGGTTACGAGAATGCCGAATAAGTGTGCGATTCGTGACTATTACGAAATGCGCCGGGGAGGCGAAGTGTTGTGCAGCGGCACCGTCCCGAACCTGGGATACCCGGCGGAACGGATTCGGGACATGGCCCGGAATGGTATCTACCTGTACAAGAACGGAAAGCGGGTGAAACTGTGCGAAGTAACGTAGGAATTGACCCGGATAAGAACTATTTGGACGACCCACAATGGCGGGACGCGAGAATACGGGCTGTCTGTGGATGCTGTGGCCATAACATCTACGAATGGGAGGACTACTTTGAACTGGACGTTAAGAAGGATGTTTTAGTTGTGTGTCAAGACTGTTTTGATGAAATTCGGGTGGTGGTAGCGTGATGTACAGAGAATGTGAAAACTGCGGTGCTTCTCTTGACCCCGGAGAAATCTGCGATTGTAGAACGGAGGAAACCAATCTTCCGGCTATATTATGCGTGCAGAAGCCGGTAATCGTTGAGAACCTTGACAGCGTTCGGAACAGACTGGAAGGTCTTATTTCTGAGGTCGTGGAGTTCCCACAGGACGATGAATCCCTGAAAAAAGTAAAAAAGCTTCGTGCCGATCTGAACAAAGAAAAGGAACGGTATGAAGCCCAGCGCAAGGAAGCAAAGCAGATTGTGCTTGCCGACTACAAACGGGCAGAAAAAAAGTATGAGGAATACATATCCGGCCCCTATTATTCCGCAGACCGGACGCTCAAAGAGTGGGTGGACAACTACCAGAACGGAATTAAGCAGAAATGTGAAGCTGACCTGCGGGCGTATTTCGATGAACTGTGCTTAGCGAACGGTATCGACTTTATTCCGTTCCATCGATGCGGCGTTTGTGTGGATATGGCAATGGCCCGCCAGAAGGAACCCAGAAAAGCCATGGACGCGATTTACAATTTCGTCAAGGCAGTTCGGGCGGACATGGACACCATTGCTGGCATGGAGAATGCCGGGGAGGTCATGGCAGAGTACCGAAAGTACCCGGTACTGTCAGAAGCGGTTCTCACTGTTACCCGCCGGAAACAGGAGCTTGAGAAGTCAAAAGCCTACCTTGCCCAGCAGCAGGAGCGGAAACGACAGCAAGATGAGATTCGGGCGGCGTTGATGGAAGCGGCCCCGGAAGTTCAGCCGGAACCAGAAGAACGGTATTCCGTCTGCTTCCGGGCCAGCGGAACGCTTTCAGCATTAAAGGCGATGAAAGCCCATTCCCTTGCGCTGGGCATCACTTTTGAAGAAATAGAACAGGAGGAAGAAAACAATGGGTGATATGGCCTTATATCAGGCGCAGGAAATGGTATCCGCGCCCAGAACCACGAATTCCATGATTTCCACCCGTGAGGCACAGGAGGTTCAGGCGGCGGTATTCATGGCAAAGCAGTTCCCCCGGAACGAAAATGAATCCATTGCTCGGATTCTTCGTTCCTGTGATCGGATGGGCCTTGCCATGAAAGCTACCTATTCGTATCCCAAGGGCGGTTCCAAAGTCACTGGCCCGTCTGTCCGGCTGGCAGAAGCCATTGCTCAGGCGTGGGGTAACATTCAATCCGGCGTTGTGGAGCTGGAACAGCGAGACGGTGAATCTACGTGCATGGCCTACTGCTGGGACATCGAGACCAACACCAGAGAGTGCAAGATTTTTGTGGTAAAGCACCAGATCAGCACGAAGAACGGAATGAAGGTTCTGACAGACCCTAGAGATATCTATGAGCTTGTTGCCAATCAGGGAGCGCGGCGCAAGCGTGCCTGTATTCTGAACATCATCCCCGGCGACGTTGTAGACGCAGCTCTGGAACGGTGCAACAAAACACTGTCCGCCGGAAACCGCAATATGCCCCCTCTGATTGACCGCCTCCGCGATATTACCGGGCATCTTCAGAAGTATTTCTCTGTGCCGCTGGCATCCGTGGAGAAGTATTACGGCTATCCTCTGGACGCATTCACGGAAATGGACTTTCAGAATCTTGTGGGCATCTACAACAACCTGAGAGAGGGCGGTGCGAAGCGGGAGGATTATTTCCAGCTTCCCAAGATTACCGCCTCCGAGGACGAGCCTGAGCCTGACAGCAAGGAAAGCGCCGCTCCGAAGTCAGGTAAAAAGGGTGATGCGAAACAGGTGAGCATCAGTGAACTGTGAGATCATTTCTACAGGCGGTAAGGCTGGCAATGCCGTTCTTTTGAACGGCTGCCTCCTTTTCGACTGTGGCATTTCGTGGAAGCGGCTGCAGCCCTATGAAAAGGAAATCAGTCTGGTTTTTCTGACCCACATTCACGCAGACCATTTCAAAATTCGTTCTCTCAATAAGCTCTGCTACCGAAGACCGCTGGTTCGGTTCGTATGCAGTATCAATCTGCTGGCGGATTTGCACACGCGGGCGAAGGTGCCGCTTGACCGGATTATTCTTGTCAGGCCGGAAGACCCTCCCCGGAAAATCCGGGACTGGATGCACGGCCTTGATCTGGAAATCAGTTCTTTCCATCTCCTCCACGACGTTCCGAACGTCGGGTGGATCGTGAAGGTGTCCGGCGGTGAGGAAGACGGCACCGCAATGTATGCAACTGACACCCACCACATCCCAATCGCCGCCCCGGATTTGGATTTGTACATGATTGAGGGAAACTACACGCAGGAGGACATGGAGCGGCGCATTGCCGAGAAAACAGAATCCGGCACGTTTATGTATGAGGGTCGGGTATTGCAGTCACACATGAGCATGGAGACCGCCGTGGAGTGGCTGAGAGAAAACGCAGACCCCTATAAAAGCAGAATCATATTTCTGCATGGACATATTGAAGGAAAAGGAGGCAACCGCTGATGATTCCGTGGATTCAAGTGTACTCGAACCTGATTCGGCATCCAAAGGTAACGAACCTTGCGGACAAGCTGGGGCTGACCAGTAAGGATGTAGGCCCTAATGTGATTGCGGCGGGTATGCTGGTGAGCCTTTGGCTCTGGGCGGCTCAGAACGCCACTGACGGGGATTTGAGCGAATGTTCCGACCGGGCTATTGCAGAGGCGGCGGAGTTCAAACGGAAGCCCTCTCTTTTCGTGGAGGCGCTCATTTACGCAAAACTGCTGGACGAGGACAGAAAGCTCCACGACTGGGATGAGTATGCAACGTTACTGATTGACTATGAAGAACGGCAAAGGGAACAGACGCGGAGGCGTGTAGCAAAGCACAGGGCAAGAAAGAATCCTGCAAAAGAAACGCCTTGTAACAGCGAATGTAAAAGCGATTGTAACGTTACAGTAACGCAATGTAACGCATCTACCATACCTAACAATACATTACCATACATTACATTACCCGATAATACGGACGCTAATAGTACAGATTGCGTTACAGCGCGCGCGCTTTCAGGAGATTGCAGATTTGATGCCTTCTGGCTTGAGTATCCGAAAAACTCTGACCGTCACAGGGATTCAGCGATTTCTGCATGGAACCGGCTGAACCCGAACGAGAGCGGCGTTGCGCACATCATGTCCCAACTGCGGCTTTGGAAGCAGTCGGAACGCTGGCTTGAGGAGGATGGGAGATATATCCCGAAGGCCGAAGCGTTTCTTGACCCGACGGGCGAATACCTGACGAAGAAGCCGGCTTCTGGAAAGCCGGGCATTCCGAAAGGTGCAACCGGGGAACTGGGTGAAGCAGAACTTGCGGCTATTCAGCGGGTGCTTAAGGGGGACACAGTATGAAGCGAATTACGATTTTTCTGAACAGCGGGGAGCACATCAACATTCCTGCTGACGAGATGGATTGCAGAGACGAGGTGTTTCGTGCGTGGCGCGGGGATGATCTGGTTGTCTATGCGGATACCAGTGCGGTGATCTGCGCGTATCTGAGTGAGAAAGGGTAATTAACATGGCAGAAACATACAAAATCCTCCTACCAGCAGCTGGATGGACAGATGATGATGGAGGTGTGATGTGGACGATTTAACCCACTTATCCCTGTTCTCCGGCATTGGCGGTCTGGATCTGGCAGCGGAATGGGCAGGTTTCCGAACAGTTGGACAATGCGAATGGGCGGACTACCCTCGGGCGGTGCTGGAAAAGCACTGGCCAGGACTACCTAGATGGAAAGATATTAGAGATTTAACAGGAGTTGATTTCCGTGACAAAACAGGACTTAATCACCCCACGGTGGTATCCGGAGGTTTTCCGTGCCAACCTCATGGCCTTTCGGGAAAACGTATGGCATCTGATGATGAGCGCGATCTGTGGGGCGAACTCTTCCGAGTGTTTTGCGAAACTGACGCAAGATGGCTCGTGGCAGAAAATGTACCAGGGCTGCTCTCAAGTGAAAATGGAAGGTTTTTCGGACGAGTTCTTGGGGACTTGGCCGAAAGAGGGTGTCATGTATGGTGGTATTGCTTTCCAGCCCGCGCTGCCGGTGCCCCATTTTGGGGTGAGCGTGTCGCGATTGTGGCCGCGTCCGATAGCATCGGATGGCATAGCGTGGACTTTCGTAAGGAAGTGCAACCCTCGTTTGACCATTGCGGATGTTTGGCGGAGGCACAAACAAGACAGACCTATCTACCACTACATGTGGAACGGACTGAGCGCAGCGCAAGCGGCGGAACTGAACGGAACGATGATGGGCTTCCCGAAGCATTGGACGAGCTTAAATGCTACGGAAATGCCGTAATGCCACAGCAGTTCTACCCAATCTTCCGGGCAATAGCAGATTTGGAGGTATCACAATGGGAAAACACGCAATCGGCGGGATGCGGTCTATGATTGTCCCGAACCGAAAGGCGGATATGCGGTTTCGGAAGAAATCGTATCTGAGAAATAAGGAGCGGGCGGAAGCTGACCGTCAGAAGAAAGATCATAAGGAGAAGGAATAATTGTATGAAACCATTGTATGTTCCGAAAGGTAAAGCGAAGGAATACGGAGATTACGCCGTGAATATCTACACAGGCTGTCCACACCGTTGCTATTACTGTTTCGCACCGAATGTGCTGCACCGGGATAGGGAAACATTTCATACCAAAGTGGAGCCGAGGCCCGGTATTGTGGATGCCCTGAAAAAGCAGTTGGAACGAGAGGGTATCACCGGGCAGTTGATCCACCTGTGTTTCACTTGTGACCCGTATCCGAACTCGCATGATACTTCGACCACACGGGAGGTCATCAAGGCAATCAAGACCAGCGGGAACCATGTGCAGATTCTGACCAAGGGTGACGGAAGCCGGGACTTCGACCTGCTGGATGGGAACGACTGGTACGGGATTACATACAGTGGGGCAGATGTGGTGGATGAACCGTGCGCATTGGAGCGCACGCACCGTATCTTTTCCTTAGCGGAGGCAAAAAGCCGTGGAATCAATACATGGGTTTCTTTCGAGCCTGTTGTAAATGCAGAACAGGTTCTCTGGACAATCCGGGCACACCACAGTCTCTTTGATAAGGTAAAAATCGGCAAACTGAATTACTACCCATCCAATATCGACTGGAAGAAATTCGGGTTTGCTGCCGAACACCTGTGCAGAGAGTTGGGGCTGGACTGCTACATCAAGGAATCCCTGCGGAAAGAGATGGAGGGCTGAGCTATGGAAAAACCGCCCCTCGGTGTTCCCCCTCATTGGTTTGTTTACCCGAAAAGAATCGAATCGCTTGCTGATGCCATCCTTCAGTGGGTTCGCTATAGTATCAAATACCATGGAACCAGAAGGACAAAAGAGGATTACAAATTGATTTCAAACTGGGCCATGGAAATAGCTTGGCTTGCAGAGCTTATGGCAGAACTGGAGGACTGAACCATGTGGATAAATTGAAACCGTGCCCGTTTTGTGGTTGCTTAAACATTAAAATGGCGAAAAAATCCACAGAAAGTTACACCTTTGAAAATGGTAAATTCAGAAGGCAAACACTTTCCGAAATGTACAAACGATGTTGCCCGGTGCGGCATGGTCGGTGGGTAAAAGATGGTGAAGTAGTTGTCTGTTCTGAATGCGGAGAAGAACACGATTGGGATGAATACAGGGCGACATATTGCGAGGATTGCAGCGCAAAGATGGATTTGGAGGTATAGCATGACTAGAGAAGAAGCAATTCGGATTCTTGACCCGGAGACAACCGGGGAAGCGCTGGCGGAAATCGAGTATTACAACGGATTTAGCGGAAAGACTGCTGCTGTACAGGCTGTGTCGGATGCCTGTATACTGGCAGTCGCCGCCCTCCGGGAGCAGGAGCAACGGGAGAATGTGTGGCATGACGCAAAAGATAACCATCCCCAAAAGCCTGGATTATATTACGGGAAAAAGGATGATACAGATTCCATGTATTTGTGCCAGTACCGTGATGGTGCCTGGACGCTGGACGCTTATCCAGAAACCAGAATGCACGTTATAAAGTGGGCTTACTATAACGCATTTGTGCAGGAGCAGGAGGAACGGCGGTGGATTCCGGTGACGGAGAGGTTGCCGGAGAAAAACGAACAATGGGTGCTGTGTTTATGTGTCAGTGGTGCAATGGAAGTTCTGAAATTTGACTACGCCATGTGGAATTGGGACGCTCAATACCCTGGACGGTGCTACATGGAAAACTATGCAACCCACTGGATGCCGCTGCCGGAACCGCCGAAAGGAGAATGATTATGACTTGCAAGCAATACAAATACATAACCGTGTACATGGCGCAAGCCGACGGTTTGGGGCAAGTGTTTGACCCCAACTACGATGGAGAACACGGATGCACCGATTTTGCACCGTTTACAAACGCAGACCGCATCCGCTCCATGACTGATCAGGATCTTGCTGTGTTTCTTTCCAGGGACTTAAAAGAGCCCTGCGATTACTGCCAACTGGCTGTTTTCGAGGGCGCTTGCACAGAAACATTATGTGACGACGCAATGATGAAATGGCTCCAACAGCCAGCAGAAGGAGAGCAGCCATGTATAACTGCAAAGTCAGGATTACCAAATACGCAGAGGGCGTGTTCTCTGAGTACCAGCCGGAAATCGGGAAGGTATACGATGCAAAATATGTGCATCAGACAAGCGACAACATGAGGAAATGTTCCCCGATTTGCATTATCGATGTGAAGGACAAGCGCATTGCACTGCGGAAGGACGAGTATGAGATTGTGGAAATGTACGGAAAGGAGGGAACGTCTTGAAAAAGGATTGTTCCAACTGTGCCCGGGAGCGGTTTTCCATTCCCTGCTATGACTGCCTGATCGGAAACAATAACGTTCCGTCCCGGTGGGTGGAGGGCGAGAACTATGTGGCAGATACCGTTGCTCTGCGGGCGGTACAGCTGATTGAGCGGCGGGCAAAAGCGCAGGGTGCGCCGGTTCCGGCATTGCTTCGGAGAATCGGCCTTTGCAGAGAGCTGTTCTGGCAGTGGAAGCATCATAACAAAGGCGGCATATCGGCCCGCTATCTGGAACAGATGGCGCTGGATGGGTACGATGTGGTGTACATTCTGACGGGAAGGATGGAGGAAAAGTGAACATTCATGGAGCACTTACATACTGCAACCGGTGCGGGTTCAAAATATTCAGGAGGTATGAACAAAATACAATAACAGGCTCTATGTCGTATATTGAACGTTGGCACGAAATAGACCCACTTCCTGATGGGTGGGTGCAATATGGAGACGAACACCTTTGCCCGAAGTGCGCAAAGGACTGGAAGAAGGCGATTAGGCCAATAGATGGTGGCGAGAATGCCTAATCATATTACAATGCAGCGAAGAAGCTACCCAGAGAGAATACCGCCCAGTGAATGGCCGGATATGAAGTTAATTGGTAAAGCGATTGTACGAGGATGGGCGGTTCCGTGTTTGTATTATTCCAGGCCATGGAGGCGAGGCGGCTTTTGCCGTAGCTTTGTTTTTCCTGGAATCACGGATACGGAAATGGATGTCGTCCATGCGCTTATGAGAAAGGAGAAATAAATGTACTTTATTCACGGCGGCAGAGGCAGCGGAAAAACGACATACCTTCTGAAAATGTCTGCTGCTACTGGAATCCCAATTCTGACCGCTAACTATTGTCGAAGAAAACTGTACGAGGATTACGCAAAGGCAATGGGTTTAATGATTCCGAAACCAATTATTTATGGAGACCAAAAACTTATGCCGATGATATGCAAAAAGGTTTTGATCGATAACGGAGAGGAAGTTATCAATCACATTCTCAGAAAGGAAATAGACGTTTCCTGTGATGTAATGGCCATTCGTAGCCCAGTTATACACATAACAAACTGCTTTCTGGATAGCCAAGAATCGCTTCCAAGCGAAGTATTAGGTGGAAAGTTTGAGAGCATGGATATCGAGCAAGCTTATCAGTTTGGAATATGGGCTGAGCGTTTGAAGGAGGAATAATGCTTAATCACATTACGATTATGGGCCGTCTGACCCGTGACCCGGAACTGCGCAGGACGGGAAACGGCGTTGCTGTTTCTAGCTTCACCGTAGCGGTTGAACGGGATTTCGGGCAGAAGGGCGCAGACAAGGAAACGGATTTCATAGACTGCGTGGCGTGGCGGCAGACCGGGGAATTTGTTTCCAAGTATTTCAAAAAGGGAAACATGATCGTGGTTTCCGGGCGGCTGCAAATTCGGAACTGGAACGACAAGGACGGAAACAAGCGCAAGACGGCGGAGGTAGTTGCGGATAACTGCTACTTTGGAAGCTCAAAAGGGGAATCTTCACAGGGTGGAAGCACTCAGGCTGGCGGCTGCGGCAATACCGGAGCTGATTACAGCGGATACGCCGGTTCCGGGTATCCAGAGACGGAAGCTATGCTTCGCAGTTACGGCGCGCCGCAGTACCCCGGAAACGATTATGCCGTAATCGAGGAAGACGACGGGCAGCTTCCTCTCTGAGGGGTGTTTCCTATGAACGCAAAGAATCCGTGCGACGGCTGCTGGTACTTTATGGGGAATTCAGACTTTGATAGATGCTGCTGCTACTACCTGATAACCGGCATTCGCAGGCCGTGCCCGCCCGGGAAGGGCTGCACCGTTCGTATAAACACGAACAGGAGAAAGAAAAAACGGAAAAAGGTTTGAAATTCAGTAAAAATGCTGGATTTATTCTGGGAAATATCATATAATAGAGAAAACATCAGAGCTTAGAGCCGGGATGACCTATGGGTTGTTCCGGCTCTTTTTATAGGAGGCATTACCATGGAGCTGCTTGCCAAGTACATAATCCCCCTTGACCCGAGGACGAAGAAAAATTCCCACAGGATTGTGGGCTGCGGGAAGCGATGCCCGGTGTGCGGGAAATATGCCCGGCAGTTCATCAAGAACGGAACGACTACAACGGAATACGCCTTTCAGGCGGCAAAGTTCCTGCACCCAAAGCCGGATAAGCCAATCTGCACCCCTGTGCATCTGGTATACCGGCTGTACACACAGACGTGGCACAGAAAGGATGATCTGAACCTGTACGAGGCTCTGGACGACATTCTGGTGAATGAGGGAATTCTGCGGGACGATGACCGGAAGACCATCCGGAGCCGGGACGGGAGCCGGGTGCTCTACGACAAGGAGCACCCACGGGCGGAAATCTACATCTACAAATATAGGGAGGAGGAAGACAATGGGCTCTGACATGAAAATGTTTACCGTGGACAAGTTCCTTGGCGTGCGGGAATCCGGGGACGGCGACACGGAGCTGCAAATGGGCATGGCCTCCAAAATGGAGAACTTCTTTGTGACGGACGACTGGAATCTGAAACTGCGTCCAGGACTGAGCCGGTTCTCCATCGGGGAAAACCGGGAGCCGGGGCAGATTCTTGACGTGTGGGCCGGGGCTGTGGGCGGCAGTGAAATGCTGATCGTCTGCGACTTCTACGGCGGCACAGACCGGATTTTCTGCGTTGTGAATAAAGGAAACGGAGAATTCTATTATAGTCGGCAGGAGGGCGTGCTGGGCCTGACGGATGCTGAAAATTCTCATGTCAGCATCTTTGATTTCGGCGGGGATATCTACATCATGAGCGCCGGGAACATTGCGGTATATGAGGACGGGGAATTCACGGCGAAGGAACCCTATGTGCCGCTGGTGATCGCCGGAGCGGCCCCGGCAGGCGGCGGAACCACCATGGAGCCTATCAACCGACTGTCCCGGCTGCGGCGGATTACCTACAGTGCCGACGGAGAAAGCACGGCCTATGTGCTGCCGCCGGAGGCGGTGGAGGTGACCGGCATTTGCGTAGACGGCATGGCCTACGCCGTTGACGCAATGGGCAGCTTTTCGGCAGAGAATCAGACCTTCACCTTCTTACAGGCCCCGGTAAAGGGCGTGGGAAACGTGGAGATCACCTACGGAACAGATCAGGCGGCTTCCGGGGAAAGCCGCATGGAGATTATCCGGTGCAGACTGCATGAAAGCTACAACGGCTCCACGGACACCCGGCTGTTTGCGGCAGGGAACGGGACGAATATGTGCTACTACACCGGCCCCACCATGAACGGGGAAGCTACGGCCCTGTACTTTCCCGCGCTGAACGAGGTAAGGGTGGATATGTCCGCATCGGAGATCACCGGAATGAAGCGGCACTACTCCAAGCTCATGATTTTCAAGCAGGACGAGGTATTTACCATCAGCTACGAGGCGGTGACGCTGACAGACGGAACCACCACGGCGGGTTTCTATCTGCGGCCCATGAACAACGAATTCGGCAACAACGCCATTGGACAGGTGCAGACCGTCAACAACTACCCCAGAAGCCTGTGCAAAGGCGGCGTTTATGAATGGCGGGTCACGTCCAGCTATTACAAGGACGAACGGTACGCAGCACGGGTATCGGACGATGTTGGCAGGACGCTGCAGGGGGCAGACCTGAGAAAGGCCGTGACCTGCGATGACGGCATTCAAAAGACCTACTATGTGTTCCTGAACGACGCAGAGGGGACGGTGCTGGTGAACCGCTACGATATGGGAAAAACGGGCGTGTGGTGCATCTACAAGGGGAAGGGATTCCGGAATGTCAGAAGGTGCGTCCTGTTCGGTCAGATGGTGGTTCTGTTCCACGACACCATGGCATTGAGCTTTGCGGAAAACGCACACGTTGACGCGGCAGAAGACCCGGCGGGAGCGTCGGAGCCGATTCCGGCGGTTTGGGAATCCGGCAACATGAGCTTTGGCGCGGATTTCCGAAGAAAGTACAGCAGCTACATCTACCTGAATCTGCGGCCTATGGCGGCTACCAATATCACCGTCACAGCGGAGACAGACCGGCGGGGGGACTATCTGGAAAAGAATGTGAAACTGGATGTGTTCGATTGGGCAAATGTCAATTTCAGGGCGTGGTGCTTCAATACGAATTCCAGGCCGTCTATTCACAGGGTGCGTCTGAAGGTGAAGAAGTTCGTCTACTACAAGCTGATTCTGAAAATCGAGGAGCCGGGGGCTACGGGAACCATTCTGGGCTTTGACCAGCAGGTACGGTATGCTTCCATGGCGAAATAGGAGGTACTTATGGTAACGGTACAGGAAATTTTTGATATGGCCATTCACCTGATGGACGAGCAGCGGGAAACCGACGGCTCCACCGTGACGGTGGATACCAGTGAATATAAATACAGAACCATTTCCATTCTCAACACGGTGATTCCGAGGGTATTCAAATACTCCACCTACTACGACAGGGACGGCGGGCAGAATGTGCCCATTCTGGTGAATTACGATTACAAGAACCCGGACTTCGACCAGCCGGTAGGCATTGACGATATGCTGGCTCTGGCCCTGCTCCCGCCGTATCTGGCTGCAGAGCTGCTGAGCGCGGAAAATGATGTGCTGTCCGCGTGGTTCATGAACCAGTACCGGGAAGCTTTGCAGGACGTGAGAAGCAACGCGGCGGGGGAATTTGAAGCGATTTCCACGCCCTATGGGCTGTTTTAAGGAGGGAAACCATGGCAACCATCAAAGACACGGCGGCGACCAGTGCGCTGAATGAAGACAAGTACATCAATAAGCTGTACGGCAGCAGCGGCGACGCCCAAAAGAAGATGCTGGAAGAAAACTACGCTCTAAACACCGGGGAGCTGGACGAGGCGAAGAAGCAGGTACAGCAGCAGACCCAGACCAATATCCAGAGGACGAACGCGGAATCCAAGCTCATGGCTCAGGGGTACGGCCAGCGGCCCATCAGCTACGGCGGCAGTCAACAGGCGGCACTTGCCCAGTGGAACCAGAGGCAGGCGGACAACAATGCCCTGATTGGCAAGCAGAACGATGCCGTCTATGAGATTGAGCGGCAGAGAACATTGCTGGGCCAGCAGTACGCGGCGGAGATCAAGCGGGCACAGGCGGAAAACGACATGGAAAAGGCGCAGGCCCTGTACGATGCTGCCAAGGCAGAGGACGCTCAGCTGCTGGAACTGAAAAAGGAAGCGGCAACCATGATGGCGGGCAAGGGGGACAACTCCATCATGGAATCCCTGCAAAACGGGGAGCTGCCCCAGCGGGACACCACAACGGATACATGGGACGGCATTCTAAAGAATGAGGATTCTATCAACGCAATCTATAACGCAAAGCAGGAGGCGGCAGCGCAGGAGGCTCAGAGCGCCTACATGGCGAAGCTTTCTGAGCTGATGGCCCAGCAGCGGCAGCAGGAGCAGAAGACAGATCAGAGCCTGACACAGGCCTATGTGGACGCACTGCAAAAGGGAAGGAACTATCAGGAGGTGCAGGGGGCATACGGGCAGGGTTCCGGCACGGCGGCACAGGCGGCTTTGGCCCGGGACATGGAGCTGCAAAAGCGTCTGACCGAGCTGCGGGGCGTTCAGGCTGCCAGCGCGGCCCAGTCCGGCATTACCGGGGCAGGGTACGGCGCGGATATGCGTGCGGCTATCGCCAAGAGCCTTGAAAGCACCAACTCTGAACGAAACAAGGCTCTGATTGACGCGGCGGAGAAGGAAGAGCAGACCATGATCGACCTTCAGAAGTTTACCGGGGACGCTGCGGCAAAGAACAATGACTACTCCATCCTTGGGAAACTCTATGGCCTGACGCAGGATCAGGTGGACAGGTTGCAGGGGACTGGAATCTATGCGCCGAAGCCCGGGAGCAAAGAACCGTGGTACAGCGAGAGCTGGTCGTGGTTTCTGCGGAATCAGAAGAACGACACCAACACAAGCAGTAGCAGTAAGTATTACGAAATTGACAAAACACCCGGAGGCGAGAGAAATCAAGTGGTTAAAACACCTTACGGAACCAAGTAAGGAGGGTTTCAGATGGCAAAAACAACGAGCCAGATTCAGGCGGAGAAGAAAAAGCTTCGGGAATCGTTTGCCCCAACTGAAAAGAAGCTGAACGATACCCACGCTAAGCAAATGGCGAAAATCGGGTACACGCCGGAAAAGGAACAGGCGAATCTTGCCGCCGCACGGGAGGCGAATAAACGGCGTGAGCAGAACGTTTCCGCTCAGGCTGTGAAAAAGGCAAAGCAGGAAGCAAATAAGACCGCTGTTGACAAGATGTGGGACAGGCACAACCAGCCCCGGCAGAGGACGGAGGAGGACGAGGCTTTAAGCGCCCTTTTGAAGGCAAGGCGGAACACGGAGCAGAAAAAGAAGGAGCTGGAGGACTACCAGAATACCGAATACGACTGGACGGATGCCGCCGCCCGGGAGCTTTACGAGAAGGGGCAGAAGCAGAAGGAAGCGGAGATTTCCAAGGTACAGGCGGAGCAGAATGCGGCAGTTGCGAACTTTGACCGGGCGCAGATGAACGCCATGTCGGAGGAAGACCGTGCTCTGATTGATGAATACATCCGCCGGGAGGACACCGCATCTGACCCGATCGACACCGGAACGGCGGCAATCGTGGAGCATTTTGTCAATCAGAACGCGGGCATTGACGAAAAGCGGCTGAAACAGCTGGTGGAGACCCGCCGCCGGGAACTGAACGCCCAGCGGATGCAGGAAACGCAGGAAAAGGCGCAGGAAGAAGTAAACGACGGGTGGATGTCTGCCACATGGGCAAACCTGAAAACCGTCCCGGCGAATCTGGTTTCGGGCGCTATGGGAACCATGAGCTACATTCACGACCTTGCCAATCAGGACGAGCGGTACAGCGGCCTCGACCCGAACAGCATGGGCAATCAGCTGAATGTGTACTCCGGGGCTGTGCGGGGGCAGACCCAGCAGAACATTGTGGGAACCGAGGAGGAACGGGCGGAACAGATTGCAAGCCTTGTGGAAAGCGGTTACAGCAAGAGCGAAGCGGAGTTCATTGTGAACAAAGGGAGACAGGGCCTTGCTGCGCTGTATCAGGCGGGAATGTCCGCTGCGGATACCGGTGCGAGAGCAGCGGTCGGCGGTGCACTGGGCCTTGGGGCAGGATTCGGCGCGACGGTGGCTGGCCTGAACACCTTCAGCCAGACCATGTCCGACGCTTCCGCCCGTGGAGCCACGCCGGAACAGGCCCTTGCACTGGCAGTCACCACCGCGGGAATTGAAGCGGCGACGGAAAAGGTTCCGCTGGACAACCTGATCAAGGTATCCAAGGGCGGCGGGGCAAAGTCTCTTATCAAGAATATTCTGCGTCAGGCCGGTATCGAAGCGACCGAGGAAGAATTGTCCCTGATTGGAACCACGCTGGCGGATGCCGCTATCATGCAGGAAAAGAGTGAGTACAACCTGAGCGTTGCGGCGTACATGGCAAGCGGCATGACCGAGGAACAGGCCAGGGAGCAGGCAAACTGGGATTTGATCGCGGAAGCAGGGGAAACGGCAATCGTATCCGGTATTGCTGGCGGCATTGGCGGCTTTGGCGCGTCGGCGGCGGCAGCGTTTAACCGGGAAGGGCTGGATACTACGCAGCAGGGCACACAACAGGCGCAGACGGCGCAGAATCAGCAGGACGTGAATGTGGATGGACAGGTTGAAAACGACGGCTTGACGGATGCCCAGAGGTTTGCGCGGGATGCGCAGAGGGCTGTAGAGGAGACCGGGGCACAGGAGGCGAAGAAGGTTCCGAAGGCGGAACCGGCAGCGAAAACGCCTGAGCAGATTGCCCTTGAAGACGGGATTCAGAAGACACTGAATCAGAACCGGGAAAAGGAAGCCGGAAAGCAGAGGGAGAAGGAAGTCTACGAATCCCTGAAAGCGGCACAGCGGGAGCAGAAGAATCTGCAAAAGGAAATTGACCGGGCGGAAGCAAAGCTGCGGGAGACGGGAAAGGGAAGTCCTGCCAGAATCGACCAGTTGAAACAGCAGTTGGAACAGCAGAATAACCTTGTGAAGCAGCTGGAAAGCCAGCAGATGTATTTTAACGGGGACTATGAGCGCAATGTTTCCGATGCTATCAGAAATCAGCAGAGCATTTTCGATTCCGCCAAGGAGCGGGCGGCACAGGCAATTTCTGATTATGAATCCGGGAAGATCACAGAAGCCCAGAAGAATGCCGAGGTTGATGCCTATAACCGGGCGGGAGCAGAGCTGAAACGGCTCAGCGGAATGACACAGGAGCAGTACCGGGCGGATTTGGCGGAAGCGGGGCTTGCTGCGGATATGCCTGTGCAAGAATCCAACGCCGTAAATGTGGAAACCAATGCGGAAGCGGATGTGAACGGCGCTCAGCCTGAGATAGTGACGCAGGAAAGACCCGCGGAGTACGACAGTGCGCAAACGGTGGACAATCCGAAAGCGTCCGCGCAGGGCGGACAGGGTGAAGCTGTTTCCGATAATGCGGTTCCGGCCCCTGGGAATGGGCGAGAAGTACAGAAAGCGGAACAAGGGCAGGAAATCCCAGAGGGGATGAAGGGAACCGGAGCGGCGGAGAAGAATTTCAGCGGGAAAGCGGCCTATCAGGATTCGCTTACCGACGAAAACACACAAAGGGACAGACCTGGAGACGTGCGGCCCGTGGAGGTTCCGAAAACGGATGCCAATGGTAGGAAAGTATCTGAGTTCGTAGGAAACGCATATGGCGCGGCGGTTACGCCTGACAGTATGGCGAACGAAATCGAAAGCCTTGTACAGGATGGAGCGCTTGGGTTTGACAGAAGGACAAACAAGCAGTCCCTTGAAAACGCTGCCGCCTATATTGAACAGAAAACGCCGGATGCCGTAAGAAGCGAGATCTCAAAAAACATTGGGGAAAGGAAAATTCAAGACGGCGATATTGAAAAGGCTGTGCTCCTGTATACCAGATACGCAAATCAAAAGGGCCAGTCTGCGCAAGACAGCGCCTCTGAGATCATGGTTGACCTTGCCACAATGGCGAATATTTCCGGACGGAATTTGCAATTATTCGGCCTGATGCGCAGAATGACCCCGGAAGGGCAGCTTATGACCGTGGAAAAAACTGTCCAGCGGAACATTGAGAACCTGCAAAAGGCCGGAAAGGTCAAGAAGGGCCACGTTTCTGACATTGACGCGGAACTGAAACAAGACTATCTGGACGCCGCGAAAGAGGCAAAGAACGCAGACACGCCCCAAAAGCAGAAGGACGCGGCAAGGAAAGTGAAACAGGCAGAGGATGCAATTTATCTGTCTGAGGCGGCAAAAATGCCCACTACCTTCAAGGCGAAATGGGACGCATGGCGGTATATGGCCATGATGGGCAATGTCAAAACCAATGTCAGAAACGTGGCGGGAAACGTCAGTTTTATGCCTTACAAGGCGGTCAAGGACAAGATGGGCGCACTGGCGGAAAAGCTGCTGGTTCCGAAAGAAAAGAGAACAAAGGCACTCATACAGGACAGTGAGCTGGTTGCCTGGGCAAAAGCAGACGCGAAAACAGAACAGGTGCGCGATGCTCTGAAATACTCCGCAAAGATTGGGGATGATGTGTCCGCCTCGAAGCTGGCAGAGAACCAGCAGATTTTCAAAAATAAGGCGCTTGAGGGATACCGCAAGCTGTCGGAGAAGCTTCCTGCGGCAGGGGATATGCTGTTTAAGAACGAATACTATTCAAAATCGCTGGCGGGATTCCTGAAAGCACGTGGTTACAGTGCCGCTGATGTGCAGAGCGGGAAGGTGAATGCCGAAATTCTGAATGAGGCCAGAGGATACGCCATTGACGAGGCAATGAAAGCAACCTTCAACGACTGCAACGCTTTTTCTGACTTTGTAGCAAACGACTTGAGGTACAAAGGAGACAACCCTTTCGGAAAAGCACTGAATCTTCTTGGGGAGGGTGTTCTGCCGTTCCGAAGAACGCCTGCCAACATCGTAGCACGGGCGACGGAGTATTCCCCGATTGGGGTTGCGAAAGGTGTATGGGACGCTGCCACAAAGGTCAGAAACGGAGAAATGACGGCGGCAACGGCTATCGACCATATATCAGCCGGATTGACTGGAACGGCGGCTATGGCCCTTGGGTACGCGCTGGCAAGGGGAATCTGCGGCGTGAAACTAACGGGCAGTGATGTCAGCGAGGACGAAAAGCGACAGGGTCATCAGGAATACGCGCTGGAATTTTCCATCGGTGGGAAAGAGTACAGTTATAAAATCGACTGGGCGGCCCCGGCAAACCTCCCGCTGTTTGTCGGCGCGAATATCCAGAAAATGCTGGAAGACGGCGGAAGTGATGCGGACGTTTCCGCATTTACGGCATTTCTCCGGGGTATTGGCAACACATTTGAGCCGATCCTATCCCTGTCCTGCATGAGCAGTCTGAACGAACTGTTTGAAACCGGGAGATATGCAGAGAAAGGAGAAGCGCTATACTCCGTTATCGCCAGCGGCGCAACCAGCTATTTGACGCAGGGCATTCCGTCTATTCTGCGGCAGACAGACCAAGCGATGCAGAAGTACAAGCAGACCACATTTGCCAACAGCGCCGATCCAACTATCCGTGGTATGGAGAGAACCGCTGCAAATATTCCGTTTGCCGGGAACCTGTTCAAAACGGAAAAGGTAAACCAGTGGGGGCAGAAAGAGGAAAACGGAAATCTTCTAAATAGGGCGTTAAACGCCTATGTGAACCCCGGAACGATGAAAGAGATCGACAACAGCCCGCTGGAACAGGAAATCACCAGGCTGAACGGGGCACAGGAGAATAGCGTATCTCCTCGGGATGCCGGGAAGGTCATAAGCTACACGGACAAAAACGGGGTATACCACGAAAATGTCAGACTGTCCGAGGATCAGTACCAGACCTTTGCAGCGGTACAAGGCCAGAACGCAAAGAGAATTGCGGACGGGCTTGTACAGAGCAGGGATTATAACGCGCTGACAGATAAACAAAAGGCTGCGGCACTTAACCTTGCCTATGATTATGCGGCTGACAAGGCCAGACGGGCGGCGTTGGACGGCTATCCGGATGCCAGCGGGTGGATGGCAGGAATTGACGGTAAGGAAGCTGTGGAGATTATCAAGAAGGTAAACGATGACACCCTGCAAAGCGCTATGAACGATCTGACTGCCGCATGGGCGAACGGATGGGATGACAGCGGTAAGAAAAACGCTCTGAGTGAAAGCTACGACACGCTGAATAAGATGGGGAAATCGACGCGGGATTCCGTGATTGCTGGATCCAGCAGCACCGTGCAGAAGTACGCAGAGGCGCGGAATGCGGGAATATCAAACGGGAAGTATGCGGACTACCTGAAAGCAAGGGTAAAGGAGGAAAGAAAGAAGGGCGGAACCCTGAATCAGGGCGAGTCTATTAAATTGGTGTCCGGCGTGCGCAATATCTCTGACCAGCAGAGGGAAGTGCTTATGAAACAGGAAGTTTCCGACACGCAGGACGAAAACATTGATCAGGTGAAAGCTTTCGTCAGGGAATACGGTCTGCCGCAGAATTACATGAATTTGTACGCTGAATCCTACGATGTTGTACAGAACTATACCAAAGGCACCGGGAAGAAAAACCGAACGGTCAATCACCTTATGGATATGTACGGGATTACGTGGACACAGGCAAAGGAACTGTATGAAATCTTAAAATAAGAATAGCCGCCCACCCGGGCGGCTTTTTCAATAGTGTTTGTAATAGTCCAGAAAGCTTACACTTCTGGGGATATCATGTAGGGCAACCGCATAAAACTGGACGATATTGTTAAATTCTTCCTCACTTGAAGATTCATTCACTGCTCGTATGAATTTATCGAAAACAAAGTCAGTAACAAGTGATTGATGCGGAAATGTTTCGGCTGCATAGTATTTGATATCACTTTCAAAACCGCCATACGCAAATCCTAACGTAATAATCTGGAGGAATGAAAAGACCGCAATTTCAGACAACGTAAAAAGTTCTCTGCACCAACCGAAATATGCTACAATCAGAAGAAGAATAAAGCCACCCGTATAGTTCCTAATAAAATACTTCAAATTGTTCTGTTTTCGCTTTTCTTTCATATGCTCTTTGAATTTATCACACAGCATAGTTTCGATTTCGCCGCGGTATTTTTCTAAAAAGTCAGTTTTTCCCTGTTCGTATCGATCTTTTGTTAATACCATATCTGCACCCCTACATCATCATAACATGATGATGTTCATATTGCAATATTTGCCTTGACTTTATTTTAACACGGATAAAAGAAAAGCCGCCCGGGTGGGCGGCTTTCTTATTTGCTTTCCTTGGCGTATGTGGAAGCTTCCAAGATGGCTTTTGCTTCCAGAATGTACAATTCCGCTTCCGCGACATTAAGCCGGAGCAACGCCAGCTGTGCCAGCGAAAGAAGACGATTCGCGCGGGCTATTGGATTATTATTGTCTGGCGTCATTTTTCCCAGCTCCTTTTCTCTATGTCCATTTCATTGCGGATTCCGGGGTATTGTTTCAACAGGGCATTATACCGATCAAATGCTTTCTTTCGCTCCTTACCGGGGTAAACCTCCCGGAGTTCCTGCACGTCGGTTTTGTCGGAATACTGGCGGGTTATGGTCACGATGTACTCAATATTTCCTTTCCAATACGGGTGACGCTCCAGCTTCAAGAGCCGGGTATAGGGCATGGTTTCCAACTCGCCATAGCGGGCGGCTAAGTCCTTGCGGTAGTCTCTCAGGGCTTGCAGGATGTCTTCCAGATGGGCTATCTCCTCTGCGGTTCGTGTGTCCCGGTATGATATGTCCTTGGCTGACGCCAGCTTGGCGGGGTCTACAAGGTATACCCTGCAATCGATTTCGGCGGAATCGGAAGGGGAGCCGTAGCGGGTTAGATATTTATGGTAGCTCATGTATTTTCCTTTCTTACGGTGGGCCGGTTGCCCGGCCCTGGTTGTTGCTTAAGCGGGGAGAGAATCCATACCAGCGGCGGCGAAGGTCTGGCTGCCGTACTTGGCGCGGATTTGCTGCATGGACTTCCGGCCACGGCTCCAATGTGCGCCGTCCTCTTGATGTCTCCAATACCACATCTTCTTGGAGGAAGACCAACGGCAACCGGCGGCTTTTAGTTCCTCCTTAACGGCGCGGGTGTCTCCACTGACCCAGAGCCAGCAGCCGCACAGCTCGACGGTGATACCGCGAAGCTTAATCAGCGCGTTAATGATATTGATAAACTCTTCCGGGGCCTCGGTGGTCTGGTGGGCTTCGTCAGCGGCGGCGTTGTGCTGACGCTTCAGAACCTCAAACAGATCGGAATACTCGGCGTTGATAGCCTTCATGGTCGCTTCGTCTCCGCCGTGGTCGGGGTGGTGGAGCTTGGACAGGCGGCGATATTCCTTTTTCAGTTCGTCCAGGGTGCGGCAGTTGGTGAAGTATTTCATATTTGTTCCTCCTGTGTTTATTTTTCTTGGAAGGGGCTGATGCACTCAAACCCTGAGAAATGGTTTATAATCCCTCCCGCTTTTTTTCTTCCATGTATTCACTGTGCAACCTTTTGAGTTCTGCAAATTCTCCGTCGGTATATGCTGGGGAAAATACATTGTTACTACGTGACACTGCTGCATCCTCGATTTTGTCCATTTTGCCCGCAATCGCTCTCATTCGCGGCGTCATAAATACTCCATACATGCTTTTTGCCTCCGTTTGTTGTGTGGTTTGTTTGTGCCATCATAATACCAGTTAACGTGTATTTTGTCTAGTGGCAATGTTGCACAAACGTTAACGGGTATTTTTGCTCATTTTGTACGTTGACTGGTATAATGGACGATGGTACAATATAGCGGAGGTGATTACATGGCAACATCAGAGGCAAGGATCAGGGCAAACGTAAAGTATAACAAGAGCAGGGACAATATTATGATAAGGCCCAGCAAGGATATAGGCCAGCAGATCAGGCAGGCCGCTGCTGACGCCGGTCAAAGCGTCCAGCAGTATATATTGCAGGCCGTAAGTGATCGGATGGGCAAGGGCAAATAAATACCCCGGCGGGTGCATTTCAGCGCCTGCCGGGGTTCTTTCTGTCTTCGTTTTTCCTGCCATTTAATTGCATTATTGTTTTTATTCTTTGATCGTGCCAAGATTAGCCCCTGATGGATTCGGATTGGCTTCTTTGTCTGGTATTTGGCGGGTTTCCGGGGTAATTGCTGGGGATTCTCTGGTAGGTTGTTTTTAATGCGGAGATATTAAAAAAGTGGTTGACGAATAGGACTTTATATGGAATACTATAAAGCAAGAAAAAGTTGTGATTTTGGGGGTGTTTTCGGTGGCCGGGAATGGTAATAGCGGTAATGTGATTGCGTTTCGGTTGTCTGAGGCGCAGCTGGAAAAGAAGATCAAGGAGTTTCGGGAAGAGTACGGTGATGGGCAGGACGGAATGGTAACATGGCCGAAATTCTGCGACTTTCTCGGTTACTCGGAATTAGAGGTTGCCGAGTGCTACCAGAAGGGGAAGGAGGGGAAGAATGCATACAGCGGGCGCGCTCGGCTGCTGGAAGCGTTCAGAACGGCGGTTCGTGGCATGACTGCAAAGACCTGCAACAAGCAACAGCAGCTTGCAAAGGAAGAAATGGGAAAGGATTATCTTAATCCGAAGAAGGAAGGGCAAAGCAACGGCGTGAAGGTGATCAACTATTTCGGGGCAAAAGGCGACGAAAGAAGCATGGAAGCCATGAAATAGGCCGAACGCAACAAAATATCATTTTTGTGGCGTTTAATTGGCGGTTTTGGGGCTATCGTTGGTCATAATGACGGACATAGACAGCGAATAGGCCATATTCCACCACTGGAATACAGCAATAAGCACAATGACCATGGCTCTGCCTGGCCCAGGGCAATAAGCACCCCTCAGATTTTTTTGCAGGCCTATCAATCAATGACCACCTGTTGAGGGGGGATACCCCCCAGGGGGGAGGAAGAAAAACGGGCGGGCCACTCTCTATATGTATAGATATATATGACACAGCCACCCTTCCATTCCGGCCATTTGGCCTGAAACCATCCGTTTTCAAAACATTTGCGTGTAAGTATATAATCTAAGATTTTACTCCTATCTTAGATTCTAGTATATCTTAGATTACATATACCTAGTCTTAGATATTACTCCTATC
>JAUNSH010000067.1 GCA_030539285.1 Eubacteriales bacterium
TATAGAAAACTTCAATTTGTTCCAAATTAAAGTTTTCTATTGAATATCAGTATGATATGGTTTCAGCCAGCCGGAACCGGCTGGCTGATTTCTTGTTAAAATGAATCCGCTCCCAGGTCCTCCTCGGCTTCGGAATCCTCCAGATTCACCTCCCGGAAGAACTTCCGCTTCTCGGAAGGGGTACACCCGTAGATCTCCCGAAAGTATTGGGTCAGCATCTTGGGATCCCGGAAACCGTGGCGCTCGGCAATTTCGCCGATGGGGTCGTCGGAGGTCTCCAGCTCCCGACAGAAGGCGGTGGTCCGGACCTGGTAGACATACTGCAGGTAGCTGACCCCCATGTTCTTCTTAAACAGACGGCAGAAGTATTCCTTGTTGAGTCCCAGGGAGCTGGCGGCGTCATCCAGGGGCAGCTCCTCGGCATGGTGAAGCTGGATGTATTCCAGCAGCGGTTCCAGCCGGGTCATGTCGCTGCGCTGCAGAGTGGTCTCCTCCACGGCCAGGGGCTGGGAGAAATGTTTTACCAGCAGGGCCGTCACCGCGAACAGCCTGGCCTGCCGTTCCAGCTTGTAGGCGGCAGTGGGCTGCTCGGTCTGACGGAGGATCTCCAGCAGATGGGCCCGGAGCTGTTCGTGGGCCATGGCTTTGGTCTGGTCCTCCGGATCAAAGGTCAGGGAAAAACTGAGCTGGTCAAAGTTGGGGACGAACTTACACATCTCGCTGGGCAGGATATGGACGCACAGGTATACGGCATTGCGGCTGCGTTTGCTGGCATGGACCTGATGGGAATTGATGATGTAGATATCGCCTGGCTTCGCATGGAATGTCCCATTTTCAAAAATGCAGGAAGACTTGCCTTTCACAAACAGCAGAAGTTCCACAGCCTTGTGCCAATGGGGCGGTGTATAGGGTGTGAGGTCATGCTCGTACTTGACCCCGAATCCAGTCTCATCCAGATCGGTCAAAACCTTGTGTTGGTAATACTGCACAAAAAAGACCCCCTTAATTTAGTTTCAAACATCCAAAACTTGTTCATAATGTCAATATCTTCCCAAGCAAAGTCAATTATACCACTTTTTACCTGGCTGTCAAGGTGTTATAATGCAGGTACTTCAAGGGTGAGGCATCCACAAGGCCCTTGCAAGTTTCGTTAAAAGAAAATTCAAAAAGCGGTTATCCGCCCAATTTTTAAAAAGGAGGTTTTGCTGTGAAACAGTTTTCTATGATGCAGCTCCTCGTCCAGATGATGGAGCTTTATGCAAGCAAACCGGTTCGGCTCGACCGGGACTGATACCAGTTTTTAATAAAACGGTTAAAAACCGTTTTATTGGGCCGCTGTTTTTGCGGCCAGCGGCATAGCCGCAAAAACAAAAGTCCATACATTTCTCGCCGCCATAAGCGGCCTGCGAAGAATTCGCAGAATAAAATGGTATTAACCATTTTATCGAAAAATAGTATGAATCCCCACTTCGTCCGTTAGCAAACACATTTCAACCGCGACGCTGCGTGGGGAGCAACCATGGAGGTAATACAGTATGACCATGAAGTATTATATGGTGGAGGTCCAGGCCGCCTATGGCGAGCGCATCGACCGCGTGTATCTGTAAGGCCATGGACCGGATTTGGATTGAACACCGCTGCAAACGCCAAAGCCCAACGGACGATAACACGCTGGGGCGAGGCACACTGCCGCGAGCGTCCCATGTAAATGGAGCGAATATGATGAAGAAAAAAGGACTTTCCACCATTCGCAGACCCGTTATCAACGACCAATGTCTCAATTTCGGCTCCCTATAAACAGGTGGATGCGGGAGTCACTAACAGGAGGTATCACGCTATGGCTGATTTTGCATCCAATATGATCATCATTATGAAGATGGAACAAGAGCGTCAGAAAGAAATTGATAACCAGTAATATCTGACCCGGACTGCCCGCATTTGTGCGGGCAGTTCTTTTTGCATATCCGTATTATTTGGAACGGATGGTAACGCCGCCGCTCATGGAGCTTATGTCGATCTGGCAGGCCCCGTCGCCGCAGACATACCTGCCATTTTTTGTGGTCGTTGGGAAGGTGGAATCAAACTTGCCGCTCATGGTGTCCATGCTCACGGAGAAACCGGCATCCTCCAGCAGGTACAGTTCGAGATCGCCGGAAGCGGTGTCCATATCGATCTCATAGGGCACATTGTCGAGAACTGCCCGCACACTGGCGGAGGCGGAATCGCAGTCCAGACGGTTTAGGCGGCCCTCAAAATCGATATCCCCGGAAGCGGTGTCGATGTCCAGCGCATCCACGGCGCAGTTTTTAAACTGGCATTCGCCGGAAGCCGCATCGACTTCTACTTCCTGAAGGGTCAAGTCCTGAACAGAAAGCTTTGCGGAAGCGGCGTCCACGGCCAGGGTTCTGCCTTCCCAGTCTCTGGGTACAGTGATGGTCAGATCCTTGCTGAATTTGAGATTTTTCAAATCTCCGAAGGTGGGATTTTTGCAGTATTCGATCTTCAGCGTCTGGCCCTCCAGCTCCCAGACCATGGCATATTTGGCATCTTCCACGCCGGTTTCACTGACTTCAATGGATTCAACATCGGCAGGCATCAGCCGGATATTGCCGGACACCCAGTCAATTTCGATTTCCCGGATATCGCGGGTGAAATGACCGCCGCTCACCGTGACGGGGGTCAGCTCTGCTTCCGCGGTGCGGGAGCCAAAGGGCCGGAACCAGTTCATCCCGGCTATCAGCAGTCCCACCAGGATCACCAGCGATACCGTCCACGCGATAATACGGATAATGGCGTTACGTTTCATCGTTTACTGCCTCCTTCAAATCCAGAATGGCCCGCGTAAGCCCCTGCACCGCCCCGGTGATGGGGAAGACAAGCCAAGTGATGTACCATGCCATGGTGGCAAAGCTGATGATAAAATACAGGGCAAGGCCGATGGTCCAGATCATGGAGTTGATGCTCTTTTTCAGCCGACGGTTGCGCTGCACGGCGCCGGGATTTTCGGCGGGAATCAGGGAGCAGACCAGCGCGTTCACCGCCCCCAGAATGGGGAAGATCACCCAGGTAACGTGCCATGCCCCGGTCAGAAAGCTGAGGATCAGGTACACCGCAAGGCCCACGGCCCAGATGAGACTGCTGACGCTCTTGCCCAGCTCGGACTTTGGTTCGTCCTCGACATCTTTTTCCGTACGAGAAGGTGCGTCCCCCTTTTTACTGCCCAGAATGATCAGCACCGTTGCCACGGCCACGAAGCACAGCAGTCCGCACAGGCCGAAGGTGTCCATGCCCATTTCACTCAGCACGATCAGCGGCAGGGGACACAGGATATACAGTCCCACGGCAATGGCCCGCAGCAGCTTTTTCGTGGGCGTATCGTTGTCAGTGGTTTTCCTTGCTTCCGGCACGGCGGTCAGGACCGTATCATTTCTGCCCAGAATCTCGTTGATATCCCCGATGCCGGTGATTGCCAGCCGGTAGGCGGCTTCCGGGGCTTTTCCTTCAGCGATCAGGTCATCGTAGCGGTCAAGGGTATTTTGCAGAATTTCCTGCTTGGTGTCCTCGCAGTCTTCCGCTCCCGCGAAGAGGAGCGAAACATATTGAATGAGCTGCTCTCTCATAATCTTACCTCCGAATCCAATAATTTATCCATAATTTCTTTGGTTTCCTCCCATTCCCGCATGAGGTGGGCGCAGGCCTCACGGCCCTCCGGGGTGATGGTGTAATACCGCCGCCGTGCGCCCGCACCGCTTTCGCCCCAGTAGGAGGTGATATAGCCCAGTTCCTCCAACCGTTTGAAAGCCGTGTAAAGGGTGGCTTCCTTCAGTTCAAACCGGCCAGAGGAGAGGGTGGAGATGGTTTTGTTGATTTCATAGCCGTAGCTGTCGTCCCGCAGCAGCCGCGCCAGAATGATGGCATCGGTGTGCCCCCGGATCAGATCACCGGCAATGGACATACACATCCCTCCTTCGTAAAGTTATCCTATCATAAAGTACCTCACCTGTCAAGGTATCTCATAACAATAAACACATAGGACTTGATACTAAAACCTGATTGAAAGCTTTAAAAGATTACCGAGGATGAATTGTGTCAAAAAAGGCAGATGACGCAGATGGGCTGACGCCCATCAAGGAAGATAACGCGTTCTGACGCAATTCAGACCGGAAAGATTTAAAGTTTTTAATCAGGTTTTAGTATGAGAATGGACACAAAAAAGATGTCATTGCGGGAACGTATGCTTCCGCAATGACATGAATCTTATTTATGGTATTTGGACCCGGCCTGAATGGCCTCGGCCCGGTAGAGCTGTTCCAGCACCATGATCCGGGCCAAATGATGGGGAAAGGTCATGGGGCCCATGGACAGACGAAAATCCGCCCGCTGCTTGACTCTGGGGGCCATGCCGAAGGAGGAGCCAATGAGAAAGCAGGCGCTGCTTTTCCCTGAATTCTTCACAGTTTTCAGGGTTTTGGCAAAGTCCTCACTGGACAGCAGCTTTCCCTCCGGGGTAAAAACGCAGAACCAGGCACCCTTTGGCATCTTAGAAAAGATCAAATCAGCTTCCTTTTCCAGCCCTGCGGAAATTTCGGCAGGGGAGGGGTTCTCAGGAAGCCGCGTTTCCGGCAGTTCCAGAAGGGTAAATTTGCAGTAGCCTCCCAGCCGCTTGGCGTATTCGGAAGCGGCGGAGATGTAGAACGGCTCTTTCAGCTTCCCCATGGTGATCAAGGTGATATCAAACATACAATTCCTCCTGTTTTGCCCTGATTTTACCACGATTTCATGGAAAAGGCAACGGGAAAGATAGCGTCAGGAGGTGAACATAATGAAAAAGAAAATTGTCACAGATCCAAATGGCAGCTATACCGGAAGACCCCGTGACCCCAAGGAGCCCCCGGTGCAGGATGCGGATGACCTCTAGCCTGTACTTTCACGCTCAATCAGTGTGACCGGGAGCATCACGGAGGTTTGTGTCTCCCGGTTTTCCTGCAATTCCCTAAGCTTTTCCATGGCGGTTTTCGCCCGCAGGCCGCTGTCCTGACGGACGGTGGTCAGGGCAGGGAAGACAAGCTCACTCATGGGAGTGCCATCAAACCCGGCAACCGCAGCATCTCCTGGCACGCAAATGCCGTTTTCTCCCAAAAACTGCATCAAATCGATGGCGTAATAGTCCGACACTGCAAAGACTGCAGAAACCCGGCGGAACCGTTCGATTTGCCTGAGATACTGCTGCCGCCGTTCCGCCCTGCGCATGGGAACCATCATCACATCCACTGCACCGTGAAAACCGCTGCGAAACCCGTCGATCCGTTCCTGATCCACTCCGGTTTCGTTGTCAGAAATGCAGATCGCGCGGGCGTATCCCTTATCCCGGAACAACCTGCCAACCTGAAAGCCGCCGCCAAAATTGTCGATGGTGATATTCACGATGCCCTGAGGATCGTCGCAGTAGCCGTCGTAGACCACGAAGGGGATACGCATATGGCTGCGCAGGTACCTATAGTCCTGCTGGCAGAAGCCCATCATCACCAAGCCTTCCATATTCCACATGGAGGCGAATTTCAGCACTTCCTCCGGGTGCTTTGCCTTCTTCACCATCATAAACTGACCGGATTTCTCAATTTCCGAGGAAAGGGCGTTGAGAGAAGACGCGATAAAGGCGTCATCCAGCGTATGCCCCTCGTATTTTTCATGGTCGTTGACAAAAACACCGATAATTTTCGAGGAATTCTGGGCAAGCAGGATACCCGCCATGCTGGGAATGTACTGCCGCTGTTCCAGCAGGGCCTGCACCCGTTTCACGGTTTCGTCGGACACCTTGTTGGTTTTTCCATGAATGACGTTGGAAACGGTGGCGGTGCTCAGGCCCAGTTCCTCCGCAATGTCGCTGATTCGGATCCGCATATCAGCCCTCCAAACTCTGCATCCAGCGCTTTCCGCGCAGCACAGCAACCGAGATAGCGAAGCGTACGCATTCCTCAAGGGATAGGAGGAAGTACACGCAGGGGATGGGAAGCTTCCAGACGAAGGCGGCAAGCAGTCCCAGCGGCACGCCGAAGACCCAGGTGCCGATCATGTCAATGACCATGACGTAATTGGTCTTCCCGCCGCTGCGGATGATGCCACCCCCAGCGATCATATTGAGCACCTTAAAGGGCGCTACCAGCGCATAAGCAAGGAGGATCTGCCGGGTCAGCAGCTTCACCCCAGCATCCACCAGATAGATTTCCACGTAAAAGGGGCTGATGAGAATCACCACCACGGAGAGGATCACCGCACCGAAGAAACCATACCGAATCAGCCGCCAGGCATCCCGGTAGGCCTTGTCATACTCCCGGCTGCCCAGCTCCTTGCCGATGATGACGCTGGCCGCCTGAGACAGGCCGCACAGCGCGCCAATGACGAGAGACTGAATGGGATTGATCAGGGTCATGGCGGCGCTGGCGTCGGTGCCCATGTGGCCGTAGATGGCGGCGTAGATGTTTTCTCCAAGGCTCCACAGGAACTCGCAAACCAGAATCGGCAGCAGTATGGAAAGATATTGCCGGAGATTGAATTTCCCGGCTCTGCCTCTGGCTTTCAGAACGGAGCCATTCCTTCCCAGCATGGCCAGCATCAGCAGGAAATTCACCCACGTAGAAATCACAGTAGCGATGGCGGCACCATTCGCGCCCATGGCGGGAAGCCCAAGCTTGCCAAAAATGAGAATGTAATTCAGTGCCGTGTTCAATACAGCGGAAGCAATGCTGGCATACAGGGGCAGCCGGGCTTTTTCCGTGCATCGCAGCAGGGTGGACAGCAGTGTGGCCCCGGCAATGGGGACAAAGGTGGTGGTGATGATCTGAAGGTAGGAAGCAGCGGCCTGCCCCATGGCGGCATCGGTGGTGTAGAGCCTCATGATTTGAGCAGGGAATCCACCGCACAGCAGGGTGAACACTCCCGCCAGCCCCAGCGCAATCAGCAGATTCACAAAGAAGCTCCTTTTAACTTCTCTGCTGTTTTTCTGCCCTAAATACTGGGAGATCATGATGCCTGCGACCACACCCACAGCGGAGACGATGACGGAATAGATGGAAGCAAATTTGCCAGCCAGCCCCACACCGGCCACGCTGACACTTCCCAGCTGACCGATCATGATCTGGTCAACAATGCTGAACGAGGCCTGAAGCATGGATTGCAGCGCCACAGGGATTGCCAGGGAACAGACGGAAGCGAAGAAACTGTTTTGGCGGTTCATAAGGATTTCCTCCTGTATGTTTTCTGATCCTATTGTATCGGCGTGACAGGAATATGTCAAAGGTTAAGCGCATAACTACACACAAAAAAGAAACGCCATATCTGTGAATTTTTCACAGATACGGCGTAAAGCATTACAGCAGCCCAAGGCTGATTTTCCATTCCAGCACATTCCGGACAGCGCTGTTCAGCACATCGATGTCAATGCGTCCCAAAAGCACGGCCTGCAAAACCGCCTGATACTGCACGGCATATTCCGTGGAGCACAGCAGGTCGTTGCCTGCCAGAACCGCCAAAACAGCGGCCTCGCCGGCACCATATTGATCGGTAATGGCCTGCATGACCAGATCGTCGGTCATGATGACCCCGGAAAAGCCCAGCTCCTCCCGCAGATAGCGGTGGACGGCAGGGGAGAGGGAAGCGGGGAATTCATCGTCCATTGCCGACACGATGATATGTCCAACCATAACAGCACCGCAATTTGCCTGAATTCCAGTGATGAAGGGGATAATATCCTGGGATTCCAATTCTGACAGGGTACGGGTATCTACGGCAATACTGGTGTGGGTGTCAACGTTGTTCCCGTAGCCTGGGAAATGCTTCAGGACGCTTCCGATGGAAAACGCGTTCATCAGATTCACGGTGCTGGAAATGACCTCAGCCGTGGTCTGCGCATCCTGTCCAAGAGAACGGCTGTACATGAATGCGTCCGGGTCGGTGGTGATGTCGCACACCGGCCCCAGATTGACATTGATGCCCAGATCCGACAGAAGACGGCATTTTTCCTCTTCCTCCGTCAGCACGCCTTCCAGCCCGCCCTGTTCCCAGCGCTTGCGCAGAGAGGAAAAGCGTTTTGCCCGGAAGGCGGAATATTGGCTGAGCCGGGTAACGTCGCCGCCTTCTTCATCCACGGCAATCAGCAGTGGCTTTTCCGCGGCTTCCTGATAGGCGGCAATGGTCTGGCACATGGAATCCATGGTCTGATTTTCGAAGTCGCTGCCAAAGAGGACCAGTCCGCCCAGATGGTACTGCCGGACATCCTCAGCGGCAGTCTCTGAATTGCACCGGGCCAGAAACAGCTGTCCCACCCGCTGCTCCAGGGACATATCGGAGATCATCTGCCGCACCGGGTCAACAGGCACGGTTTCCGGCACCGTGGTTTCGGGGGCAGTTGGTGTACTGGTTGGTACGGTCTCCGGCGAAGTGGACATCGTGGCCGCCGCCGGGACAGGATCGGCTCCGCACCCTGCCAGCAGCACAGCGCAGAGAAAAATGGGGAAAAGCTTCATGAAAATGCCTCATTTATGGAAATTATAAAACGCTGCCGATCAAATACCACAGGACCAGAAGAATCAGTGCCAATGGGATATAAGTCGCCAGGGAGGCCGCGCAGATGCTTATGACCGTATAGCCGAACAGGTCCAGAAGGTACATCACCGCGCAGATAATGGCACTGGAAAAGATGGCTTTACTGACCTGTTTACCCACAACAGTGGAGAAAAAGAAGGTATACATGGCGCCCAGGAAGGGATTCGCCACGGCAATGACCATCCCCAGCAGAAGATTTACAACCCCGGACAGCAGGCAAAAGCAGAGGATCAGCAGCAGAACCATGGGGGCGTAGGTCACCAGAACATTCGGCAGATAGGTGCGGAAGGCCCAGTTTACCACCAGATGCAGCCCCATGCAGACCGCCAGGGTCAGGATCCTGAGGAGCAGCCATGTGAGGATATTCTTGCCCTTGGGCATAAAGGTGTCCACCAGGTTCATAAGGAAAGCCAGCACCACCAGAGACAACACCTGGGCGCACAGGGCTGGAAACTGGACATCCGTGATGGGCAGGAGGATCAGATACTCTCCCGTAAAGGTGGCGAAGGGCAGGGGAGAGAGCAGTGCGTCCAGATTCCATGGACGGAAAGTATAAATGACCACCGTCAGGGCATAGATAAACAGAATGCCCATTGCGGAGGATACAGACGAATTCAGACTGGAACGCTTGCCCAGAACAAGACGCCCCATAACACCGAGGATCAGGCTGATGGCGGAAAAATACAGCATAAACTGTGCTGCCGACATGAGATCCACTTCCACAGGCAGATAAGATCTGGCGTGCCAGATCACATCGCTCAGTTCGTCAGGAATATAGGAAGCTGCCTGCGTCATGACACTGGGAAGCTGACCGGCGAGGGCTTCGAGGGTAGAATCGAAGGTCATAGGAGTTCCTTTCGCTCAAATAGGAAAGCCGCCGCCATTCCTGGCGGCGGCACAGCTTATAAGGGAAAGATCAATTACTTGATCTCGGCGTCGGCGCCAGCTTCCTTCAGCTCGGCGACCAGCTTCTCGGCATCTTCCTTGGAGATAGCTTCCTTCAGGGTCTTGGGGCAGTTGTCGACCAGATCCTTGGCGTCCTTCAGGCCCAGGCCGGTAGCGGCACGGACAACCTTGATGACGTTCAGCTTGGAAGCGCCGGCGGCCTTCAGGATGACGTCGAACTCGGTCTTCTCCTCGACCTCAGCGGCAGCGGAAGCAGCGGGAGCGGCAACAGCGGCGGCAGCGGCGGAAACACCGAAAACCTCTTCCAGGGTGTGGACCAGTTCGGACAGCTCCAGAACGGTCAGTTCCTTAACCTGCTCAACCAGAGCAGTGATCTTTTCACTAGCCATTTTAATTTCCTCCTAAATTATGTGTAGAAAATAGATGTTTGTGGGGTCACGCGATCAGTTTTACGCTTCTGCGGCAGGAGCGGAGCCGTCCTTCTGCATCCGGATCTGATCCAGGACGAAGGCCAGGCTGGAGATAGGTGCCAGGAAGGTACCCAGAACAGATGCGACCAGGGCATTCTTGCTGGGCAGCTCACCGAAGCCGTTCAGCTGGTCAGCGGACAGCACGGAGCCTTCCACAATGCCACCCTTGATGGCGATCTTACAGGTCTTGTTCTTCTTGGCAAACTCGCAGACGATGCGGGCAGGGGCGATGGGGTCGCCGGTGGTGGAAGCCATGGCGGTGGTACCGTTCAGAACCTCAGAGAAATCGTAGCCAGCCTTCTTAGTGGCGAAATTGGTCAGGGTGTTCTTCACAACGGAGTACTCGACACCGGCTTCACGGAACTGCTTACGCAGCTCGGTATCCTGAGCGACAGTGATTCCCTTGTAGTCAACAAAGACCACGGAAGAAGCGTCCTGGATCTTGCCGGTCAGGGACTCAACGACTGCCTTCTTGCTCTCAAGAACCTTAGCGTTGGGCATAATTTTCACCTCCGAAAATAAAAAGTGTCTTCCTGCCAGAAGACAGAAAGACACGCAAATAAACCTATTTGACGCACCTCGGCAGGATTTACACCTCGCGGAACCTGCTGTCTTTGGCAACTGCTATATATTAGCAGATTAATTGGAAGTTGTCAAGTGCAAATTTGACTTTTTTTAAGGAAAATCCCGGATACAGGGAAGACCTATTCGGAATACGGAAGATTGAATGCACCTCGTAGGGGGCGATGCCCACATCGCCCCTTTGCGGATGCTCAGAACTCGCGAAATCGATCGGTATTCATTTCCTTTTAGCGCGGGCCGATGTAGGCATCGGCCCCTACGGTGTGGATGAGATAGACTTTCATACGGAAAATCCCGGATACAGGAAACCTGTACCCGGGAAATAAGAATCTGAACTTACAGATACTTGGAAGTAGCGACCTTGACGCCGGGGCCCATGGTGGAAGCCACGGTGCAGGACCGGATATACTGGCCCTTGGCAGCGGCGGGCTTGGCCTTGACAACGGCCTTCATCAGGGTATCCATGTTCTCGGTCAACTTCTCAGCGCCGAAGGACACCTTGCCGATGGGGCAGTGGATGATGTTGGTCTTGTCCAGACGGTACTCGACCTTACCGGCTTTGATCTCCTTGACAGCGGCAGCCACATTGGGGGTCACGGTGCCGGCCTTGGGAGAGGGCATCAAGCCCTTGGGGCCCAGGACCTTACCGAGACGGCCAACGACGCCCATCATGTCGGGGGAAGCGACGACCACGTCAAAGTCGAACCAGTTTTCCTTGGTGATCTTCTCCACCAGCTCCATGCCGCCGACAAAGTCAGCGCCGGCCTCCTTGGCCTCATCCACCTTGGCGTCCTTGGCGAACACCAGAACACGGCGGGTCTTGCCGGTGCCGTTGGGCAGAACCACGGCGCCGCGGACCTGCTGGTCAGCGTGACGGGAGTCGACACCCAGCTTGATGTGCAGCTCGACGGTCTCATCGAACTTGGCGGAAGCGCCCTTCACGACCAGATCCAGGGCTTCGGTGGGATCATACTGAACGGAGCGGTCAATCAGCTTGGCGCTCTCCTGATACTTTTTGCCTCTAAACAATGTTTTATCCTCCTTATCGTGGTGATGCGGAAAAATCCTCCCACATTTCCGGCTTCAAAATTTGCCGGACAAGCAATAATCAATCGACGACGGTAACGCCCATGGAGCGGCAGGTACCGGCAACCTGAGCCT
>JAUNSH010000013.1 GCA_030539285.1 Eubacteriales bacterium
CTTTCCCATAGATATGCGAAAAGAATTCCACCGTTTGTTCCGCTTTTTGATCCATCAGTTCATTCAGCATAGTTTCCATGGAGCTGCCATCGCTGCGGCAGAAAAATAAAGTGCAGTCGTCACGATGTTCGGTCAGCAGCCGAAAATATACCTGTTCTTCGGCGTTTATGGCGCAGAGAATGTCTTCCGGCTGCGCACTGCGCTTTGCTTTTTCGTATTCTTCGGCAATGGGTGTAAACAAGGTCCTCATCGTCTCAAAAAAATCCTGAAGTAAACTGGCAAACAACGCGTCTTTGTTTTTGTATCTTGTGTAGATCGCTCCGGTGGTGACTCCGGCTTTTTCAGCAATCTTGTGCAGAGAGGCTTTCTGAAAACCGTAAGCAAGAAACTCCGAATAGGCAGCCTGAATGATCCCATCATCCAGGGAATGGTCCTTATTGGCCATGTCGTCACTCCTCTGTGCCCAAATAATAATGCCATTATCGATAACGACATTATTATAGCGTTCTTTTTGCTGCTTGTCAATGCGAATTGCACACTCCTTTGCAAAAACATACCTTGACAAATCTCGTCTCAGAAAGCGATGTTATTTCAGTATGCGGCCAGCCAGGGGTGGGATGTATATGACGTGTACAGCGATGACGACTACGCAGGTTCTGACCGAAGTCGTCCTCAATTCAGGCGGTTGATAGCGGATGCTGAAGCGCATAGGTTTGATATCATCCTCTGCAAGACCCAGTCGCGCTTTACCCGTGAGCTGGAACTGACGCAGAAGTATCTCCATAACCTTTTCCCGGCCTGGGGTATCCGATTTGTCAGCATCGTTGACAATGTGGACACTGCGAACATGGGAAACAGGAAATCCCGTCAGATCAATGCCCTTGTCAATGAATGGTTTCTGGAGGATATGTCCGACAATATTCGAAGTGTGCTGACAAACCGCCGCAAAAGTGGATTCCACATCGGTGCCTTTGCGCCATATGGATACAAAAAAGATCCGGAACAACAGGGACATCTGCTCATCGATGCGGAAGCTGCCGGAATCGTCCGTGAAATATTTTCCTTGTTTGCGGACGGCTATGGAAAATCCGTGATCGCGGATATTCTCAATGACCGCCGTGTACCAAATCCGACGGAATACAAACGGCAGAAAGGATTTCGGTATCGGCAGCCGGAGAGAATGGCCAGTACCCAATGGAAATATCCTACGATCACAGGAATTCTTACCAACGAAGTTTACATAGGAAACCTGGTTCAGGGCAGATACGGGAGCGATTCCTGTAAAACAAGTCAAAATAGGCCACGCCCGAAGGAAACGTGGATCCGGGTGGAGGGGACCCATGCGCCAATCATTGATAAGCAGCTTTGGGACCGGGTGCAGAAGAAGGTCCATTCCCACGCAAAGCCCTTTGCGGGCAACGGTAAGCTTCATTCGTTTTCCGGAAAGGTCATTTGTATGAATTGTGGTCGTTCTGTACACCCGCACAAAAATCATGGCAATTATTATCTGCAATGCCATACACGGAAAACTTCGGATCCCCCATGCCCCGGCGCTTTTATCCCGGTTGCAGAACTGGAAAAAAACGTTCTGAGGGAGTTGAGAAAGCTCAATCGGGAACTGCTGGATTTGACAATACTGGAACGGGAGGTGGCGTTTGAAGCGGCATTGCACGCGAAGAAAGCAAAGCTGGAATCTGAGGTACGGGCTTGTCAGCAGAAAATCGATGACATGTCACTTGCGCTAAAGCAGCTGTATGTGGACAGGATAAAGGGCATCGTCCGTGTCAAAGCGTATTCCGAAATGGCAGAGGCTTTCCGAGCGGATAAATCCCGGTTCGAAGGCATGCTTCAGTCTGCCCTGGAAGGCATTCGTGATGTGGATTCCAGAATTGAAAGCGAGGACCATCGAAAGGAAAAAATGGCTCAGTATATTGACCCAACCCAGCTCACAAGAAGCATGGTGGAGATGCTGATCGATCATATTGAGATCGGCAGACGGGATCAGAAAACCGGCAACGTCCCGGTTTCTATTTTTTGGAACTTCTGATGTGGTGAAAAATGAGACGCAGCATCTGCTGCAAGGTCCTCAACCAAGTCTGCCATGGGATCACCCTTCACCGCCATGCTGGCTGCGTTCCAGGGACTGCCGGAGGCGGCTGTGGGATACACGCCGATGGTATGGTCAACAAAATAAGGTGCGAAACCGGCTTCCTTGATCTGACTGTCGTTCAGGTTTCTCGTCAGCTGGTGAACGATGGCTCCAATCATTTCCAGATGCCCCAATTCTTCCGTGCCGATGTCCGTCAAAAGGCCCTTCAGTTCGTCAAAGGGCATAGAGTATCGCTGCGAAAGATAGCGAAGGGATGCTCCCAGTTCACCGTCAGGACCTCCATATTGAGAAATGATGATCGCCGCCAGCCGGGGATTGGTGTTTGCAATTTTTATGGGATATTGCAGTTTCTTGTCATATATAAACATGATTACGCCTCCTTGTTCCCGCAATATTCCCAGGGCCATGGATCATCCAGCCATGTATATCCCTCGGCTTCGGATGACATCCCATGGTTCAGTGGGCCATGCTCCCGGGTATACAGCTGCCTGCATTTTTCGTACATCTGCTGGTATTCCCGGTACAGCTCCAGTGCTTCTGCATCATCCCGATGGGTGTCCAGATAAAGAGCCAGTTCCTGCACGGCAAATCCAAGGGCTTGAAGCTCAGCCAGTGTTGTCGGCGGCAGCTCGTACTGGTTGACCATGCCCATAAAGGGAAGGTCCAGCCCCGGGAACAGCGTACCACGGACCAGCCCTTTCTTCGCTTCATACCTGGTTGGATTTTCCGTCTGGAAGGGAACATAGGGATTCGCCAGAGGTGCCATGGCAGGTAAACGTCCGTCACGATAGGACGGTTCCTGATTTTGTCTGTCCAATTTCCATACCTCCTGAAAGATAGAGTCGGATTTTCGTCCGTGTCATACTATGTTTTCTTTTTGCGGAATGTTCAGAAAACGCCTGACCCGGCATAAAAATTCCAGGAGGTGGTGGGTTTGAAACGCTGGAATTATTATCTGTTCTGTGTGGCGACCATGTCTTTGATGCTGCTGTGTGCCTATTGGGGCAGCAGGGTGGTAACCGTGATCTCCGAAGAGCTGCCCTTTGATCGAAAGCACTGCATTGTGATCGATCCCGGTCATGGAGGAGAGGATGGCGGTGCGACCTCCTGCACCGGGCGGATGGAAAGCGAGTATAATCTTGCGATCTCCCGAAGACTGGATGATCTGCTGCATCTTCTGGGCTATCAGACGAGGATGACCCGTACATCGGATGTTTCGATCTACACGACCGGCAGCACCATCGCGGAGAAAAAAGTATCCGATTTGAAGGAACGTGTCAGAATCGTCAACGAAACCAGCGACGCGCTGCTGATCAGCATCCATCAGAATCAGTTCAGTGATTCCAGATACAGCGGCGCCCAGGTTTTCTACGCGAAAACCGACGGAAGCAAGGAACTGGGCTGCCAGCTTCAATCGAAGCTGGTAGCTGCCGTGAATCCGGGCAGTAATCGAAAGAGCAAGCCTATCAGCGGTGTCTATCTTATGGAGAATATCCGCTGCACAGGCATCCTGGTTGAATGTGGATTCCTCTCCAATGCGCAGGAGGAGGCAAAACTGCGGGATGGGGATTATCAGAAAAAGCTGTGCTGCGTCATTGCGGCTGCTGTGAGCCAGCACCTTTCGAACACTTGACCGAAAAGTGATTTGCTGATATAATCCATGATAGAAAAGATACTGGCGGAGGACGACCTATGGCAAAGACAAAATCTGTGTTTTTTTGTACCAACTGCGGAAACGAGACACCAAAGTGGATGGGCCGCTGCCCCAGCTGCGGTGCCTACAATACCATGGAGGAGCATGTGGAGAAGCCTGTGGCTCCCGGCAAGGTGAAAGCCGCGCCTGTGGGCATGAGCCGCAGGCCCCAGCGGATCCGGGAGGTGGACGGCGACGGAGAGATCCGTTTTTCCACCGGAATGGGAGAACTTGACCGTGTTCTGGGCGGCGGCGCGGTGGCAGGATCGCTGGTGCTGGTGGGTGGCGCACCCGGCATCGGAAAGTCCACGCTGCTGCTTCAAATCTGCAACAGCCTGTGCAGCGGGCGGCGGGTGCTGTATGTCTCCGGTGAGGAAAGCGAGCGGCAGCTGAAACTCCGGGCAGAGCGGCTGGGCGTATCCCCGGAGGACCTGTTCATTCTTTCTGAAACACGGCTGTCAGATATTGTGGAGACCGTGGACGAGATGAAGCCGGATATTTTGATCGTCGACTCCATCCAGACCCTGTACAACGAAAACAACGATTCTTCACCCGGCAGCGTTTCTCAGGTGAAGGACTGTACCATGACCATGATGCAGCTTTCCAAGGCACAGGGAATTACGGTATTTGTTGTCGGCCACATCAACAAGGACGGCAACATTGCCGGCCCCAAGGTGCTGGAGCACATGGTTGACTGCGTTCTGTACTTTGAAGGCGACCCAAACACCTCCTATCGGCTCCTGCGGGCCGCGAAGAACCGGTTTGGTTCGACGAATGAAATCGGTGTGTTTGAGATGCTGGACACCGGCCTGGAGGAGGTGCCGAATCCTTCCCAGATGCTGCTGGAAGGCAGGCCTGAGGGTGCCAGCGGCACCTGTGTTGCCTGCGTGATGGAGGGTACCCGTCCTGTTCTGGCAGAAGTTCAGGCATTGGTTGCCAAGACCACCTCCAACGTTCCCCGCCGGGCGGCGGACGGCTTTGACTTTAACCGGGCGGTGCTTCTGATGGCGGTTGCGGAAAAGCGGGCAGGGATGAAGCTCAGCGTCTTTGACGCCTACATCAACGTCATTGGCGGCCTGCATCTGGACGAACCGGGGGCTGACCTTCCTGTGGCGCTTGCAATTGCATCGTCCTACCGGGATGCTCCCATTGCGGATGATCTGGTTGCCATCGGCGAGGTGGGATTGACGGGGGAGATCCGCGCCGTTTCTCATCTGACCCAGCGTCTTGGGGAGGTATCCCGGCTGGGCTTCAAGAAATGCATGATCCCGAGAAGCGGGTCGGAAAAGGTGGAGATTCCCAAGGGACTGACGGTATACCGGGTGCGCAATCTGCGCGAAGCGATTGAAACGGCGCTATAATGTAAATCGGCTGTCCGAAATGAATCGGACAGCCGAAATTTTATTGGTTGGAAAGGGATACGGCCTTATCCAGAATAGCGTTAGCAGCCTCGTTCTTGGACAGTAAGGGAAGTTCCGTAGTGTCCTCCTGCGTGATCATGGTGATGACGTTGGTATCCACCCCAAATCCGGCGCCGGGGACTTTCAAATTATTTGCGCAGATCATATCTACCCGCTTTTTCTGAAGCTTTGCACGGCTGTTTTCCAGCATATCCCGGGTCTCCATGGAAAAACCACAAATGATTTGGTCGTCTCGGCGGTGCTCACCCAGATATGCCAGAATATCCTGTGTCCGTTTCAAAGGGATCTGCATATCCCCATCGCGCTTTTTGATTTTGTCGTCCGCATACTGGACAGGGGTATAATCCGCCACAGCCGCCGCCATGAAAATATAGTCGGATTGGGGCGAATAGGTGGTAATTGCCTCAAACATATCCTGGGCGGAGACTACGGGAATCAGCTTAACAAAGGGCGGCGGTGCGATGGAGACAGGGCCGGATACCAGCATTACTTCCGCACCCCGGAGCATAGCCATGCGGGCAAGGGCATATCCCATTTTGCCGGTGGAATGGTTGGTCAGGTATCGGACGGGGTCTAAAGATTCCTGGGTCGGACCGGCGCTGATGAGTACCTGCTTTCCTTCCAAGTCATGGGGCAGAGCCCGATACCGAAGGACGTACTGCAAAAGTTCCTCCGGTTCCGGGAGCTTACCCGGGCCAACGGCACCGCAGGCAAGCCGCCCGCTGGAAGGGGCGATCACCTCCCAGCCATATCGGCGCAGTGTTTCCAGATTGTCCTGCGTTACCGGGTTCTCGTACATATTGGTGTTCATAGCAGGTGCGATCAGCTTGGGACAGCGGCAGGCGAGTACAGTGGTCGTCAGCATATCGTCAGCCAATCCGTGAGCCAGTTTTGCGCAGATGTTGGCGGTTGCAGGAGCAATGATGACCAAATCTGTCCGCTGAGCCAAGGAGATGTGCTCCACCTGATGGACAAAATTTCGGTCAAAGGTATCGACCATGACCTTGCGTCCGGTGAGCTGCTCAAAGGTCAGCGGCGTGATAAATTCAGTAGCGTGCTGTGTCATTACCACTTCCACAGCAGCGTGCTGCTTGACCAACGCGGAAGCCAGCGCCGCCGCCTTATAAGCCGCGATCCCGCCGGTAACGCCAAGCAAAACGGTTTTTCCCTTCAACATAGACGATCCTCCCGAATCCTTCTCAATTATGTTTATTATAGCTGGATTCGCCCCCAGTGTAAAGCCCGGATTTCTACTTGTTTTTTCAGAAAACCTCTGCTATAATACGGTGTCGGGCAAAAGCCCGAAAAATTGCGCTGTATCCTTACAAAAGGAACGGCAGCAGGAGGTAATTAAATATGAATCGTAAAAAAATGGACACTCGCTACATGGCGACGCTGGCAATGTTCTGCGGAATCTTGCTGGTGATGGGCGCGACCGGTATCGGATTTATTCCGCTGCCTGTGATCAAGGCCACCACCATGCACATCCCGGTCATTCTGGGTGCGATCCTGCTGGGACCCGCTGCGGGCGCAGTACTGGGCGGCGTATTCGGCCTTTGCTCTATCTGGGCGAATACCACCTCTCCCGGACTGTTGGCTTTCGCCTTCTCTCCGTTTATGACCACGGAAGGCCTGCCCGGTGTGCTGAAAAGCCTTTGGATCGCTCTCGGATGCCGTATTCTGCTGGGCGTGATCGCGGGCTGGCTCTGGAAGGGCATGAAGCGGGTTTTGAAGCAGGACTATCTGGCGCTGCCGGTGACGGCGGCTGTCGCGACGATTTGCCACACGATTCTGGTCATGGGCAGCATCTATTTGCTGCTGGCCCAGCAGTACGCACAGGCAAAGAACGTTGCAATTACTGCTGTATTTGGACTTGTCATGGGAACGGTGACCGCTTCCGGCATTCCCGAGGCGATTATTGCGGCGGTGCTGGTTACTGTGATCGGCAAGGCTCTTCTGCATCTTATGGCACGCATGAAGAATCGATAAGGAGGACAACCTATGCTTCTGGCAATTGATATCGGAAATACCAATCTGGTGATTGGCTGCTTTCGTGACGACAAAATTCTTTTTAAAGCCCGCATTGCTACGGATCGCACCAGAACTTCGGACCAGTACGGTGTGGAAATCAAAAACATGCTGGAAGCATACGGCGTTAAACGGTCGGACATAGAGGACTGCATTATTTCCTCAGTAGTCCCGCCGGTGTTCAACTCCGTGCGGACAGGTGTTATTAAAATCATTGGAAAGCAGCCTATGGTTGTCGGTCCCGGACTCAAAACCGGACTGAATATCCATGTGGACGTCCCTTCTCAGGTTGGCAGCGACCGGATCGTAATTGCGGTTGCGGCGCTGGCGGAATACAAAGCACCGCTGCTTCTGATGGATCTTGGCACCGCCACCACCATTGAAGCGGTGGAGCCGGACAACGTTTACATGGGCGGTGTGATCATCCCCGGTGTGCGGGTGTCTCTGGACGCATTGACCAGCCGGGCCGCCCAGCTTCCGGGTATCAGTCTGGATCAGCCAAAGCAGGTCATAGGTAAAAACACCGTGGACTGTATGCGAAGCGGCATGATGTACGGAACTGCTGCCATGATCGACGGACTGGTAGAACGGATGGAAGAAGAACTTGGCCACCGCTGTACCCTGATCGCTACCGGCGGCCTTGCCCAGTTCATTACGCCTCTGTGCAAGCGGGAGATCATTCTGGAAAAGGATCTTCTTCTGAAGGGCCTGAACATTATCTACAAAAAGAACAAAAAATGATACATTCAGCAAGCCACTCCGCTTTAGCGGAGTGGTTTTTTCTGTGCTATTCCGGGTTCAGGCATCATAGGCTATGCCAGGAGTGATGCAAATGATTTGTGCGTGGAAACAGCTGCTCACTGTACTGCCGCCGGAGATTGGTACGCAGGTGGACAGTTCCGGGAGGGAAACGATGCAGGCCCTACGCCTGCGGCTCAACGCCCCGCCGGAAATGGTAACCGGTGCCGGAAGCGTCTGGCTGACGGGAACGGTAAAAAAAGAACACCTGAACTACGTGATCAATTCCGCCAGCCGCTATTCCCCATGGTGCGCCAGCACTATGGCAAGCGGCTACATTACAGCCCCCGGTGGGCACCGGATCGGTATTTGCGGCGATGCGGTATTCCAGCCTGACGCACCTGGCAGCTTTCAAAGGATCACGTCCCTGTGTATCCGTACGGCCCGGGATTATCCGGGCGCGTCTGACAAGATCCTGGATACCTGGAAGTCCATTCTGATCGTTGGCGCTCCCGGATGGGGCAAGACCACGCTGCTGCGGGACTTGGCAAGAAGAATCGCAAATGACCGTGTGGTTTGTGTCGTGGACGAGCGGGAGGAACTATACCCGGAGGGTATCCAGCGGGGAAGGCGGATGGATGTCCTGCATGGATTTCCAAAACCGCAGGGGGTGGATATGGTCCTTCGAACGATGGGGCCAGACTACATTGCCGTAGACGAAATCACCGCGGAGGAAGACTGCGCCGGACTGATCCAGGCAGCCAACTGTGGTGTGCGGTTGATCGCGACGGCCCATGGTGTCGGTATGCAGGATTTAAAGCGGAGAGCGCTGTATCAGTCCCTTCTGGACAGGAACATCTTTCAAACGTTTGTACTGCTCAAAAAGGACAAGTCCTACAGTGTGGAAAGGATGATATCATGAACGCCAAATGGATTGGAGCGATATTTGTACTTGTCAGCTGCGGCGGATTTGGGTTCAGCATTGCCCACAGCTATCGGCAGCGGGAGCGTTTGCTTCACCAGCTGCTGAACGCTCTGGAAATGATGGCTTCGGAACTGGAATATCGTCTGACACCGCTGCCAGAGCTTTCCAGAAAAGCGGCAAGGGATACCTGCGGTGTACTGCGGGTCGTTTTTCTGAATCTGTGCAGAGAGCTGGACTGGCAGTCTGAGCCGGATGCGGGGAGCTGTATGCGGGCTGCCATGGAGAAATGCCCCGATCTGCCGGCCTGCCTGAGACGTCCGCTTCGCCTGCTGGGCCAATCGCTGGGATGTTTTGACCTTCCGGGACAGCTGCAGGGACTCAAATCGGTACAGGATGCCTGCCGCAGGGAGATAGCCCGGCTGGAGCGTAACCGGGATGTCCGACTGCGCAGCTATCAGACGCTGGGGCTTTGCGCCGGAGCGGCGCTGGTGATCCTGTTTGTATAATATGGATATTGACCTCATTTTTAAAATCGCTGCGGTGGGAATCATTGTTTCCATACTAAATCAGGTGCTTTCTCGGTCAGGGCGGGAGGAGCAGGCTACCATGACAAGCCTTGCCGGGCTGGTGGTTGTTCTGATGATCCTGGCGCAGAAGATTGCGGAGCTGTTTGAACTGGTTAAGGATCTGTTTGAATTCTAATGAGCGAGTTTTGGAAAACCACATCTCTTATCCTGCTGACAGTGGTACTCAGTCTGGCGGTCGGGAAGACGGAACGGGATATTTCCGCTGTTTTAGGGATGACGGCTCTGTGTATTGCGGCTTGCACGGCAGTGACCATTCTGGAGCCGGTTCTGGATTATCTGGTGGAGCTTCAGCGGCTGTTCAATTTGCCCGATGGACTGGTCAGCGTGCTGCTGAAAGCGGTGGGAATCGCATTGGTTGCGGAACTTTCCGCAACGGTCTGCACGGATGCCGGCAACGCATCCCTTGGGAAAATGCTGCAAATACTGGGCGGAGCCGCAGTGCTGTCCCTGTCCGTTCCCATGTTTCGTACACTGATGACGATCATCAAGGAGATACTATGATTCGACTGCTTTCTTCTGTACTGCTTGTGCTGTGCCTGTGCCTGCCAGCTTCCGCCGCAGAATATACCGCTCCGGAGGTGCCGGATTCCGGACGCAATCTGATGCCTGATGAGTCCTATCGCTTCGGTGACGGTCTTTCAGAGCTTCTGAAAAAGGCTTGTTCTCTGATCCGCCCGGACCTGGCTGAGGCGGCCAGGCTCTGTACGGGTATTATCGCGTCTGTGTTGCTTGTCAGTATCCTGCGCACCTTCTCCGGTTTTTCCAAGGACGCGGTGAATTTGTCCGGCGCTGTTATCATATCCATTCAGCTGCTGACTTCCGCCAACTCCATGATTCGGCTTGGCTGCGATACGATCAACGAGCTGAGCAATTACGGGAAGCTGCTGCTGCCGGTGATGTCTGCATCTCTTGCCGCACAGGGAGGTGTTACGTCTTCCACCGCACTGTATGTTGGCACGACTGTGTTTGACACGCTGCTTGGCAGTCTTGTTGCCAGATTTTTTTCGCCAATGGTTTTTCTTCTTATGGCCCTGGGAATCGCGGGCTATGCGCTGGGGGATGACACGCTGAAAAAATTGCAGGATATGGGAAAGAGTATTATAACCTGGAGCCTGAAAACGATCCTGATTGTCTACACGGCTTACATGGGGATCACCGGTGTTGTCAGCGGAACAACAGACGCCGCGGCATTGAAGGCAGCGAAGTTGACAATTTCTACCGTCGTCCCTGTGGTCGGTGGAATTCTGTCTGACGCGTCGGAGGCTGTGCTGGTCAGCATCGGCACCATGAAGAACGCGGCCGGCATCTACGGAATCCTTGCAGTGGCAGCAATTTTTCTGGAACCCTTTCTAAGGATCGGTGCCCACTATCTGGTGCTGAAAGGAACCGGAGCTGTCTGCACAGTTCTTGACCCAAAAGGCGTTGGAGGTTTGCTTGACGTTTTTTCTGCCGTGATGGGATTGATTCTTGCCATGACCGGGACGTGCTGCCTGCTGCTTCTGATCAGTACCGTGTGCTTTCTGCGGGGTATGGGCTGATGGATAGTCTGCGGGAATATGTGATCAGTATTGTGGCTGCTGCAATGCTCAGCGGTGTCCTGATTCGATTGACACAGAACAGCGGAGCGAAAGAAATCATCAGAATGCTGTGCGGTATCTTTATGACGATTGTTCTGGTCCAGCCGATCGTTGGCAGAAAGGATATCCTCTGGGAGTCCATTCTGCCGGAAGTGAATCAGCAGGCGGAGGTAATTTCTGCGGAAGGCACCGCGGCGGCAGACAATATTAGAAGGGAATTCATAAAACAGCGCGTGGAAACATATATCTTAAGCAGAGCCGAGACAATGGAAGCAGACATACAGGCAAGCGTTACACTTGATGCGGATTGCGTTCCTGCAGGTGTAACGATTACAGGCAGCATATCTCCTCTGAACAGGAGCAAATTGACACAGATCATTGCTTCTGAATTGGGGATCCCAAAGGAGCAGCAGGAATGGATTGGGTAGCAGGCAAACGTGTGGTTCAGGATTTTCTGAAAAAATACAGTCTCGCGATCATTGTGCTGCTGGCCGGAATCCTTCTGCTTACGCTCCCGGGTGGAGAAGAAGAGGAGCAGACACCGGTGCCTGTCATACAGGAAGTCTCGCTTCAGGATTCTCTCGAAAAAATACTAAGTGAGATTTCCGGTGCGGGTAAGGTATCCGTTCTGCTGACGCAGGCTGCGGGTGAAGAAACCATCTATCAGACCGATGACAACGTATCCATGGAGGATGGAGGAAACACCAGCCGCAGGGAAACTGTGCTGGTTTCCGGCTCTGGCAGGGAAGAAACCGGGCTGATCCGCCAGGTAAAGTCCCCAACCTATTTAGGAGCGGTCATCGTATGTCAGGGGGCTGATAACGCTTCGGTCCGTCTGGCAATTGTGGAGGCGGTCAGAAGTGCCACCGGGCTTACCACCGACCGAATCAGTGTGTTGAAAATGAAATGAATGGAGGCATTTTTATGAAAGTTTGGAAGAAGAATCTGGTTGCTGCCGCAATTCTGGTGACAGTCTGCGCAGGTATTTATGTCAACTGGCTGTATACAGAGGACAAAACAGCCGCCAGTCTGGAGGATTCTCTGGACACGCAGAAGGTTATGAACGAGGACACCTTGGTACTTAGTGGGGACATGGAGGCGATCGCGGCGGGAGAAGACGTGACCTCCACAGCCACGGACTATTTTGCCGCCGTGCGTTTGTCCCGGCAGCAGGCCAGAGACAACGCTGTGAACCTGCTTCAGGAAGCGATGGCCTACAGCGGCAGCGAAAGCTCCAAGGATGTGGAGTCCGCCATGGAGCTGGAGGAGATCGTACAGACCGCGCTGAGTGAAGCCCAGATCGAGAGCCTGATCATCGCAAAGGGCTATGCTGACTGCGTTGCTTATATGTCCGGGGAAGGAATCTCTGTGGCTGTGTCTTCCCCCGAAGGTGGCTTGCAGCAGGCAGATGTGGCGGTGATAGCGGATATCGTTATGACCCAGTCCGATTATTCTCTGGATGATATTCGGGTCGTGGAAGTTCAGTGAAACACAAACAGGAATCCCCGCAGGCGGTGAAGAACGTCTGCGGGGATTTCTGTTACTGTTCGGTATAATCCAGCACTTCCTTGGCAATATAGATGGGACGATCCTTGCTCTGCTCAAAGATCCTGCCCACATACTCACCGATGATTCCGATGCAGAACAGTTGGACACTGCTGAACAGGAGGATCAGGACGATAATGGTTGCGTAGCCTGGAACGGCGATTCCCCACACCAGTTTCTCGATAATGACCCAGATCAGGTAAAGGATCGCAATGATTCCCGAAACGCTTCCCAAAACCGTTGCCAGCCGAAGCGGGGCGGTGGAGAATCCGATGATTCCCTCAATGGCATACTCCACCAGCTTCCAGAAGCTCCACTTAGTGGTGCCGGAGGCACGCTCACAGGCAGTATAGGGGATAAATTTGGTTTCATATCCTACCCATGCAAACAGACCCTTGGAAAAGCGGTGATACTCAGAAAGCTCCAGCAGGCTGTCACGGACGCTGCGGCGGAAGGTCCGAAAATCGCTGGCATCCGGTTGGAGCGATACCCGGGAGAGCTTGTTGATCAGGGTATAAAAGCTCTTTTTAAAGAAAGAGAGTACCTTGCCCTCGCCGCGGCGGTCCTGATAAGCTGCAACCACATCCACTTCCGGTTCCTCGTCCAGAATGCGAACCATATCCCGAACGATTTCCGGCCTTTGCTGTAAATCCGCGTCGATCAGGGAGATATACTCACCTCGGGCGTGCTCCAAACCGGCGTAAAGGCCTGCTTCTTTACCGAAGTTTCGGGAAAAAGAGATGACCTGAACCGGGCACTTCTGTGCGGCGTGGATCTTTTTTAAATTATGCAGCGTCGCGTCCCGGCTGCCGTCGTTGACAAATACGATCTCGTAGTCATAACCGCAGTCGGAGAACGCGGAAATGACAGCTTCCTGAAAAGCCGCCACATTTTCTGCTTCATTATAGCAGGGAACTACCAATGATAACTTCATTTTGGTCACTCACAATACGTATTAGATAGATACTTTATTATATTGGATACATACTAAAACGTCAAGCAAAAAGATATTCGAAATAAAACAGTGCAAGGAATTGGTTGACAATTCACAGAAAATATGCTAATTTAAGCAGGTAAACGCATAGATGGGGAGGTTCTGCTTCCTGAACCGGAAAGAGAGTACCCGGCTGGTGTGAGGGTATGCGGTGGAAAGCGGATGGTCGCCCTGGAGCGGATTTCCTGACTCTGTTAGGGAAGTACGGGTCTGCCCGTTACAGCAGTTTAAAGTGCCCGAAAGGGAATTCAGGTGGTACCGCGGAAAAACTTTCGCCCTGAGTCATTGCGACTCGGGGCGTTTCTTATTTTACAAAGGAGCGAAGAAAATGGCAAGAGAATTACCAAAGGTCTACGAGCCTCAGCAGGTCGAGTCCCGGATCTACCAGATGTGGCAGGACGGCGGCTACTTCCATGCGGAAAAGGACGAAAGCAAAAAGCCCTTCACCATTGTGATGCCCCCTCCAAATGTTACCGGTCAGCTGCACATGGGCCACGCCATGGACGCAACCCTGCAGGATACCCTGATCCGGTTCAAGCGGATGCAGGGCTACAACGCCCTGTGGGTTCCTGGCGTTGACCACGCCGGCATCGCCACGCAGATCAAGGTGGAGGAAGAACTGCGCAAGGAAGGTCTGACCCGCTATGACTTGGGCCGGGAAAAGTTCCTGGAGCGTGTCTGGGACTGGAAGAACAAGTATGGTAACCGGATTGTAGAGCAGCAGAAGAAGCTGGGTGCTTCCTGCGACTGGGACCGTGCCCGGTTCACTATGGACGAGGGCTGCTCTAAGGCAGTCCGTGAGGTGTTTGTCTCTCTGTACGAAAAGGGCCTGATCTATAAAGGCAGCCGGATCATCAACTGGTGCCCCCACTGTGTCACCGCCCTGTCTGATGCTGAGGTGGAATATGTGGACAAGCCAGGCCACCTGTGGCACATCCGCTACCCCCTGGCGGACGGCACCGGCGAAGTGATCGTGGCGACCACCCGTCCCGAAACCATGCTGGGTGACTCTGGTGTCTGCGTCAACCCCAACGACGAGCGCTACAAGGATATTGTTGGCAAGAAGGTCATTCTGCCGCTGGTCAATAAGGAGATCCCTGTTGTGGCTGACGACTATGCCGAGATGGAGTTCGGCACCGGCTGCGTCAAAATGACCCCCGCCCACGACCCCAACGACTTTGAGGTGGGCCTGCGGCACAATCTGGAGGTCATCCGGGTCCTGGACGACAAGGGCGTTGTCAACGAGTTTGGCGGCAAGTATCAGGGCCTTGACCGCTATGAGGCCCGCAAGCAGATCGTTGCGGATCTGGAAGCTGGCGGATATCTGGTGAAGGTGGAGGACTACTCCCACAATGTGGGCACCTGCTACCGCTGCCATCAGGACGTGGAGCCCATCATCTCTGCCCAGTGGTTTGTCAAAATGAAGCCTCTGGCCGAGGAAGCCATCCGCGTCGTGAAGGAAGGGGAAACGAAGTTCGTTCCCGACCGTTTCAGCAAGACCTATATGAACTGGATGGAAAATGTCCGTGACTGGTGCATTTCGCGCCAGCTCTGGTGGGGGCATCAGATTCCTGCCTGGACCTGCGCCGACTGCGGTCATATCACTGTCTCCCGGGAGGATGCCTGCAAGTGCGAAACGTGCGGCAGCACCAACATCACCCGGGAGGAGGACGTGCTGGATACCTGGTTCTCCTCCGCCCTGTGGCCCTTTGAGACCCTGGGCTGGCCCGAAAAGACTGAGGACTTTGACTATTTCTATCCCACGGACGTGCTGGTCACCGGCTACGACATTATCTTCTTCTGGGTCGCCAGAATGATCTTCTCCGGCTGCGAGCACACCGGCAAGACCCCCTTCCACACGGTTTTGATCCACGGCCTGGTCCGGGATAATCTGGGCAGAAAGATGTCCAAGTCTCTTGGTAACGGCATTGACCCGCTGGAAATGATCGACAAATATGGCTGTGATGCCCTGCGGATGAACATGGTCACCAGCAACTCTCCCGGCAACGATATGCGCTTCTACACCGAGCGCTGCGAGGCCATGCGGAATTTTGCCAATAAGCTGTGGAATGCTTCCCGCTACGTCCTGATGAATCTGAGTGAGGACGCTGTCAATGTGCTGCCCTCCGCTGATAAGCTGGAAACCCCCGACAAGTGGGTGCTGTCCAAGCTGAATACCCTGATCGCCGAGGTTACCGAGAATCTGGAAAAGTACGAGCTGGGCGTGGCTGTCCAGAAGGTGTACGATTTCATCTGGGATACCTACTGCGACTGGTATATCGAGCTGACCAAGGCCCGGCTGTATTCCGAGGATGCCGGTCGAAAGCAGACGGCCCTTCAGGTGCTGGTCTACGTTCTGGATCAGATTCTGCGGCTGCTGCATCCCTTCATGCCCTTCATCACTGAGGAGATTTGGCAGAGCATTCCTCATGAAGGCACGGCTTTGATCGTCGCACAGTGGCCCCAGTACCGGCAGGAGCTGGATTTCGGCGCCGAGGAGAGCCATATGGAGTCCGTCATGGAGGCCATCCGCGCCATCCGTGCCCGCCGGACGGAGATGAACGTCCCGCCCAGCAAGAAGGCTGCTCTGTATATCCTGACCAACAAGCCCCAGGTGTACACCGAGGGTGAGGGCTTTATTCAGAGACTGGCCTATGCTGACACCGTGACGCTGCTGAGCGCGGAGCCGGAGAATCTGGACGGAATGGTGACCATTACCACCGCCGACGCCAAGCTCTATATCCCCATGGGACAGCTGGTGGATGTGGCAAAGGAACTGGATCGGATTGCCAAGGAGCTGGCGGATGCCAGAAAGTTCCTGGCTTCCGTGGAAGGAAAGCTGGCCAACGAAAAGTTCGTTTCCCGAGCCCCTGAGGCAGTTGTGGAAGCGGAGCGTCAGAAGGCCCAGAAGACCCGTGACCTGATCGCCCAGTTGGAGCAGAGCGAAGCGGCCATGAAGAAACTGGCAAACTAAGTAAATTATGAAAGCAGGGTGCAGACCGTTGGTTTGTGCCCTGCTTATATTTTTGAAGAATCCCGTTTCCGACTGAAAATTCGGAAGCGGGATTTTATACTAAGTAAGATAAAAAATAAGGAGGTATTCTCATGCACTTTACAAGCTTTTTGGAGGAAGGGCGGCTGACCGTCGCCCTGACCGGGGAAATAGACCACCACTGCGCAAAGGCATATATTCAGGCAATCGCGGCAAAAATCGAAGCCTATATGCCCAGCGTCTGCGTGCTGGATTTTCAGGAGGTTTCTTTTGTGGATTCCTCTGGGATCGCTGTGGTCATCAATGCCTTGCGGAGCATGACGCAGATCGAGGGCCAGCTGCTGCTGACCGGCATCGCGCCCCAGCCCATGCGGGTATTCCGGGCATCGGGAATTGACAAGCTGGTTGAGATCAGGGAGGCGGTATCATGAAATTTGACAACTATATGATTCTGGATTTTCCAAGTAAGTCCAGCAACGAAGCCTTTGCACGGTCTGCTGTTGCATGCTTCGCGGCGCAGATGGATCCCACCCTGGAGGAACTGGGGGACATCCGCACGGCAGTATCGGAAGCTGTCACCAATTGCATCGTCCACGCCTACCCGGAAAAGCTGGGTAATATTACCCTGCGATGCCGGATCCTCAAGGACAATGTGCTGGATATTGTGGTAAAGGACCGCGGCGTTGGAATTCCTGACGTGGAGCAGGCCAGAAAGCCTTCTTTTACTACCGGCGGTAATGAGCGCAGCGGCATGGGCTTTACCATTATGGAGAGCTTTATGACCAATCTGGAGATTTCCTCCAAGCCGGGAAAGGGGACCACAGTACATATGCGCCGAAAGCTTCAGCGACGCCAATGAGTGCATCAGAAGAATTGATCCGCCTGGCCCAGCTTGGAGATAAGGAAGCTGCGGAAAAACTGATTACAGAAAATTCCGGACTGATTTGGGCAGTGGCAAGGCGTTTCCTGGGCAGAGGTGTGGAGACGGACGACCTGTATCAGCTGGGCTGCATGGGATTTCTGAAAGCGGTGGAAGGGTTCGACCTGTCCTTTGGGACGCAGTTTTCCACCTATGCGGTTCCGAAAATTGCGGGGGAAATCCGTCGTTTTCTGCGTGACGACGGCGCGGTGAAGGTCTCCCGCAGCATTAAGGAACGCGCCGCCGCTATCCGCTCCTGCCGCAATCAGCTGGCTGCCGCACTGGGAAGGGAACCAACCATTCAGGAAATATCCAGACAGACCGGCTTTTCCCCGGAAGACATCGCTTTGGCGGAAACTGCCACCGCGTCTACAGAATCCATCCAACAGGAAAACGGGGAAGAGGGCTTTTCTCTCGAGGATGTTCTGACCGATACGGAATCGGAAGACCAGATGCTGGAAAAAATCGCCCTGCGGCAGGCCATAACCAAATTGCCCCAGCGGGAACGCTCTGTGGTGGAATTGCGTTATTTCCATTGCCTGACCCAGCAGAGAGTTGCCAGAATTCTGAATGTCAGTCAGGTTCAGGTGTCCCGCATTGAAAAACGGGCAATTGCCTTGCTTCACGAAATGCTGAGCTAAAACAAACACTTTACCTTTTTGAAAAAATGCGCTAAAATAGTCGCATCTTAACTTTGGATTGGTGCGACTATGAACGAACAATTGGATGAACGATTTTTGGCGGCCCGCCGGCGCTATATTGAGAGTCAGTTTTCTCAGCTGAATGATATGCAGCGGCAGGCAGTCATGACGACGGAAGGACCTCTTTTGCTGCTGGCAGGTGCGGGCAGCGGTAAGACGACAGTCCTTATTAACCGTATCGCGAATTTGATGCGGTTCGGACGGGGCAGCGACAGCAATGAGATCCCAGACTATATTGCTGAGGAAGATGTTTCCTTTCTCGAGTCCATCAAGCCGGACAGCGATTATGACCATTGGCGCGCTGAACGCATTTGCGCCGTGGAACCGGCGGTCCCGTGGAGCATTCTGGCCATTACCTTCACCAACAAGGCGGCAAATGAGATTCGGGACCGGCTCTCCAATCTGCTTGGCCCGGAAGCACAGGATATCTGGGCCATGACCTTCCATTCCGCCTGCTGCCGTATCCTTCGGCGGGACATCGAGAAGATGGGCTATACCCGCAGCTTTACGATTTACGATACATCGGATTCTGAGCGGATCATGAAGGATATCATCAAGGACGTGGGGCTGGATGACAAGACTTTCCCCGCAAAGTACGTACTTGGAGCTATCAGCCGGGAAAAGGACAAGATGGTCTCCGCTGAAGAAATGCTGGAACGCGCGGAGGTCAGCGGGGATCTGCGGGCTTTGCACATCGCACGGTGCTACGTAAAGTATCAGACCCGTCTGAAGGATAACAATGCTCTGGATTTTGACGACATTATCTATGTAACAGTGAAGCTTCTTCAGGAACACGAGGAAGTGAAACAGTATTACCAGCGGAAATTCCGCTATGTGCTCGTGGATGAGTATCAGGATACCAACCATATGCAGTATCTGTTGACCTCTCTTCTGGCAGGTGGATATGAAAATGTCTGCGTGGTCGGCGATGATGATCAAAGCATCTACCGCTTCCGGGGCGCGACTATTGAGAATATTCTGAATTTCGAAAAGCAGTATCATGGCTGCCGTACCATTCGGCTGGAACAGAACTATCGCTCCACCCAGTCGATTCTGGACGCGGCAAACGCGGTGATTTCCCACAATCTGGGGAGGAAGGGCAAGCGCCTTTGGACCTCCAATGGACGGGGAGATCCCATTACCCTGTATGAGGCCAGCGACGAAGGTGTGGAAGGTAATTTTGTCGCAAGCCGGATTATTGCTGGTTCGCAGGGAAAAAATTTTAAGGATTACGCCATTCTTTACCGGACAAATGCCCAATCCAATGCCCTTGAATTTGCGCTGAAACGGAACGGCATTCCCTATCGGGTCATCGGCGGTATGCGCTTTTTTGACCGCGCGGAAGTCAAGGACATGCTCTCCTATCTGTGTGTGATCAACAACCGTGCCGACGATCTGCGCCTGCGGCGGATCATCAACAATCCACCTCGTGGACTTGGCGCAAAAACCATTGAGACGGCTCAGCGACTGGCTGACGCAGAGCGGAAACCGCTGTACAGCGTGGTATCCGACCCCTATTCTTACGCGCCGCTGGAAAAGCCGGCCATGAAGCTGCTGCAATTCTCCGCACTGATCGAAGAATTGGCGCAGCTTCTGGAGGACGGCATGAGCCTGCCGGATTTCTACGAAGAACTGCTGATCCGTTCCGGATATGTGGATATGCTGAGCGCCAAGGATACGGAGGAGAATAAAACCCGGCTTGAAAACGTGCGAGAGCTGAAATCCAGTATTCTGTCCTATATGGAAAATACGGATATGCCAACACTGGCAGGATTCCTTGAGGAAATCGCCCTGTACACCGATCTGGAGCAGTACAACGACAGCGACGATGCCGTTGTCATGATGACCATGCACTCGGCAAAAGGTCTGGAATTCCCCAATGTGTTCCTTGTAGGCTTTGAAGACGGGCTATTTCCCGGAATGCGCGCCATCGGCGACGCCGAGGAAATGGAGGAGGAACGGCGGCTGTGTTATGTGGCGATCACACGGGCAAAGCAGTCGCTGACCATCAGCTATGCCCGGCAGAGAATGCTGTACGGCCGCACTTCGGCGTCGCTGCCTTCCCGTTTCCTGAAGGAAATTCCGGAGGAATGCCTGATTCGCAAAGGCGGTTACCGCCGCGCGGCCCCGGAATATGGCGGCTACGGAGATTCCCAGAGCCGTCCGGTGCCCGCACGCAGGACCCAGCCCAGGTTTACGGGAAGTTCTGTCGCCGCTTCTGTAAGCACGCCTATGCTGGAACTGAATCCGGGCGATATGATCCAGCACGCCGCATTTGGGCGGGGCATGGTGCTGTCCGTCATGAAAATGGGCGGGGACGCTCTGCTGGAAATTGCCTTTGACGATATCGGAACTAAAAAACTCATGGCGAAAACTGCCACTGTCCACATGAAAAAACTGTAATTTTCTAAAAAGCCTGCGCATAACCTGTTCCGGGGGGATGGGTGTGCGCAGGAGAATTCGGAAATTACTGCATCTGTTGCTGGCCATATTGGTGGCCGTCAGCCTTGGCTTTCTCATGCTGCGCAGCAGGTACCGGGATGTCATCCAGGACTTGGCGGAAACGCAAGTCAAAAATACCACGTCTGATTTGACAAATGATGCCATTGCAAAGCAAATTGCGGAGGGCATCATTCAATATGACCGCATCGTTTATTTCGAAAAGGATTTGGATGGACGTATTACGGCGCTGAAAACTAATATGAGCGAAATCAACCGCCTGAAAACGGATATTCTGAATTTGATCAACGACGAAATTCTCGCACTGGATACCTCGGATATCGGCATTCCACTGGGAAGCCTGTTCCTGCCGGAGCTGTTCTCCGGCAAGGGGCCAGCTATCCCGGTACACATTCTGTCCATCCGCAACTCGGACGCGGTCTTCACGAGTAACTTTTCCCAAGCCGGCATCAACCAGACCCTGCATCAGCTTACCATGATCGTCAGTGTGGATGTTGCGGTGCTGGTGTTGGGACAGACCAGCAGCTTCACCGTCAACAGCGAGGTGGTCGTTGCGGAAACCGTGATCGTCGGAGATGTTCCGAGCACTTTTTTACAAACCGGAGGAAACTATGAATCCCAAAGATAGAATAGAAGAACTGACCCGCCTGCTGACGCAGGCGAATTACCGCTATTATGTTTTGGACGATCCCACCATGCCGGACTTCGAATATGACCGGCTGCTGCGGGAGCTGGAGGATTTGGAAAAGGCGCATCCCGAATTGGCAGCGGTGGATTCTCCCACAAAGCGGGTGGGGGGGGAGGCCCTGAGCCAGTTTGAAAAGGTGACACATCCTGTCCCGCTGATGAGTTTGCAGGACGTATTCAGCATGGGGGAGCTGGATGCTTTCCTGAACCGGGTTTTGGAAAGCGAGGGCAGCGCCCAATTCTCTGTGGAGCCAAAAATCGACGGGCTATCGGTGGCTCTGGAATATGTAGATGGGCAATTTGTCCGTGGTGCTACCCGGGGAGACGGCAATGTTGGTGAGGACGTCACAGAGAATTTGAAAACTATCCACTCCATCCCCATGCGTATTGACAACGCGCCGCCCCGGTTGATTGTTCGCGGTGAAGTGTTTATGCCGAAAAAGAGTTTTGAGAAGCTCAACGCCCGGCAGGAGGAGGAAGGGAAAACCCTGTTTGCCAACCCCAGAAACGCCGCGGCAGGCTCTTTACGGCAGCTGGATCCCAAAATCGCCGCGAAACGGGGATTGGATATCTATATTTTCAACATTCAGCTCGCTGACGGCATAACCTTTGCGCGGCACAGCGAAACGCTGGAATACCTGAAAGCACGAAAATTTAAGGTGATCCCCCATAAAACGCTGTCCTCACCGGAAGGAATCCACGAAGAAATCCTGTCCATCAACGAGAATCGTGAAAAACTGATCTGCGATATTGACGGAGCGGTAATCAAGGTGGATGACCTTCAGCAGCGGGAGCATCTGGGAACTACTGCGAAATTCCCCCGCTGGGCTGCTGCCTATAAATATCCGCCGGAAATCAAGCCGACGGTCATAGAGGATATCGTGGTGCAGGTCGGCAGAACCGGTGTGCTGACACCAAAGGCCGTAGTACGTCCTGTGCGTCTGGCCGGAACGACCGTGACCAATGCCACGCTGCACAATCAGGATTTCATCTCCCAACGGGATATTCGGATCGGCGATACGGTACTGATTCGGAAGGCAGGGGAGATCATCCCCGAAATATTGGAAGTCGACCTGTCAAAACGCCCGGAGGGAACAACCGCCTATCATTTTCCGGAACGTTGCCCTGCCTGCGGCGCGCGGGTGGAGCAGGATGCAGATGGGGCGTTCCTTCGCTGCACCGGCGCGGAATGTCCCGCTCAGCTCAGCCGAAACATTGCGCATTTTGTAAGCCGGGATGCGATGGACATTGACGGACTTGGCTCTGCCATTGTCGATGGCCTGATCGGTAAAGGGCTGATCCATTCCCCGGCGGATATCTACTATCTGACGCTGGAGGACATCAAAAGTCTTTGGATCTCCGGCTCCACCGTTGCGTCCAAGCTGCTTTCTTCCATTGAGGCCAGTAAACAGCAGGACGTCGGCAGGCTGATCTATGCGCTGGGCATTCGGCAGGTAGGTGCCAAAACCGGGAAGGTACTGGCGTCTCAATTCGGAAATCTTGACGCGCTGATGAACGCGACGGTTGAAGAATTAACAGAAGTACCGGATATCGGAGACGTGACAGCGAAAAGCATTTTTGATTGGTTCCGCCAGCCCCAGTCCATGCATATGATCCGGCGGCTGCGGGAAGCAGGTGTGAATTTTGAATCCAAGCGGGTGGTAACAGACACCCGGTTTGCCGGTAAGACCTTCGTGCTTACCGGAGCACTCAGCAAATTTACCCGGGAAGAAGCGACGGAAAGGATTGAAGCCTTTGGAGGCAAGGCCTCCGGCTCCGTTTCCAGGAAGACCAGTTTCGTCATAGTGGGCGAGAATGCCGGCTCCAAGGAGCGCAAGGCCCGGGAACTGGGGATCCCCATTCTGACGGAGGATGAATTTCTCGAAATGCTTAAGTAAACAGATGGAGGTCAGCTCGAATGAGCTGGCCTCCATCTTTACAGGGTAAAGTCTTCCTTGTCATATTTTGAGAAATCCAATGCTTTTGTCTTTTTCGGAACCCGCTTGCAGGGATCATAGCGGAAACGCCAGCATTTTTCCTCCGGCTTACGGAGCCCTTTCCGGGAGCATAGGATCTGCCCATCCTCAAGCGCTGTACCGTTTTCGCAGTAGATACAGAGCCGTTCCATCTTTTTTCGAAACAGCATAATTTGCCCTCCACATTTCTTTCGTGCCTATTATACACCAGACAGCATCCGATTTCCACTCCTTTTTTTGCTGATTTGGCACAAAAGCGGCAGCAGGAGCAAAGGAATGGGTAGAACCGTATGATACATAAGGCTGTAACTGAGAACCAGGCTTACCAAAATTTGTATCAGCTTCCCTAAAAAGCAGCAGTGCAATGACAAGCCCTGCGTAACAGAGATGGTCTGCGCAGTGACGCACAGTCCTCCTGCCGCAAGCATTCCGCTGCACAGGATAAATCGGGTCGGTATGTCGGATATGCGGATCAATTCACAGCAGCCATTGGACAGTTCCAGAATACCGACGAGCGCGACGCGGACGCTCTGGGGCAGGATCCAGAGAAACCACCTGTCCAGAAAGGCAATCAAGACCCGGAACAGGATGATCCAGCCGCAGACAGTCCCCATTGTAAAAACAGCGCCAGACATAAGGCTGCCCTTTGTTTTTACCGGCTGTGTGTCAAAGTTCGCGGCAGTATTCCCGCCACGCACACAGCGCGCGGCAAGCCATGCGCCCGAAAGGTGAATTCCCCACAGCGCCCAAGGCATCCAGGATTTTGGAAACATCTGACCGACTACACCAAACACAAATGCGGGGCCGGCATTATTACAGAAGGCCAATAGTCTTTCTGCCTCTGGCCTCTGCAGCAGACCGCTCTCGTATGCATGATACACACTCTGGGCGCCGACCGGATATCCGCCCAGAAAGAAGGGAAGGGCCAGCGAGCCTGTTCCCCGGGGCAGCCCAAACAGGAAAGAGGACACCTTTTCCAAATACGGGAAGGCCGCCGCGCCGCGAAGCAGGGCGGCGGACAGGACAAAAAAAGGAAACAGCGCTGGGATCACTGTATTCATGCACAATTCGATTCCATCCGCCGCCCCGGAAAGGGCGGTTTTTCCATCCAGAATCAAAATTAGCATCCCAAACGCTGATAGCGCCCAGGATAATTGCCTGCGACGATTCACATTCCTCACCTCGAAAGAATCTATGCAAACTGCGGTCTCGTCATTCATATCATAGTCAAAAAAGGGGGTGTACGGTATGGGAAAAGTATACCGAATTATGGAACTGCTGGCAGACCGGACAGAATTGGAAACAGAACCGATGCCGGCACAGCCCATCATTGAAGTTGCTGGTGACCAGCGGGTGCTTGTTGAAAACCACAGAGGGGTCAGTGCATACAGTACGGAAAGGATCCTGGTCAATGTTGGATTCGGGACAGTGTGTGTCTGCGGATGCGGCCTGCGGCTGATCCGCATGACGAAGGAGCAATTGGTCATTCGGGGGAGAATCGATGCTGTCTCCTTACAGAGGAGGAATGGAAAATGACATTCTGGCGGTCTCTAGACGGGGTCATTGAGGTGGAAATGACAGCAGCGGAACCGGAAAACGCGCTGACCGCCATCACATTGGCAGGTATCGAACTGTTCACGGTACGCCATGACAAAGATCTTATCTGCACATTTTCGATTCGCCGCCGGGACTATGCAAGATTGGCCGCACTATGCAAAAAGAAGGGGCAGTCGCTGGCCATTGTGAGAAAGCGGGGGCTGTACTACGCACTGGCAAATCTGCGGCGGCGAAAAATGCTGATTTTGGGCCTGGGGATCCTGATGCTCAGCGCTTTTTTTCTGCCGACACGGATCCTGTTTGTGCGGGTGGAGGGAAACGAAAAAATACCGGCAAAGGAAATTATTTCAGCGGCGGAAGAGAGCGGGATTTACTTTGGAGCCTCTCGGAGACAGGTTCGCAGTGAAAAAGTGAAGAATGCTCTGCTGGATGCGGTTCCACAGCTGCAATGGGCCGGCGTGAATACCAGCGGTTGTACGGCTGTTATCTCCGTCCGGGAGCGGGCGGTCAGTTACAGCGCACAAAAAACCAGAGAGGTATCCAGCATCGTCGCAGACAGAGACGGATATATCCTATCCTGCGTGGTCACGCAGGGCAGCGCGCGGATCCAGCCGGGGCAGACTGTCCGAAAAGGACAAACGCTGATTTCCGGGTATACAGAATGCGGCATCAGCATTCAGGCTACACAGGCAAAAGGGGAGGTCATTGCCCAGACAAGCAGGGAACTGACCGTCCTTTCCCCCGTGAACTGCCTGAAAAGAACCGTCGCCAGTGGCAGCTTGAAGAGGATCAGCCTCCTTCTTGGAAAAAAGCGCATCTTTTTTTGGAAAGGTAGTGGAATTTCAGATACAGGATGTGGTAGAATGTATAGACAATATGATCTCACTTTACCGGGCGGCTTTCGACTGCCAGTGGCACTGTGTGTAGATACCTATCAGTGCTTCGAATTGGAGGACGGAGAATCGGAATCTTCCACGCTTGGCGCGTTTGCTCACCAGTATCTGAAATCACAGATGGTTGCAGGGCAGATACAGAGCGGAACGCAAGCAATTCTCCGCAGCGGTGATACCCTCCGCCTGACAGGCAGCTATGTCTGTACAGAAGCTATCGGCAAGGTGAAACCAGAACAGATTGGAGAAACAAATGGCAAAACAAACGGAGAGAATCGTTAACGCAGATCGTGTGGATGATCTGATCGCGGTATTTGGATCCTTTGACGAGAATATTAAACGTATTGAGCAAGCTCTGAATGTTCAGGTAGTGAACAGGGGAACGGACTTGCGGGTTTCCGGTGATGAGGAAATGGTCGACAAGGCTGTGCGCACCATCGAAGGGTTGCTGACACTGGCATCCAAGGGAGAAATCATTGACGAGCAGCGTGTCAGATATTTGATCACGCTGGTCAATGAGGGCAATGACCAGCAGGTGGCGCAGATGACGAAAGACGTGGTCTGCATCACCGCCAAGGGAAAGCCTATCAAGGCCAAAACCGTGGGCCAGCAGCGCTATATGCGGGCCATCCAGTCCAATACCGTCACCATCGGCGTTGGCCCCGCCGGTACAGGCAAGACTTATCTGGCAGTGGCGGCTGCAGTTGCGGCGTTTCGTGAGCGAACGGTAAACCGTATCATTCTGACCCGTCCCGCTGTGGAGGCAGGGGAACGACTAGGCTTCCTGCCGGGAGATCTCCAGAACAAGGTCGATCCCTACCTTCGCCCCCTCTATGACGCTCTGTATGATATGCTGGGCGCGGAGACCTTCCAGAAATATCAGGAGCGCGGCTCCATTGAGGTGGCGCCCCTTGCCTATATGCGGGGCCGGACGTTGGACGACAGCTTTATTATTCTGGATGAAGCCCAGAACACCACCCGGGAGCAGATGAAAATGTTCCTGACCCGTCTGGGCTTTGGCTCGAAAATTGTCATTACCGGCGACGTGACCCAGATCGACCTGCCGGAAGATAAGGTATCCGGCCTGAAGGATGCTATCCGTGTTCTGGATGGTGTGAAGGACATTGCCATCTGCCGCCTGACTGCGGCGGATGTGGTGCGTCACGCGCTGGTACAGGAGATCATCAACGCCTACGAGAAAGCAAACAGTAAGCCCACCGCAAAGAAGCCCCAGCAGTTCAGCGGGCGGTATAAGAGGAAGAATTGACATGACACATAAGATCAATCTGGTATTTGAACAGCTCAGTCTGCAGAAGTTTACCATCAGCAGCATTATCCGCAAGTGCATTCAGGAGACCCTTCGCGCGGAAGGGGTCAGCGTGAAGTGCGAAATTAATGTGCTCGTTACGGATGACAAAGGGATTCAGACTATCAACCGGGAAAGCCGGCAGATCGACCGTCCGACGGATGTGTTGAGTTTTCCTATGTTTCAGTTGGAAGCGGGCAATCCACCCAAGGATTGGTCGGAATATGAGGACCCGGAAACCGGCCTGGTTCCCCTTGGGGATATGTGTATCAGCCTGGAACGTGCCATGGCCCAGGCTCAGGAATTTGGGCACTCCCTTCGCCGTGAGGTCGGCTATCTGACCATCCACTCCATGCTGCATCTGCTGGGCTATGACCACATGGACGAGGGAGAACAAAAGCGCCAGATGCGTGCCCGGGAAGAAGCGATTGCCGCAGGGATCCACGGCATGAGCAGAGATTGATTTTTACACAGGAGAAGAATATGAACACAAAAACAGCTATCATTACCATCGCCGGTCGTCCCAATGTGGGAAAATCTACCCTGACCAACTACCTGGTGGGAGAAAAGATCGCTATCGTTTCCAATAAACCTCAGACCACCCGGAACCGCATTTGCGGTATCGTCACAAAAGACAATCTGCAATTCATCTTTATGGACACCCCTGGCTACCACAGGGCCCGTACCAAGCTGGGTGACTATATGGTCAGCACCGTGCGGGAATCCATTTCCGACGTGGACGCAACCATTCTGGTGGTGGAGCCGATCCCATCTGTCGGCGCACAGGAGGAAGCACTGATCGAACGGATCCGCGCGACCCATTGCCCCGCCATTCTTGCCATCAACAAGATCGACACCGTAGAGAAGGACAAGCTGCTGGAAGTCATTGCGGTTTATTCCGCCACAGGTGTCTTCGACTCCATCATTCCCATTTCCGCAAAGACCGGAGATGGGGTGGATGAGCTGCTGGCTGAGTGCGAAAAGTACGCCCAGGAAGGCCCCTTCCTGTTCCCGGACGATGTGACCACCGACCAGCCGGAACGGCAGGTCATGGCGGAGATCATCCGGGAAAAGCTCCTGTGGTGCCTGGATAAGGAGATCCCCCATGGGACCGCCGTGGAGATCAACACCTTCAGCGAGCGGGATAATGGAATCATCGATCTGGACGCTACCATCTACTGCGAAAAGGCCAGCCATAAGGGCATTATCATCGGCAAGCAGGGCGCTATGCTGAAAAAAATCTCGTCTCTTGCCCGGGCAGACTGCGAAAAATTCATGGGCACCAAGGTCTATCTGACGACCTGGGTCAAGGTCAAGGAAAACTGGCGGGACAGTGACTTCATGGTTCGGAATTTTGGCTACAGCGAATAATTTCCAGTGGTAAAACCGCTTTCATTGCAAATCCTATCCACAGGAGGGATGCGCGATGGAAGCAAGGGATTATTGGCAGCTGTTTCTGGAGACCGGTGCGCCGGAAGCCTATCTGCTCTATGGCAGACAAGTAAAATCGGAGGCACAATATGTACTTGACTATTCAGGCGATCGTCCTGAGAGTTACGGACTACAATGATCGGGACGCCCTGCTGACGGTGCTGACCCGCCGTCACGGCAGGTTGACCATAAAGGCCCGGGGATTGCGGCGGAAAAACAGCCCGTTGACAGCCCCCTGTCAGCTGCTGGCCTATGGGGAGTTTACGCTATTTGAGTACCGGGGGCAGTATACGATCAATGAAGCCCACTCTATTGAATTGTTCTCAGCCCTGCGCAGAGAGCTGACAAAGCTTTCATTGGCAACCTACTTTGCACAGGTTTCTGAGGTGCTTTCGCAGGAGGATATTCCTAACCCGGAGCAGCAATCGCTGCTGCTGAACAGCCTGTACGCGCTTTCTAATCTGAATCTTCCGGAGGTGCAGATCAAAGCCGTTTTTGAGCTGCGGGCGGCCTGCCTGTCCGGCTACACACCGGATCTGTTCGGCTGCCACATCTGCGGCAGTCAGGATCCGACACGGTTTGATTTACGGGCGGGGCAGCTGGAATGTGAAAACTGCCGCAGCACGGAATCCAATGGTATTCGGCTGCCGGTTACGCCAGCCCTTCTGGAAGCGATGCGTTATATCTGCCTGTGCGACCCAAAGCGTCTGTTTTCTTTTACTTTGGGCGAGGAAACGCTGTCACAGCTGGCGGATTTGACGGAAGCGTATCTGGCAACACAGCTTGAACGTGGCTTTTCCACTCTGGATTTCTATAAATCCCTATACATAGGAGAAAAACATGTCTGAATTATACGAAAAATCTCTGCAAAAACTGGAGTTACCGCAGGTTCTGCAGCTTTTATCTGCCTGTGCGGGCAGCGTAGGCGGCAAGGAAGCCTGTCTGCAGCTTGTTCCCACGACAGACCTTGAGGAAGTGGAGCTGCTGCTCGCCCAGACAACAGCAGCCTCCGATCTGTGCGCACGGAAGGGCAATCCGGTTTTCGGAGATGTCACCGATGTCTCGGCCTCATTGGAGCGGGCGGAACGGGGCGGGACCTTGCAGCCAAAGGAACTCCTGCGCATCGCCGGCATTCTTCGCTGCGCCCGCACCACGCAAGGGTATGTCTCCGAGGATGATGTAAAAACGGTGCTGGATTCCCTGTTCCACGCGCTGACACCCAATAAGTATCTGGAAGATAAAATCTTTGGCGCCATTCTGTCAGAGGAGGAGATCGCTGACACCGCCTCCACAGCGTTGGCGGATATCCGCCGTCATATGCGCATTCAGTCCGGAAAGATTCGGGACAGCCTGCAAAAGGTCATTTCTTCCCCGGCTTATTCCAAATTTCTTCGGGAACCGATCATCACTATTCGTCAGGGGCGGTATGTGGTCCCGGTGAAAAGCGAATGTAAAAATGACGTACCCGGTCTTGTGCATGATGTGTCTGCCTCTGGCTCCACCTATTTTGTGGAACCCATGTCCGCTGTGAACGCCAACAACGCCCTGCGGGAACTGAAACTGAAAGAGAAGAAGGAAATTGAGCGGATTTTGGCGGAGCTGTCTGCCGAGGCCGCTGGCTATCGGGAGGCCATCAATCTGGACTATCAAATGCTGGTACAGCTGGACGTGATCTTCGCCAAGGCCAAGCTTGCCTACCAGATGCGGGCTGGCGCGCCGATTATGAACGATCAGGGCAGGGTAGAGCTGTGCAAAGCCCGGCACCCGCTGATCGACCCGAAAACCGTTGTACCCATCACCGTCCGGCTGGGTTCGGATTTCGACACTATGATCATTACCGGTCCCAACACCGGCGGTAAAACGGTGACCCTGAAAACCATCGGCCTGCTGACCCTGATGGCAGAGTGCGGCCTGCACATCCCGGCAGGGGACGGAAGTGTTCTGTCTACCTTTGACGCGATCCTTGCGGATATCGGCGATGAGCAGTCCATTGCCCAAAGCCTGTCCACCTTCTCCAGCCACATGCGCACCATCGTGGATGTGGCGGCCCAGTGCGATGACCGGACGCTGGTTCTGTTCGATGAACTGGGTGCCGGTACTGACCCGGCGGAGGGTGCGGCCCTGGCAACTGCCATTATAGAGTTCTGCCGGAAAATGGGCAGCCATGTGGTGGCCACGACCCATTACGCAGAGTTAAAACTGTATGCCATGCGTACAAAGGGGGTCATCAACGCTTCCTGCGAGTTTGACGTGGAGACCTTGCGTCCAACCTATAGGCTGCTCATCGGCATTCCCGGAAAATCCAATGCCTTTGCCATTTCCCGCAAGCTGGGGCTGGCGGAGGAAATCCTGAAGGAAGCGGATGACCTGGTCGATAAAAGCGACAAGGATTTTGAGGATGTTCTGGCCCAGCTGGAGCAGCAGCGACAGCAGATGGAATCTGCCCGTCAGGAGGCGGAGCGGCTGCGTCAGGAAACCGCAAAAATCAAGCAGCAGAGTGAAGAATACCATGTGCAGCTCCGCCGGGAGAAAGAAAAGGCTATGGAGTCCGCCCGCCGGGAGGCTCAGCATATCATTGAGGAAGCCCGCGCCGCCGCAAATATCGCCAGCGAGGAACTGAAAGCAATGAAGAAGCAGCTTCAGGACAGCGCGGATACCACCGGACTGAACCAGCGGCAAGCTGACCTGCGCCGAAATCTAAATGAGGTGGAGGAAAAGCTCCACGCCGCACAGCCTCAGCGGGAGCGGCCAAAGCCCAGCCGTGGGATTCTGGTCGGCGATACTGTCGAGCTTCTTAAGCTTGGAACAAAGGCCAGTGTCATTGCCATCAATAAGGACGGCACGCTTCAACTCCAAGCGGGCATTCTGAAAATGACGGCGGCACAGGACGAGGTATATTTGCTGGAAAATGAGAATCCCTACAAGGAAAAGGGCCCACGACCCAAGCATTCCGGCCGGGAAATGAAGCTCAGTGCCATGCCCACAGAGGTGGATCTGCGGGGTATGGACGCTATTGAAGCGGTATGCGTGTTGGAACGGTATCTGGATGAAGCCATGCGCGCCAATTTGACACAGGTTCGTATCATCCACGGCAAAGGCACCGGCACACTTCGGGCAGCCGTTCAACAGGCACTTAAGAAAAATAAGTTTGTCAAACAGTTCCGACTTGGTCAGTACGGCGAGGGTGAAGACGGCGTTACCATTGCGGAATTCCGGTGAAAAATTCGGATGGAAGAATCTGGAAACGTTTTCAACAAGAAATAACATTCTTTTTGCCCGCTTCTTGTGAAAACAGGACGAAAATTTATTGACTTTTTCGGTAAAAATGCTATGATATAGGAAGACCCGTTGTATCCGCAAGGATGCGATGAAAAGGAGTGGAATTATGTTTAATAAAGAAGTCGTTGTCCGCTGCGAATCCGGCCTGCACAACAGACAGGCAACCTACTTTGTGCAGAAAGCAAACGAATTTGAAAGCAGCATCTGGCTGGAGTCCGGAAGCCGTAAAATGAATGCCAAGAGCCTACTGGGTGTTATGTCTCTGGGAATCGTCACCGGCTCTACCGTTACACTGAGCGCAGTTGGCCCGGATGAGGAAGCTGCGGTGGCTGCGCTGGAAGCGCTGCTCCAGCGGGACGTTTATTAACATCACTTTACTTAACCGCCCCAGTGCCCCAAAAAGCATTGGGGCGGTCTTCATTTCCGATTTAAGGGAGAATCTGCGTGACATTTGATGAGCTAAAGGAAAAAGCGCTGAGCCTGCCCTATGCGCCAGGCGTCTATATCATGCGGGATCAGACAGACAAAGTGATTTACGTTGGCAAAGCGAAAAAGCTGAAGAACCGAGTCAGCCAGTATTTTCAGGACACCGCGTCCCATACGCCGAAAACCCGCATTATGGTGAGTAAAATCCATCATTTTGATGTGATCGTTGCGGCGTCTGAGTTTGAAGCGCTGGTACTGGAATGCTCCCTGATCAAGCGGTATCTGCCAAAATACAATATCCTTTTGAAGGATGACAAGGGCTATCCCTATCTGCGTCTGGATATGCGGGAGGTCTACCCCAGAATCACTCTTGTGAGCAAGCTCAGTGACGATGGTGCGGAGTATTTTGGCCCCTTCGGCGGCAGAAGCGTGACCCATGATGTGATGGAAGCCCTTCGTTTGACATTGAAACTCCCCGGCTGTCATTTGCAGTTTCCGCGGGATGTGGGGAAGGGGAGACCATGTCTGAATTACCACATGAATCAGTGTGCCGGCTGGTGTCAGGAGGGAAAAAGCTGTACAGAATACAGGCAGACCATGCTGCAGACCCGGGAGCTGCTGCGGGGCAACTACAAGACGGTGGCTGAGGATATCCGGGGACAGATGCTTGCTGCCGCGGAGAATCTGGAATTTGAGTTGGCTGCCAGCCTTCGGGACCGACTACAGGCCGTGGAAAATCTGGGACAAAAACAGCTTGTGACAGCCGGTACACTGGCGGACACGGATGTGATCGGCTATGGCGAGACCGAGGCAAAGGCCTGCTTTGCGGTACTGCATTTTTCCGGTGGGAACCTGCTGGACAAGGAATACGAGGTTTTTCCCAGACCGGATGAGAAGACAGAGGCCGTATCCAGTTTGATGAAGCAGTTCTATTTGAGCCGGGGCTTGGTTCCCAAACGTGTTCTCCTGCCATTCCCATTGGAAGATGCGGACCTGTTTTCTCAGCTTCTGGAGCAGCAGCTGGGGCGCCTGCCAAAGCTGTCGGTGCCTCAGAGAGGAGACAATGTGCGTTTGGTGGAGCTGGCCTGCAAAAATGCCCAGGAGGAAGCGGAGCGGGTGACAGGGAAGGACGAGCGTGTCAGCGCGACGCTGGTGCTTCTGGGTAAGATGCTGAGAATGGATCCGCCCATGCGGATCGAGTCCTTTGATATCTCCAACATCTCAGGAACCGACATCGTTGCCAGCATGGTGGTGTTTCAATCAGGAAGACCCTACAAAAGCGGCTATAAGCGGTTTAAACTGGAGGGCCTTGAAAATCAGGATGATTATGCTTCCATGCACCAGGTCGTGAAACGGCGTTTTGCGCATTATAAGACAGGGGACAAGGGCTTCGACGCAGCGCCCGACTTGCTGCTGATCGATGGCGGAGTCAATCATGCCAAGACCGCTGTCCGGGCACTGGGGGAATTGGAACTGGCATTTCCCGTGTTTGGCATGGTGAAGGACGATAGGCACCGTACAAGAGCGCTGGTGACACCGGAGGGGCAGGAGATTCGGATCGACAACAATCAGGCGGTTTTCTCCCTGATCGGAAATATTCAGGAAGAAACCCATCGGTTTGCGATCACATACCACAGGGGGCTGCGCAGTAAACGGCTGCGGTATTCCGAACTGGATGAAATACCGGGAATCGGCCCGAAACGGAAGCAGGAATTACTGAGACAGTTTAAATCCATCCAGGCTATCCGGCAGGCAACTCTGCCGGAGCTGGAGCGGCTGCTTCCGAAGGACGCGGCAGCGGCTGTTTACGCACATTTTCATAATACGGAAAGTTAGGTGACAGAATGCGTGTAATAACAGGCAAAGCCAGAGGTGTGCAGCTGAAAACTCCGGAGGGGATGCTGACGCGTCCCACGGCAGACCGTGTAAAAGAGGCGTTATTTAGTATTATCAACTTTGATATCCCCGGAGCCGATGTTCTGGACCTGTTTGGCGGTACCGGCCAGCTTGGCATCGAAGCGCTGAGCAGAGGTGCGAAACGGGGTGTATTTGTGGATGCAAGGGAAGAAGCGTGCCAGCTGATCCGCGAAAATCTGAGACGAACAAAGCTTTCCCAGGAGGGAACAGTCGTCCGCGGTGACTATATGGATTACCTGAACCGGTGCAAAGAGAAATTTTCCATCATTTTTCTTGACCCACCCTACGCCGAGGAATATCTCGAAAATGCGATAAAACGAATCACGGAAATTGACATTTTGCAAACCGATGGTATAATAGTCGCAGAGAGGCCTGTAGGAAAAGAATTGCCCTGGGAATTCGACGGTTTCCTGCGCTCAAAAGATTATAAGTATGGGAAGACGCTGCTCACGATCTATCGTAAGCTGTGAGCGGCGCTTGGTTATATATGAAAACAGCAATTTATCCGGGCAGCTTTGACCCGATTACCAGCGGACATTTGAATATCATACGCAGAGCCGCCAGTATTTTTGACAAGCTGATTGTCTGCGTGATGGTCAACGCGGGTAAAAATCCTATGTTTACCCAGGACGAACGGGTGAAATTGATACGCCGCGTGACCGGTGATCTGCCGAATGTGGAGGTGGACAGCTCCAATGAGCTGCTTGCGGAATACGCAAGGCGCAGGGGAAGCTGTGTGATCGTAAAGGGACTGCGCGCTGTCTCTGATTTCGAGACGGAGTTTCAGATGGCACTGATCAATCACAAAATCAACCCGGAGCTGGATACCATGTTCCTGACGGCGGACAGCCAATATATGTACCTTAGTTCCAGCATGGTGAAAGAGTTGGGTACCTACGGAGTGGACCTGTCGGATTTGCTGCCCTGTGAAATTATTCCGGACTTTCAGGAAAGAATAGAGAGCAGGAAAAAACAATTTTAGGAGGAAATCATTATGGCTGATCGCAACACGGAAGATATCATTGGTGCCCTGTATGATATGGTGCAGGATGCCCGCTCCATGCCTCTGGCTGCGGATAAGTGCATTTTGGAACGGGATCGTGTTTTGGACATGCTGGACGAAATTCTTGCTCAACTCCCAGGAGAGATCAAGCAGTCCCGTGCCATTGTGGAATCCCGCACGGAAATTGTCGGACAGGCACGTCGGGAAGCTGAAAACATTGTGAAAGAGGCACAGGAAAAAGCCAAGCAGATGGTCACCAAGGAAGCGGTTTACATTGAGGCAAAAAGGCGCAGCGAAGAACTGGTTTCCCAGACGCAAAACCGAATCAACCAACTGCGAAAAGCCGCAAACGAGTATATGGACGAATCTTTGCGGCAAACGGAGGAGGTTGTCTCCAAGGCCCTGAATGAAGTTCGGGATACCAGAATGAAGTTCCGTGCGGTTACGGAAGCGCAAGAACAGCGCAAGACAATGAATGTCGACGTTGAAGTATAAATTAAACATCACAGATGCCGGGACAGGTCAGCAGCCTGTCCCGGCATTTTTATTGAAACGGCGAATAGAATGAAGGGAAAGGAGATGGGCGAATGACACGCAACCATAAAGTCACAGGTCGGGCGCTTTCTATGCCGGCTGGGTTCGCGATAGGCACAGGGATCAGCCTAGGTACCATGCTACTCTTGTCTGCACTTTTGGCGAAGCTCATCAGTACAGAAAGACTGGAATGGGATAAAATCGGGTACGGGATCATGGTGATTTTGCTCGTTACATCTGCGCTGGGAGCGAAATTCACATGCATGATGGTGAAGAGGAGAAAGCTAATGAGCTGTATGGTCGCGGGGCTGCTCTATTGGCTGTGTTTACTGATGATTACGGCTCTGTTTTTTGGCGGACAATATAATGGAGTCGGCATAACGGGAGCAGTCATCCTGTGTGGAAGCGCGGTGATTTGCTTGCAGGAGCTGAAAGGGGAGAGGGGCAGAAATGCAGGCCAACACAGGGGGAAATTAAAAAAACGACGGCTATAATCAGAACGGGTAAATAATAATTACCTTTCGATATTGGATTTGCAGCTTCACTTGCAAATCCAATATCTAGTAGGAAATTCAGCGTGTTGCCGCAAGATATAGAATGAATAATGTAAAATGGTAAAGAAAATGCTATACAATCGGTGCAAGGTTTACATAACAACGTTTACATAATTATCCGTCATTATTTACAAAAAAAGCAATTTTGGCTAAAAAAGCTTGAATTTTTGTAAAAAATGGAGTATAGTATGTGCGTGAAGATTTTACGAAGTGTTGTATTCTTTATTGCACGTCACTCCCTTTTTTCATAAGCAAGTTTTTATGCCTCACTGCCGTAGTGTGGAGGTTGTTTGGTGATGCGTAAAAACCGGTTTTATCCGTATCCGGTCGCTCGCAAGGGAATGCCGTTTATTCTTGCAGTCTGCTGGATCAGCGGTGTGGTGTGCGGCGTATTCTGTTATTGGGCTTCTTCTCCAGAGATTATTTCTTTGATGCGCAGGACTCCCGTTTGTTCTGTGTCGATCGTTGGTTTGCTGAATGCAGCTTTGATGCCTTTTCTGCTGTCTGCCTTTATTATGGTGTTTTCCGTGCCTTGGATGATCCTGGGGATTTCCTTCGTGAAAGCTTTTCTTTTTTCCTTTGCTTCGATGGAAATCCTCGTGAATTTTGGTTCGGGTGGATGGCTTCTTCGATATTTCCTCCTGTTTAGTGACTGCGCGGCGCTGCCATTGCTGTATTGGTATTGGTTACGGTCTGTTTCCATGACAAGAAACCTTCGCTGGCTCGTGGATACCTGCATTGTTTTGGTTGCGCTTGTGATGATCACCGTATTGGATTATCGTGTTATTGCACCGATTGTGTGCTTGATAGATTCTATGAAAGGGTAAATAGGTAGGCTGTTTCATGCTGGACTTAATTCACGTTTATGAAAATTACCTAAACAAGGTAAAACATGCGTCCGGTAATACGGTTTCCTCCTATATTCGTGACATCCGTCAATTTTCTGAATGGTTGGAACGTACAGAGAAAATCGAACTGCTGGATGCTGGACAACAAAATATCAGCGCATATCTTACTTACCTGCAGGATCAGGGGAAGTCTGGTGCAACGGTATCCCGAACACTGGCCAGCCTTAAGAATTTCTACGTTTACGCAGTGTCCTCTGGTTTTTTGGAGGTATCTCCGGTTACCGACCAGATTCATGTGGATCGCGGTGAACGAAAGCCGCCCCAGATTTTGACGGGCAGGGAGGTGGAGCTGCTTCTTTCTCAGCCCGTTACTACGGACCCGAAGGGAATTCGCGACAAAGCAATGTTGGAGGTTATGTATGCAACCGGGATCCGCGTTACGGAATTGATTGATTTGGATGTCGAGAATGTAAATCTGGAAATGGGTGTCATTCGCTGTAATGGCGCTAAGAAATCCCGTGTCATCCCGCTGTATCCCGCAGCTTTGAAGGCACTTGCCAGCTATCTCAGCGATGCCCGTCCGCTGATGGCAATCAGTATTTCTGAAACAGCTTTGTTCGTTAATGTCAGCGGCGTTCGGATGAGCCGCCAGGGCTTTTGGAAGATATTGAAGTATTATCAATCAAAGGCAGGAATTGAAAAGGATATAACGCCGCATACTCTGCGGCACAGTTTTGCAGTTCATTTGCTTGAAAACGGAGCGGACCTCAGCGCTCTGCAGGAATTGATGGGACACAGCGATATCTCTTCGACACAGATGTATGCTTCGCTGGTTAACCAAAAAGTAAAATCAGTCTATGAAAAATGTCACCCAAAAGCATAAAAAGTCTGCCGTTTCAAAACGGCAGACTTTTTTGATATTGATTCAATTGAAACGCAGAGGGGAAGGACAGGGGAATCAGATGCCTGTCATTGCGGCAAGCACGTCCACTTCCATTTTCTGGATGCTCTTCTGCATGGACAACCCCTCGTCGATATCGACGTCCGTATAGCCACCATCATGGGTGCAGACAATTCGATTTGTCTTGCCTTGCAGCAGAAGCTCAACGGCCAGATATCCCATTTTGGTCGCATTAACACGATCGCGGCCAGTAGGAGTGCCGCCTCTTTGAATGTGTCCCAGAACGGTAACACGAGGATCCAGGTCTGTGGCATCTTTGATTTTGGCTGCAATCTCAGATGCGGAGCCAGCGCCCTCAGCAACAACGATCATATAATGTGTAAAGCCATTGAACCGAGCCTTGCGGATCTTTTCAACAACATCACGCTCAAAATCGATTTCCTCTTCAGGGACCAGAACGGCAGTCGCACCAACAGCCAGACCGACATACATGGCAAGATATCCGGCATTTCTACCCATCACTTCGACCACAGAGCAGCGTTCATGGGATTGCATGGTATCGCGAAGCTTGTCGATGCACTCGATTGCCGTATTTGCGGCAGTGTCAAAGCCGATGCAATAATTTGTGCAGCTGATATCGTTATCAATTGTCCCGGGAATACCGATCACATTGATTCCGTATTTGCTCAGCGCACGGGCACCACGGAAGGTGCCATCGCCGCCAATGGCGATAATGCTGTCCAATCCGAGGAACTTACAGGTAGAAACAGCCTTTCTTTGGCCCTCCTCGGTCATAAACTCTTTACTCCGCGCCGTGTAAAGGATCGTACCACCTTTGTTGATCGTGTGGGACACGCTCTTTTCATCCAGTCTCACAATATCGCCGCTTATCAAGCCATTCCATCCGCGGCGAATTCCGTAGCACTCCAAACCGTGGTACAGAGCGGTACGTACGACCGCACGGACGCAGGGATTCATACCAGGAGCATCGCCGCCGCTGGTAAGTACACCAATTCTCTTTACGCTCATTGTTGGTTCCTCCATTCTTACTGGGTTGGATTCAAACATATTGTAGCTGGAAATTGTTAAAAAGTAAAGACGAAATTCGACTTTTGCTTTACTGTTTTTCATTTTTATGAAAGCCAAATTATTATGTCAGCATCTTATGGCAAAGAGGGAAGCTGCAGCAATCAAGTAAGAGGTCTGCACAGTGAAATAATTGAAAAATGTGCGATGGATGTTGAACCACAGCAATGAGAGTGTCACAATGGATCTATATGCGCTGGCTGATCTACAGCTACAGCCCAAATATCGGCGGCGGCGTGCTTCTGCAGGACGAAAAGCGAGTTGACACGGAGGGCGGCTTGTGATATCCTACGTTTAGCACCACTGAAAGGAGGAAAGCACGGTCACGAAAGGCGAACGCAACAACAAGCCTAATTTTGTTGAGTTCATCGGGCGACAACCAGTCGCATTATTAAAAGGGCCGATGAACGCAACAAAATAAAAATTTTGTTGCGTTCATAGTCAAGATATGCTATAATAATGTTATCTGGGAGTCCGCTGGTGCCTCCTAAACACTGCAAAAGCAAATCGATGCTTTCTCGGAGGAATTTATGAAACGCTATTCAGACTGTCCGCAGGTTTTGCGGGAATTTCTAATCTACCATGAAAATATTATGGGTCAGTCGCCGCTGACAATATCTGAATACTATCTGGACTTGAGAATGTTCTTACGGTTTATAAAATTGATGAGAAATGATATGCCGATTTCGACGCAGTTGGATGATATCGACATTCGTGATGTGGATATTGCTTTTATTCAGAGCATTGATACTTCTGACGTTTTTGATTTCCTTTCATACCTGGCCAACGACCGGGCGATCAACCCGGATTCCACATCTCCAGACTATGGCATCTCTGCGGCTGCACGGGCCAGAAAGCTGTCGTCTATCAAGTCTTTTTTTAAGTATCTTACTGTACGAACAAAACAATTACAAGATAACCCGGTAGCCGATCTGGAATACCCGAAGCTGCGGAAAAGTCTACCAAAATATTTGACAATGGAACAATCGGCAGCTCTGCTTCAGGCCGTTTCCGGACAGAATGAAAAAAGAGATTATGCTATTCTGATGCTCTTTTTAAATTGCGGGATTCGCCGCAGTGAGCTGGTGGGTTTAAATATTTCCGATGTATACGAGGATCGTATTCGGGTAGTTGGCAAGGGCAACAAGGAACGATTTGTATATTTTGGAAAAGCTTGCCGAAAAGCTATCGACGCGTACCTGGTTGAAAGGAATCAGAAGGAGCTTTCAGACAACCGGGCACTGTTTGGCTCAAGGGATAACAACAGGATCAGTGTCACCGCTGTCCACAGATTGGTAAAAAAAGCACTGCTGAAAGCTGGCCTCGACTCTACGCAGTATTCTGCGCATAAGCTACGTCATACTGCAGCGACTATGATGCTTTCGGGTGGCGTAGATGTGAAAACCGTGCAGGAAGTACTAGGCCATGAGAATCTGAACACCACGCAGATATACACACACATTGAGAGCACAGAACTGAAAATAGCGGCAGAGGCCAATCCGCTTTCTAAATTGGATTTTGATAAAAGTTAGATATAGTAAGGATTGCAACTGATAGTTAACAGATTAAAAGGGGTTAATATGTCAATTGGAGAAAGAATCATACAACTTCGCGGTCAAAAAAACATGTCGCAAGGACAGCTTGCTCAAATGCTTGGCGTGTCCCGTCAGGCAATCAGTAAATGGGAAAACGATCAAAGCAGTCCGGATACGCTCCACCTGATCAAGCTTGCGGACGTTCTGGATACCGAAGTCGAATATTTGGCGACAGGACAAAAGCCGGTATATGAAGAACCGCCAATCATATTGAATATGGTTAAGAAAGTCGACAAGGTCGTTGAAAAAGTCGTTGAAAAACCAGTGATCAGAAAGGTTGTGCGGGTCAAATATATTAGAAATCCTCTGGAGTACGCTCTTGTCGGGCTTGGTTCACTGGCCGTTGGTTTTATTCTTGGGGCAATTTTCTTTTAGTTTCTCCCCTCTCCCCTTCTAAAATAAAAAAGAAGGTACGCAAACGCGTACCTTCTTTTTTGGTGGGCGAGGCGGGACTTGAACCCGCACGTCCGCAGTGAACACTAGAACCTGAATCTAGCGAGTCTACCAATTCCACCACTCGCCCATACTTGCTTGCCGTTTCTCAACGACTCGCTTATACTAACACAGATTCCTTCATTTGTCAATATGGAATTTTTCTATCTATCCGATATTTTTTCGCAGCACGTGACGGATCGAGCCGTACATGGGCACAGTGTTACAGATCGTATATCCTTGATTAAGCACATTATTCAGACTGAAGCGATTTTCCGGGTGCACTGTGCACATCAGAATATGCTTTCCTGATTTGACCAGATCCTCCTCTGCGCAGTGCATCAAACGCTTTTGCAGGCCCAGTCCCCGGTAGTCTGGGTGTACAACCGCTGTATCCATGTTCACAACCTGCAGCAATTCTTCATTTGTAAGCCCTATGGTATAGCCATAATTAAATGACTGCAATTGGGGATACAGTATGTCAAATGCACCGACAATTTTTTCTCCATCCACGGCTACCCACAGAGACATCGTGCCATCCTTCATCATCTCCCGGACTTCATCCGGTGAATCCAGGTACAGCCACTCCTTGTGCTCCATTGACTGCCTGACAAAAGTCATCAGTGCAATAAAAGGCTCTACATCCTGCCTTCTTCCCTTTCGAATGGTAACCACTAAATCCCCTATTCCGCAGCGGTCAGATAGTTGCTGATACAGTAAAGGGTTTGTCCCTGATACTCGACCCTGGACCAGCCAACATCCCGATTGATCCCGTTACGAGTGACCACCTCGCCGTTTTTCAACGTTGCGACAACGACACACCGCGGATCTTCGATGCTGGGCAAGGAACGCAGGTTAACCTCTACCTTTGCGGTGACCCGGTCCTGAATGGGTTCAAATTGTGTTTGAATTTCTCCATCCGACACGATTTCTGCCGTTGCGCTGCTGCTTTCTTTTTGATTCGTACCGTCGCCAACAAGTTCCAGATAACTGGTAATCGCGTAACAGGTTTCTCCCTGATACAGCAGTTTTGACCAGCCGTTGTCGCTGATGCCTATGCGTGTGGCCACGTCACCATTTTTCAGCTGAGCGATCACCAAAGCGTCCTCAAGTTCCACGCTGGGAAGCTTTCGCAAGTTCACCAGTTTCTTTGCCGTCACGTCCTCGTTGACGGGTGAGAATTGAGTTTGGATACCGTCATCCTCCTCTGTCTCCTCTGGCTTGAAGTTTAAGTCTGTTGTTAAATAGCTGGAAACTGCGTAATAGGTATTATCCTCAAACACAATCTTTGACCAGCCGCTGGTGCTGATGGCGACACGCTGGGCGATTTCACCATTCCTTAACGTATACATGACACTGCCGTCATCACCTTGACTGGGAATATCACGCAGATTTGTTTCATTTTTGGCGGTCACTTCCTCGGAAACAGGCGTAAAATCCATCATGGCCTCAATATCTGCTTCTGCTTCCTCGGGCGGTGTCTTGTCCTGTGCGGGTTCGATCCCGTCATATCCAAAATAAGCAACATTCATGTCAACGGGCATGGGAATCCCCGGTACCGTTCCGGTTGTGGAATATTGCCACATATGGTGGGTCTGGGCATAGCTGGATGTCTCCGTGGTAGGATAAGGTTCCGCCGGATACTGCGCTACCCATATTTTGTATTTTTCTTCGATTCGGGAGGTTTCCCAATGGGTATCCAGCTCCATGTCTCCTTTGGAGGCGTAAAACATGCCTTCATAGCCCAAACGCTCAATGGCTTCGAGAAAAGCAAGGGCGGCATCAGTTCTCTCCTGCTTGCTCATTTCATATTGCCTGCTGGATGTCTCTTGGAACCCTTCACAGTCATAAACGACCGGGTAGGTGATGGGATATTTTGCCAGAACCTTTCCCATCCATTCCGCTTCCTCCTTTGCTTCCTCTTCGGATACAGCTGTCGAGAAGAAGTACGCACCAATTTTGATTCCGGCTTTGGATGCCTCCTGCAAATTATAGCGTCCATTTGGGTCTTCCTTGATGATCCCGTCGGTTTTTCCCCGGTAACCCACGCGGATGATCGCGAAATCGATGCCGGACTTGGCAACTTCCTCCCAATCGATCGTCCCTTGATAGCGGGCAACATCAATTCCGAAAGTCGTCTCCTCTGTTTGCGTCGTTACCCTTTTTTTCTTGCCGCAGCCAGACAAGCAGCAACTGGCGATCAAAACCGCCGCAATTGCTGCTGTCAGGCGAAGCATAGTTGTCTTTTTCATCGCAAATACCATTTCCTTATTGGTTTCTCAAGGATAGAATAGCATAAAAGCAGAAAGTTGTCCATATGGGAAATATCACCGGTGATCTATTTTCTCATAAACAGGACTTCCTTTTTTGGAGAAAATGGTGTAGAATACTAGCGTCGAAAAAGGAGGAAATGTGCTATGCGGAAATTGTTATCATTCATTTGCTCCGTGCTGCTGATCGTTGCATTGTGTGTTCCCGCGTATGCCGCGGATGCGGAGAAGTCCAATGATATTGTAATTCTGTACACCAATGATGTGCATGCGTATATTGACGGACCATTAAGCTATGATACTATCGGGGCGCTGAAACAGAATCTGGAGAAGGAATACCGATACGTTCTACTGGTGGATGCCGGCGACCATATTCAGGGAACCGCGTATGGTTCCATGGATGAGGGCGCATCCATTATTCAGTTGATGAACAAAACCGGCTATGATCTTGCGACGCCCGGGAACCACGAGTTTGATTATGGCATGGATACATTCCTGGAACGGACACAGGAAGCTGATTTCCCCTATATTTCCTGTAATTTGTACCATCAGACGGACGTCGTTCGGGGGGAAAATGTACTGGAATCCTTCCAGGCCTACCATTTTGGCAAGGAAATTGTTGCTTTCGTTGGAATTACCACTCCAGAATCTATTGTAAAATCCACTCCGGCGTATTTTCAGGATGAAAATGGCAACTACTGCTATGGTATCTCCGGCGGTGATGACGGACAGGCGCTGTATGATGATGTACAGTCTGCCGTTGATGCCATACGAAGAGCCGGTGCAACAAAAGTCATTGCTGTTGGTCATTTAGGAGATGATCTTTCCTCCTCTCCCTGGACAAGCGAAGAAGTGATTGCCCACGTCAGCGGTCTGGACGCTTTTATCGATGGACACTCCCACAGCGAGGTAAGCAGTAAGCAGGTAATGGGTGCGGACGGGCAAGCGACCCTTTTGACCCAAGCTGGAGAATATTTGAATTGCGTTGGTATCATGATCATTGACTACGAGACCGGCGATATTCGATCCGACCTCATTTCCTGCGAAGAAATCCTGAAAACCGTCAAAAATAAAGATGGAACTGAGACTTCAGAGGTCAGTGGTTACCGCCTTTCTTCCGAGCTTTACACCGGGCCGGAGTGGGTGACCGACTATACCATCGCGTTTCAAAAGAAAAAATGGATCAATAAGGTCGATTTGGCGCTGAAGCAGAAAATCGGAGAGTCCGAAGTGACGCTTGACAATTACTCCGAGGACGGAACACGGCTCGTTCGAATGCAGGAAACCAATACCGGTGATTTTTCAGCAGACGCACTTTACTATTTATTTGACCAAATGGACATGGATGTGGACGCGGCGATCGTGAATGGTGGTGGGATCCGGAATCAGGCTGTTAAAGGAGTTATGACTTACAAGACCTGTAAGGATATCCATACCTTCGGAAACATGGCTTGCCTGCAAACCGTCACCGGGCAGCAATTGCTGGACGCGCTGGAGTGGGGATCCCGTTTTGCGGGAGGTGAGGAAGAATGCAGCGGCTTCCTGCAGGTTTCCGGCATTCGGTATCAGATCGATACACAGTGGCCGGATTCCACCCAAAAGGACGAAAACGAAATGTGGATCGGCGGTCCTACCGGCGGGTATCGCGTGCATGACGTGGAACTGTACGACAAAGCAATTGACAGCTGGAAACCGTTGGACACGCAGGCGAGCTATCGACTGGCAGGCTACAATTACATTTTGAGAAATTCCGGGGATGGATTCAATATGTTCTCCTCCGCGGTGAACGTAGTCGATTACGTTATGGAAGACTACATGGTACTGGCAAATTACGTACAGGCATTTGAGGACAAGACCGTCATGGCTTCCAATTCTCCTCTGCTGGAGAAGTACCCTGGGTTTGAGATCGACTATGAGACCGTCAACGGTTCTGGGAGAATCGTGAATGCACTGACAGACCACACGCCGGAACCCACCGTGGAAACCACCGTTCCAACAGAGACAGAAGAGGCGGCGCTGGCAACGGAATCTCCCTCAGTTGAGATGGAAGCTGCCCCCTTCCCTGTCATTCCCCTGCTCGTTGCGGTCATTTCTCTCGTACTCATTCTCTGTTTGATTGTTTTTGTGCAAAAAAAGCAGATTAAAGAAGAAAATTAAGGAAAGAAAAGGTAGAAAACAGCATGAAAAATATGCAATTCAAAAGAAAGCTTCCAGTGCCCAAGGAAATCAAGGAGCAATATCCTCTGACTGCTGAGCTTTCACGCATCAAGGAAGCACGCGATGAGCAGATCTCTGATGTATTTACTGGGCGCAGCGATAAAATGGTTTTGATCATTGGGCCTTGCTCTGCCGACCGTGAGGATGCGGTTCTCGACTATTGCGAACGGTTGGCACGGATTCAGGAGGTCGTTTCTGAGAAGCTGATCTTGATTCCACGGGTATATACAAACAAGCCCCGTACCACCGGCGCCGGTTACAAAGGTTTGCTTCACCAACCGAACCCGGAGCAAAAATCAGATATGCTGCAGGGTGTCATCGCCATTCGCCGCCTTCATACAAATGTTTTGGCAAACACCGGTTTGCCGACCGCAGACGAAATGCTCTATCCGGATAATTACCGATATCTGTCCGACCTGCTGTCCTATGTTGCCGTAGGCGCAAGAAGCGTGGAAAATCAGGAACATCGTCTGACTTCCAGCGGAATTGCTGTGCCTGTTGGAATGAAGAATCCGACCAGCGGAGACATTTCGGTGATGCTCAATTCTATTCTTGCTGCCCAGAACCCCCACACCTTTATCTACCGAGGCTGGGAAGTGGATACCGCGGGCAATCCGCTGACCCATGCCATTCTTCGCGGCTATGTGAATAAACACGGCGAGTCACATCCCAACTACCATTATGAAGACCTTGAGCACCTTTACCAGGCGTACCAGGCAAAGGGGCTTAAGAATATGGCCCTGATTGTGGATGCCAACCACTCCAATTCGGCAAAAAAGTACGACCAGCAGCCTCGGATTTGTAAGGATGTCCTCTATACATGCAGACACAGTGCTGAAATCCGCTCCATGGTAAAGGGCTTTATGATCGAGTCTTATTTGGAAAGCGGCTGCCAGAAAATCGGTGAAGGAATCTATGGAAAATCCATCACTGACCCTTGTATTGGCTGGGGGGAAACGGAGCGTCTCGTGCAGGAAATTGCAGAGCAAATATAGTAAAACAGTCTGGAAAGGGATGATTCCCTTTCCAGACTGTTTATTATTTCAGGCGATATTCCTTCAATTCCAGTTTTTGCTCCGGGGCTACACGATAGCTTTCAACCGCCTTCTGAATCGCCTTGTTGTGGACCCATTTATCAAGCCTGTAATTGGTAATATAGGGCAGCGCGGCATCATACTGCTTGGCCAGCGCTGTTGCGAAATACCAGGCAATCATCATTCGGACGTAGTATTCCTCAGAATGCACCGTGGCGGGCAGCTCCAGAAAAGCTTCCTCAAAATCATCATCCAAAAAGTGAACCATCAGCATACCAATGCCAAAGCGGATGGTATAGGGTTCCTTTGAGGTAATCCATTTTTGGACATGGGGCAGCAGTTCATGACGATGCTTTTGAAAACACCGGGGCCTGAGTTGGTCGCAGGTTGCCCAATTATCTACGTAAGGCAGAAACCGCTCAATTTCCGAAATGACAAAAGAGAAATCCTTCTCCCTTTCCAAAAGAAAGCAGTGAATCTGGTTTTCCTCAAAGTATCTGTGAGGCAGGGCGTTCAGGAAAGAGTCTCTATCTTCCAGTTCCTTCGCAATTCCACGCAGAACGGGCGTTCGAACTCCAACGATCGTATCTGGGTAGATATTCGGAATCAGCCTGATCTGCATCTGTCTATAGGTCCCATCCTGATTCTCAAGGATAACACCGGGAAGTTGATTGGAAACCATATCACACTCTGCGCTCTGTCAGGCTCTTTGCAAGCGCCTTCAGAAATGCCGTATCCTCAAATATATTTAGCGCGTCAATTGCGTAGTTTGTATAGGATGCAACCAATTCTTCACATCTTTTAAGGCCATAAAGTTTGACAAATGTATTTTTGCCTGTGTCAACGCCTGTGGCCTTTCCAAGTTCTGCCTGCGTTCCGATCACGTCCAGCATGTCATCACGGATCTGAAACGCCAAGCCAAGGCCGGCGGCAAACTGGCAGGCGGCATCGTACTGCTTCTCGCTGCCGCCGCCGGCGATCACGCCAAGGGCACAGGCAGCGGAGATCAGACAGCCGGTTTTGCGATTCTGGATATCCAAAACTTCCTGTTCTGTGAGTTCCCGTTCCTCGCTCATGATATCCAGCACCTGTCCACCGACCATGCCGACAGAGCCAGCGCACTCAGACAACACACCAATGGCGGTAGCCATGTCCTCCGGTTTAGGCAGATCTGCGGAAGCCGCAATTCCAAAGGCATCTGTCAGAAGCGCGTCACCCGCCAGAACCGCCATTCCCTCTCCATAGACTTTGTGATTGGTCAGGCGTCCACGACGGTAGTCGTCGTTATCCATGCAGGGCAGATCATCGTGAATGAGACTGTATGTATGGATCATTTCGATCGCTGCCGCAAAGGGTGCGGCTTTTTTCCAGTCTCTGCCGCACATCCGGCAGAATTCAAACGCAAGGATAGGACGCAGACGCTTTCCTCCCGCCATAAGGCTATACTGCATGGCGTCAAACAGAAGCTTTTGAGGCTGGTCAGACAAGGCTTCATAATGTTTTTTCAGATAGTCTTCCACATATTTCCGATATTCACGGCACTGCTCCTCAAGGTTCATCCTGAAATTCCTCCTCAACAGGGCTGCCATCCGGCGCTGTCATGATCTTTTTGATCTGAAGTTGGGCATTATCCAATAATGTCTGGCAGTTTCTGACCAATTCGGTACCTTCCTGAAACAGCTTCAGCGATTCTTCCAGCGCCACGTCTCCCCGCTCCATCGCTCTGACGATCTGCTCCAGTCGTGCCATGGACGCCTCAAAAGTTAGATTCTCCTGATTCATTTTCCTTCCTCCTTTTTCATGACCGTTGCGGAAAGGGAGCCATCACTGAGTTGGATCCGGATCCGCTCGCCGAGAGCTACCTGGCTGATTGAGCGGACTACCTCTCCCCTTTTGGTCTGCGCCATGGAGTACCCCCGGGTCAGCACCTTCAGGGGGCTCATGGCTTCCAGCTTGGAAACGCCCGCAATATAGCGCTGTTTTGCTTTGGTGATATTCCGATCCTGTGCTGATGCCAAACGATTTTTCAGTAGTTCCACAGACTGATGTCTCTGCTCCAGGTAGCCAGTAGGACTTTGTAATGCCTGCGAAGAGGCCAGAACCTGCAAATGCTGTTGGGCTGCCTTTACCTGACGGCTCAGACTGGAAACCATGGTGTTTGACATGGCATCCAGATTCTGACGCAGGGCATCCTGGTCCGGCACAGCCAGTTCAGCCGCGTTGGAGGGCGTTGCCGCCCGCAGATCTGCCACATAGTCCGAAATGGTGATGTCCGGCTCATGTCCGACCGCTGAAATGATCGGTATTTCAGAGCGATAGATGGCGTAGGCAACTTGTTCATCGTTGAAAGCCCACAAGTCTTCAATAGAACCTCCGCCGCGGCCAACGATCAGCAGATCCGCCAGATGGTAATGGTTAGCGTATCCGATGGCAGCCGCAATTTCCCCTGGAGCTTCCGCTCCCTGAACGCGGACAGGCAGCAGCCGGACTTTGCTCAAGGGATAGCGTTTTCTCAAAATCCGCAGCATATCGTGAACCGCCGCGCCGGCGGAACTGGTAACGATCCCTATGGTGCCGGGATACTTGGGAATTGGCTTCTTGTGTGCAGGGTCAAACAGACCTTGGGCTGCAAGCTTTTTCTTCAGCTGCTCGAAAGCCGCATACAAATCACCCACGCCGTCCATAGTCAGAGCGGTGCAGTACAGCTGGTAGGCGCCGTCTCTGGGATAGACGGATACCTTCCCTACTGCAATGATTTTCATGCCGTTTTCCGGGTGAAACCGCAGTCTCATGGCATTGCCTTTAAATAAAACGCACTTTAACGCGCTGCTTTCATCTTTCAGCGTGAAGTAGTGATGCCCCGACGGGTACAGCTTATAGTTACTGATTTCGCCCCGAACGGCAATTTGAGCCAATAAAGGATCCGCATCCATTTTTCCCCGGATATACTCGTTTAACTGCGAAATGGACAATACATTCTGGGCCATCCTTACACCTCCATGGCACGATGGGTCAATACAGCGACGCCCATCGCGTTGTCGGTAGAATACTGTGGCTGGGCAAAGACAGGATCCAGCGGTGCCAATACCTCCCGCAGCATGGAATTGGAGGCAACACCCCCAGAAAAGACCACCGGCAGGCCAGGATACTTGTCAAGCGCCTGCTGGGTTGCCTGAAATACTGCATAGGCCACACAGCGCAGCGCATAGGCCGCTGTTTCTGCCGGGATGCCGTTTTGTGCATGGTATTGCTGAACTTTGTTTTGAACACCGGAAAGGGAGAAGGTCAGATCCTTGCATTTTACCTTGAACAAATCCTTCCCAGCAGCTTTGCCGCTCAGTGCGTCCAGATGCTTCCCTGAAGGAAAGGGCAGATTCAGAAGCTGGCCGGTGCGGTCGATCAACTGCCCCGCAGAAATATCCGATGTACCGCCAATTTTTGTGCAGGACACATTCTTTCCGTCCGGTTCCACCAGAAGAAGCTCCGTGGTACCGCCGGACAGATGCCACGCCAAATGGGGCTGAGACAGCAGCTCCATATGCTCCGCGCTCCACAATGACGCCGCCACATGCCCCTGCTGATGGGAGACTTCAATCAGAGGTACATTCAGTGCATCCGCCAAAAACTTAGCATGGGAATAGCCCACCATAAAGCAGGGCATATAACTGCCTTCAACCGCTCTGGGACGGGTGCTGACGCCGACAGCGGTGATCTTAGCCGCCTGAATATGGGAAAACAGCCTGCCGGAAAGCTCCGGCAGGCTTTTGATGTGCGCGAAAACGGCATCCGACTGCCGCAGTCCCAACTCCCCCTGCTTCACAGGCAGGAGCTTAGAACAGTTTTCTCCTCCGGTTCCGTCAAAGAAAGCGATGGAGGTAGTATAATTGCTGGTGTCAATACCAATGACTCCACTCATTGTTTTGCCTCTTCAGCGGGAGACAGACTTCTGACAAAGCTGCCCAAAATCCCATTTACAAAGGCTCCCGTCTCATCGCTGTTGTATTTCTTGGCGATGCGGACCGCCTCGGAAACGGCGACTCCGGCAGGGACATCCTCTACGTACTGGATCTCATAGATCGCCAGCCGCAGAATGCAGCGGGCCAGCTTGGAGATCCGGCTGATGTCCCATCCTATGGAATATTTTTGAATCTGCTCGTCCAGTTCTTCCTCCCGGTTGGCGACCCCGGTCACGACAGTGTCGATGTAGCGAAGCTGGGCGCGGCTGGGGCGCTCGGAGTATACGTCGTTCTCTTCTCCGAGCTGTGCGTAGTATTCCTTCTCCAGGCGGGTGGAGATCACCTGTTCCGGCTCCTCGCCGGTGAAGGCGCGACCATAAATCAGATGTACCGCAAGTTCTCTGGCATTTCCTCTCGTCATACCCGTTTCCCTTATTTGCGGATGATACCGCACACGTTTACATCCACATCCTGCACGGTAACGCCGGTGACAGACTCCACGGCGCTGGTGATCGCCTCCTGGACCGCTTTTGCGACCTGGATGACGCTTTCGCCGTAACGGACGATGATATTGCAGCCGAGAGTCAGCGTATTGTCCTCCGCGATATGGATCCGCACGCCTTTACCCCAGCTCTTCTTACCGACGACTTCCGCGCCGCCTTTCACAACGCCGTCCACCTCTGTGAGTGTGTTTTCGACGATGGTGCTGATGACATCCTCCGAAATCATCACATTGCCGCCATTCTGGGCGTGTGTAATGTACTGCTTTGCTTCTGCCATAGGGATACCTCCTAGATGATGATCCTGCCTTTCGGCACGACATACTTTTGATTATTGTACCACAAATCCAGAATAATACAACTGTTTTTTTCAGATACGGTGTAATTTAGAAAACCGGCATCCGCGGATGCCGGTTTTCAGGTGGATCATGTATAAGTCTTAATAATGCTCAGCGCGATTTCTTTCTTGGATGTGCATCGGTCCATCGCCTGCTTTTCTATGTGACGGTGGGCTTCGGCCTCACTCATTTTCAGCTGCTCGATCAAAATCCACTTTGCCCGGTTGACCAACCGGATCTCCTCCATCTTCTCTTCCACGGACAAGTTGATCGTCGCCATTTTTCGCAGCCGCTCACGGGCGGAGATCATCCATTTCAGGCACTGGCGGATGGTGCTTGCCGGGAATGGGACCTGTAGTGTGAAGACACCATGGGTGGTTACCCGTTCGTTTACCTCCTCATAATTCTCCGCGCGAAGCAGCAAAAGCACGACCGTGTCCGAACGGTTACTGGCGTCGATTGCGAACCTGGTGCCGGGATCGTCAGGAAGGGGCGCGTTTATAATGACAAAATCATAGTTTCTCGACAGCAGCTCCCTGCGGGCTGCCGCAATGTTGGAGGAAAAACAAACGGGATAATATTCAGAAGGCGACAGCATAGGGGTCATGGCTTCGTTAAATCTGTGCTGGTTGGATACGATCAGCACACTGTAGGTCTCCGCACCGAAAACCAACCGGACTCCCTCCCTTCTTTTTGCTGCTCAAATCAATGTCTGCAATAATGCTCTATCAGCGACTCCGGCAGATGTTCCCGGATGAAAGTGCTGCCTTCCGCTTGTTTACTGGCAGCACCCAGCGTGAGCGGAAGTGTTTCCATATCCCAGACATCCTTTGGACCTGCTGTGTACAGGTTTACATTCGCTTTTTCCGGCAGACTGATCCCGTTTTTCAACCCATCCAGGCCGGCCCAGATCAGAAGTGCGAATGCAATGTACGGATTAGCGGTGCAATCCGGAGAACGAAGCTCCATTCTGCGGTACTCGCCGGAGGCTGCCGGGATCCGGATCAGCATGGAGCGGTTGTTATTCGACCAGGAGATATATTTGGGGGCTTTAAAAACGCCCAGGCGATTGTATGACTGCACTGTGGGGTTCAGGAAACGGGTCATATCCGCGACATGACACAAGATGCCGCCGATCATGTGTTGCATCTGATCGTCATTGCTTCCACGGACCGACATATTGATATGGAAGCCGCTGCCGGGCTGATCTGCAATGGGCTTGGGAGAGAAATCCGCATACAGGCCGTTGCTCGCGGCAATGGTCTTCACAACCGTGCAGAAAGTCACCGCGTTGTCAGCTGCCGTCAAAGCATCCGAATATCGGAAATCGATCTCATTTTGACCAGGTCCCTGCTCATGATGAGAAGACTCTGGCTGAATTCCCATCCGCTCCAGCGTCAGGCAGATCTCGCGGCGGACGTTTTCACATTTATCATCAGGAGAAACGTCCATATAGGTCGCCTGATCATAGGGAATATGGGTAGGCTCGCCATCGTCGTCCAGCTTGAACAGATAAAATTCCAATTCAGAGCCAAAGGAAAAGGTATATCCTGCCGCCGCCGCATCCGCGATTGCCTGTTTCAGAATGCTGCGGGTGTCGTGAATGAAAATCTTACCGCTCTGGTCGATGATCGTGCAGAACATTCTGACAACTCTGCCATGCTCCGGCCGCCAGGGAAGCACCGCAATGGTGGTGGGATCCGGGCGAAGGAATAAATCGGAATGCACTTCGTCGCCAAAGCCCTCGATGGCAGAGGCATCAATTGCGATTCCATATTCGAAGGCGCGCTCCAACTCGTGGGGCATAATGGAAATGTTTTTATGCCGTCCCTGCACATCACAGAAAGCAAGACGAATAAACTTCACGTCTTCCTCCTGAATAAACTGTATGACTTCCTGCGGAGTATATTTCATACGCTTACCTGCTTTCTATCGTAGTTTGCGATTCTTCGGCATGACCGATACAGCCATTATAACAGATTGGATACGGGATTTCCACATTTTTCTGTATAGGAGCTTTCAAATCGGCAGAATTCGCGCCGACAAGACAAAAAGCGTCCAGGAAAAGGGCAGAATACCCCTTCTACGAACGCCTTTGCTCACTGTTGGCATTATATTCCATCTTCGCGCTCTTGTCAATCTATCCAAAGGCAAAAAACTTTTTTTGTGCAGGGTGTTGACAAATGGAAGATTCTGTAGTAAAATGCCTCGCGTAAGGCAAGGATGTCTTCGAGCACAGGCTCGCAGGCATCCTTGTCTTCTTTTATTTATCAGCTATGATTTTGAAAGGGTGTTTTTTATGGGTACTATCTCCGACTACTTCGGCTGTCTGGTTTTTGATGACCGCGTAATGAAAGCAAACTTGAGCTCTGATGTATATCAGTCTCTGCGTAGGACCATTGATCAGGGCGCGAAGCTGGATGCCAGCGTAGCCAATGCTGTCGCCGCTGCCATGAAGGACTGGGCTGTTGCCAACGGTGCTACCCACTATACGCATTGGTTCCAGCCTCTGACCGGCATTACCGCTGAGAAGCACGACAGCTTCATTTCCCCCGCTCCCGACGGTGGAGTGATCATGGATTTCTCCGGCAAGGAACTGATCAAGGGCGAGCCTGACGCTTCCAGCTTCCCCTCCGGCGGCCTGCGGGCTACCTTCGAGGCAAGAGGATATACCGCTTGGGATCCTACCTCCTATGCGTTTATTAAGGGTAAGACCCTGTGCATCCCCACTGCCTTCTGCTCCTACGGCGGCGAGGCTCTGGATAAGAAGACTCCCCTGCTGCGCTCCATGGAAGCCCTGAACCGTCAGGCCATGCGGATTCTGAAGCTCTTCGGCAATGAGGATGTCATGTGCGTCCGCACCTCCGTTGGCCCTGAGCAGGAATATTTCCTGATCGACAAGGAGATGTACGACAAGCGCAAGGACCTGATCTACACCGGCCGTACCCTGTTCGGCGCCAAGCCCCCCAAGGGCCAGGAGATGGACGATCATTACTTCGGTGTTATCAAGCCCAGAGTTGCCGCCTACATGGCCGATCTGAATGAGGAGCTGTGGAAGCTGGGCATTCTGGCCAAGACCGAGCACAATGAGGTCGCCCCTGCTCAGCATGAGCTGGCTCCCATCTACACCACCACCAATATCGCCACCGACCACAACCAGCTGACCATGGAGATCATGCAGAAGGTCGCCGCAAAGCATGGCCTGGTGTGCCTGCTGCACGAGAAGCCCTTTGCCGGTGTTAACGGCTCCGGTAAGCACAACAACTGGTCCATCGCTACCAATACCGGTGTGAACCTGCTGTCCCCCGGTGAAACTCCCTATGAGAATGCTCAGTTCCTGCTGTTCCTGTGCGCGGTCATCAAGGCTGTTGACGACTATCAGGATCTGCTGAGACTGTCCGTCGCTACCGCTGGCAACGACCACCGTCTGGGTGCCAACGAGGCGCCTCCCGCAGTGGTATCCATTTTCCTGGGCGATGAGCTGATGGCAATTCTGGATGCCATTGAGAATGACACTCCTTATGCCGGCACCCAGAAGACCACTATGAAGCTGGGCGTGGATGTGCTTCCCAGATTTGCCCGGGACACCACAGACCGCAACCGTACATCCCCCTTCGCCTTCACGGGCAACAAGTTTGAGTTCCGTATGCTGGGCTCCTCCAACTCCATCGCCTGCGCCAA
>JAUNSH010000014.1 GCA_030539285.1 Eubacteriales bacterium
AGACCCGCCGCTGGAACCCCAAAATGGCCCCCTACATCTACACCGAGCGTAACGGCATCTACATCATCGACCTGCAGAAGACCGTTAAGAAGCTGGAGGAGGCTTACAACTTCGTCCGTGAGACCTCTGCCAACGGCGGCAACATCCTGTTCGTCGGCACCAAGAAGCAGGCTCAGGACGCTATCCGCGAGGAAGCTGCCCGCTGCGGCGGTTACTATGTCAACTCCCGCTGGCTGGGCGGTATGCTGACCAACTTCCGCACCATGCGTTCCCGTATCGACCGTCTGGCTCAGCTGAAGAAGATGGAAGAGGACGGCACCTTCGCCATGCTGCCCAAGAAGGAAGTCATCAAGCACCAGGGCGAGATCGCGAAGCTGGAGAAGTACCTGGGCGGCGTGAAGGAAATGAAGAAGATCCCCGCTGCCATGTTCATCGTTGACCCCCGGAAGGAGCGCAACGCCATCGCCGAGGCCAAGAAGCTGAACATCCCCGTTGTGGCTATTGTCGATACCAACTGCGATCCCGACGAGATCGACTACGTGATCCCCGGCAACGACGACGCCATCCGCGCCATCCGTCTGATCGCCTCCGCCATGGCTAACGCCGCCATCGAGGGCCGTCAGGGTGAGGACACCGAGGTCGCCGCTGAGACTCCCGCCGAGGCCGCCGCTGAATAAGCTTGCCCCTACCATACAATTATCGTATCAGGAGGAAATAGAAAATGGCTTTTACCGCTCAGGATGTTAAGAAGCTCCGTGAAATGACCAACGTCGGCATGATGGACTGCAAGAAGGCCCTGCAGGCCACCGACGGCGATATGGACAAGGCCGTTGACTGGCTGCGTGAAAAGGGTCTGGCCAAGGCCGCCAAGAAGGCCGGCCGTATCGCCGCTGAGGGCGTGGCTTACGCCGCTGTCATCGACGGTGTGGGCGTGGTCATCGAGGTCAACTCCGAGACCGACTTCGCCGCCAAGACCGATGCCTTTATGGATCTGGTCAAGAACCTGGCTACCATCGTGGCTACCCAGAACCCCGCTGACGTGGAGGCTCTGAAGGGCTGCACCTACCCCAACTCCAACCTGACCGTCACCGAGATCATGCAGGAGAAGGTCATGTCCATCGGCGAGAACATGCAGATCCGCCGCTTCGCCCGCTTCGATGCCAACACCTCCGTGGCTTACGTCCACGCCGGCGGCACCCACGGCGTTCTGGTGAACCTGGCTGTGGAGGGTGACGTGGACGTCACCGAGATCGGCAAGAACGTGGCTATGCAGATCGCCGCCATGTCCCCCAAGTACTGGGACAAGGCTCAGGTGCCTCAGGCCGACGTGGACAAGGAGCTGGCCGTGCAGGTGGCTCTGATGGACAACGACCCCAAGATGGCTTCCAAGCCCGCCGCTGTGAAGGAAAAGATCGCTGCCGGCAAGATGGCCGCCTTCTACAAGGAGAGCTGCCTGCTGCAGCAGGAGTTCGTCCGCGGCGACCTCTATAAGGGCGACGTGGCCGGCTACATTGCCGACGCTGCCAAGAAGCTGGGCGGCAAGGTCACCTTCGTTGACGCCATTCACTACATCAAGGGTGAGGGCATCGAGAAGAAGGAAGAGGACTTCGCCGCTGAGGTGGCTGCCCAGATCGCCGGCGCTGCCAAGTAATTCACCTTTCATGCAAGAAACTCCCTGCCTTCCGGCGGGGAGTTTTTTGGCGGCAGGGCGGCAGGGCCGCCTGCCAATGCGTGCCCGGGTGGTCTGTATTCGCTGCGCCATTGGGTACTGCTCGGTTTCGTTCCCAATTCATTCATTGGTCGCCCACCCTCCGTTGTTTCGGGACGCCCGGACGGACAGGACGGCCTTTTTCAGTTCAGCCGTATACTGACGTTTCGACAGCGCAAGGCTCCCCCTTTTAGGGGAGCTGTCAGCGCAAGCTGACTGAGGGGTGCACCCCTCCGCCCCGGCTTACGCCGGGCCACCTCCCCTACGAGGGGAGGCTTTGCTCCGCAAATTTCAATTTGCTGTTTATCTGCTTGTACCCGTTTCCTCCTGATGGGAAACAGGGTGGTGGAGCGTGCGGTACAAATCCTGTCTCCCTCCCCCTGCTGGGTGTTTTTTTGACACACTGGTGTAGGGTTAGCTGTAGGGGCGGGGCATTGACCCGCCCTTCTGCGTCAGCAGCACGTTCCATGTGCCGCTTCGCGGACGGGAGGGGCATTGCCCCTCCCCTACAGGGTTTGTGAACTGTAACGTGCTGGAAGGGATACGAATATGGCAGGTGCTGGTCACGGTATCCCCCCAGCTGTGCCGGCCCCCATTGAGAGGAGCCTTGCACTGTCGAAAGCTGTCGTTTCAGTGTGCGGCTGAACTGAAAATGCCCGTCCCGTCCGTCCGGGCGTCCCGAATCAGAAGTTTGGAGTTAGAAGTTATTCTTTCACCCCTCACTCAACACTGCATTACCTGCTCTCCGGCACTTCCAGAAAGTGAAGGGCCACTCTCTCCCCAAAGTCCCGTCCCATGGCCCGCCGGATAGGCTCGTCCAGGTCCGAGTGGAGTACGTGGGCGTCACAGCGTTCATAGCCCCGCTGCGCAGCAGGGACCTGATGCACGTGCTCATCAGCCCCAGCGCCTTCTGATACTTCACCGTTTTTCCCGTTTCGCTGCCGATAAGAGCCAACCTTCACAGAATGTTTATCTCTCTTGACTTTCCATCGAAAAAAAGCTAAACTATCCCTAGATATTTTTCAGGAGGTACATTATGGCATCCAAGGTTTATTTTACCGACTTCTGCACCGGCACGTCGGAGACGCTGCCCCAGAAGCTGTCCCGGCTGATCCTCTCCGCCGGCATTGACCAGATCGATTTTCAGGACAAGTTTGTTGCCATCAAAATTCATTTTGGCGAGCTGGGCAACATGGCCCATCTGCGCTCCGGCTACGCCCGGGTGCTGGTGGACATCATCAAGGACCTGGGCGGCAAGCCCTTCCTGACCGACTGCAACACCATGTACGTCGGCTCCCGGAAGAACGCTCTGGACCATCTGGAGACTGCCTACTTAAACGGCTTCACCCCCTACTCCACCGGCTGCCACATCCTGATCGCCGACGGCCTGAAGGGCACCGACGACGTGGACGTGCCCGTGGTGGGCGGCGAATACGTCAAGTCCGCCAAGATCGGCCGGGCCATCATGGACGCCGACATCGTCATTTCCCTGAACCACTTCAAGGGCCATGAGGAAGCAGGCTTCGGCGGCGCCATGAAAAATCTGGGCATGGGCAGCGGCTCCAATGCCGGCAAACGGGAGATGCACAGTGAGGGCCGCCCTGAGGTTGACCCGGAAAAGTGCGTCGGATGCGGCACCTGCGCCAAATACTGCGCCCACGACGGCCCCCAGCTGGAGGGCGGCATTATGCACATCGACTGGACCAAGTGCATGGGCTGCGGGCGGTGCATCGACGTGTGCCCCGTCAAGGCCATCCACCCCGCCTACGCCCAGTCCGCCGCTATCCTGAACTGCAAGATCGCCGAGTACACCAAGGCGGTGCTGGACGGCCGGCCCAATTTCCACATTACCCTGGTCCGGGACGTCAGCCCCTACTGCGACTGCCACCCGGAGAACGACGTTCCCATTGTCCCGGATGTGGGTATGTTCGCCTCCTTTGACCCGGTGGCGCTGGACCTGGCCTGTGCCGAGGCCGTCAACGCCCAGACCATCATGCCCGGCTCCAAGCTCCAAAAAGCCAACCGTCCGGACCTGGATAACCTCACTGGCTCCTTCCCCCACACCGACTGGCGCAGCCAGATCGCCCACGCCAGAAAGATCGGTCTGGGCGAGGATTCCTATGAATTGATTACAATTTAGTTCACCGTAGGGGCGGGTCATCGACCCGCCTCTACAATATGCACAGACCGGGATATCCAAATCGGATACCCCGGTCGTTTTTGATTATCCCCGGTATGGCTGCACGTACCGTTCATGACTAAGCGACGACGGTCGGGCGTAAGCGCCGGATACCAGTCCCAGCATGGCGAAGATGGTGACCACGGAGGAGCCGCCGTAGCTGATCAGCGGCAGGGTCAGGCCGATAACCGGCATGACGCCGATGCACATGCCCACGTTGATCATCAGCTGGAACATCAGGGCCGAAGCCGCGCCGTAGCACACCAGACGGCGCATATAGTCCTGGCACCGGACGCCCACGTAGATGCACCGGGCGATGATAGCCAGCTCCAGCAGCATGATGGCCACACAGCCCACAAAGCCCAGCTCCTCACCCATGGAGGAGAAAATATAGTCCGTATGCTGGGCAAACAGGGCGCCGCTCTGGGTACGGTTGCCGTCGAACAGCCCCTGGCCCGTCAGGCCGCCGCCGGTGAGGGACTGGAGATTGATTTTGGAGTGATACCGTTCGTTGATGCCCTGAGGGTCGATGGTGGGGTCAAACAGGATCAGGATCCGATTCCGCTGGTACTGGCCCAGGAACTGCCACAGGATGGGGAACATGGCCGCGATGCCGCCAATGGCCAGGGCAAACCACCACAGGCTGACGCCGCCGGCAAAGGCCATGCCGATGAAAATAAACACGAAGATCAATGACACGCCCATGTCCGAGGACAATGCCAGATTCAGGCCCACCAGAAGTCCCAGGTGCATCAGCATATGGATGATGGAAACCGGGTGGGAGATCCGGTTCTGGTGGGAGGACATGACCGACGCCATAATAATAATGTAGGTGATCTTACAGATCTCAGCAGGCTGGACGCTGATCACGCCCAAGTCGATCCAGCTTCGGTTGCCGGTGTTGTTGTCCGTGCCCAGAGGGCTGATCAGCATGAGAAGCAGCAGCACATTAAAGGCCACCATCATCCCCCGGTGCTCCGACAGAAAGTCCAGGTCGATGGAGGACACCAGCGCGTACATCAGCACGCCCAGGCCGATGGAGACCACCTGAACGGCGATATACTTAAAATTGCTGCCGAATTTTTCGGCGGAGGTGGCGCTTGCAATACAGATCACGCCGAAGCCCGCCACGCACACACACAGGATCAGGAGGAACATATCGCCCTTCTTTATGAAATCCTTCAGTTCTTCAAAATAATGGCGCATTTCTCCGCCTCCTTTTCCATACTACCCGTGGATTATATCATTTTGTGTGATAAAAGTAAATAGCGGAAATGTAAACGTCCTTTGAACAGCGGGCAGGGCCTGCTGCCAATACGTTACGAACAGGGTCTATCCCATGACATCCCCTGGGCCCCTCGACCAAAGCCTTCCCCTTTGGGGAAGGCCTTGCTTCGCAAATTCCAATTTACCACCTTGCTGTGTCAAGTCGATAAGCATTAAAAAAGATAAGGAAAACCCATAAAAAAGTTGACTTTTTCTATTTCTCCCGGTATAATCTTAACGGTTTATTTACATTTCGAGCGTCCCGAAGGGACACCATAACTTTCCATTTTCAACTTATCATTGCGGAGGTCTGTTATGCAGCGAGAGCACCTGGGAAGCCGTCTGGGCTTCATTCTGCTCAGCGCGGGTTGCGCCATCGGCATCGGCAACGTCTGGAAATTCCCCTGGATGACCGGGCAGTACGGCGGCGGCGCCTTTGTGCTGATCTATCTTGTATTTCTTCTGGTGCTGGGGGTCCCTGTGCTGACCATGGAGTTTGCCATGGGTCGGGCCGCCCAGAAAAGCCCCCTGAAAATGTATGAACAGCTGAAACCCGGAAGCAAATGGGGCTGGCACGGCTATGTGTGTCTGCTGGGCAACGTCATGCTCATGATGTTCTACACCACCGTGGCCGGGTGGATGCTCCAATATTTCGTGAACACCGCCGCCGGCGCTTACGTGGGGCTGGACACCGCGGGGATCGAAGCGAAATTCGGAGAAATGCTGGCTTCTCCCGGCAAAATGACCCTTTACATGGGCATCGTTGTGGTCATCGGCTTCTCCGTCATCTCTCTGGGCGTGCAGAAGGGATTGGAGCGGGTCACCAAGTGGATGATGATGGCTCTGATCCTTCTCATGTGGGTGCTGGCCTTCCACAGCATGACCCTCCCCGGCGGCGGCACGGGCCTGTCCTTCTACCTGATCCCGGATTTTCAGCGGATGGCGGACATCGGCGTGGGCAATGTCATTGTCGGTGCCATGAATCAGGCCTTTTTACCCTCAGCCTCGGCATCGGGGCCATGGCGATTTTCGGCAGCTACATTGGAAAAGACCATGCCCTCATGGGAGAGGCCGTCCGGGTCGGTTTACTGGACACCATGGTAGCCCTGTGTTCGGGCCTGATCATCTTCCCCGCCTGCTTTGCCTACGGCGTGGATGTGAACAGCGGCCCCGCCCTGATCTTCATGACCCTGCCCAACGTGTTCAACCACATCGCCCTGGGGCAGTTCTGGGGGAGCCTGTTCTTTCTGTTTCTGACCTTCGCCGCCTTTTCAACGGTTTTGGCGGTGTTTGAGAACATCGTCTGCTGCGTCAGCGAGATGACGCTTTGGAGCCGGAAGAAGACCTGCGCTTTTTGCTGCGGCGGGATGTTCCTGCTGAGCCTGCCCTGCCTGCTGGGCTACAACCTGTGGCAAAATGTGCGGCCCATCGCCGGGCACGATATCCTCGACAGCGAGGATTTTCTGGTCAGCAACCTCCTGCTGCCCCTCGGTTCCCTGATCTTCATTCTGTTCTGCACCACCCGCTACGGCTGGGGCTGGGAAACGTTCCTGAAAGAAGCCAACGAGGGCACCGGCCTGAAGGTGGCAAAATGGATGCGGCCTTATATGACTTACGTCCTGCCCGTCATTGTCTTTGTGATCTTCGTGGTGGGTCTGGTGGGATTCTTCCAATAACGCAGATGCTCCCGGCAATTCCAGCCGGGAGCATTATTGTATTATGTTCCGTGTTGTAGGGCGGGGTCATGACCCCGCCGACCACGTTGGATATTTTTGACGCTTTCGTCCAACGCAGAACGCATCGAGGTCAATTTACCAATACCATTCACCGAAAGTTGCATGTAATCGAAACCGGATCGGCGGGGTCATGACCCCGCCCTACGCATTTTCATTTCATTACTGATTGACTGCATCCACGAATTTCAGGAATGCGTTCTTTCCCTCGGGGGTATTCTTGTATACACCCGCGTCCTCCAAAACCTCGGTAAAGACCTTTCCGGTCTCCTTGAGGATAATATCCAGCGCGTTGTCCCCGGTGAAGGTGTATTGCTTTTTCAGCTCCTCCACCCAGGGTGCGTGCTTGCTCAGCACCTCGTCAGCGGCAATGTCTGCCCCGGACACGATGGCGGCTGCCAGGTCCGTCAGCTCCTGCTTTAACCGGCTGGGCAGAACGGCAAGACCCATGACCTCGATGAGGCCGATGTTCTCCTTCTTGATGTGGTGCTTGTCCGCGTGGGGGTGGAACACGCCCAAGGGGTGCTCCGGGGTGGTGATGTTGCACCGCAGCACCAGATCCAGCTCGTACAGCTCTCCCCTGCGGCGGGCAATGGGGGTGATGGTGTTGTGGGGCTCCCCGTCAGAGCAGGCGATCACGCCCACGCTTTCGTCAGAGTAGCCCCGCCAAATGGTAAGAATTTTGTCCGCCAATTCTGCAAGTCTCGCCGGGTCTTTTCCATCCAGACGGATGACGCTCATGGGCCACTTCACGATGCCCGCCTTTACGTCCTCGTAACCTTTGAAGGAGACTTCCTTTTCCATCCCTGCCTTTTCCATGGCGAACTGGTAGTGCCCGCCCTGAAAATGCTCATGGCTCAGGATGGAGCCGCCCACAATAGGCAGATCGGCATTGGAGCCGACAAAGTAGTGCGGGAAAGCCTTCACAAAGTCCAGCAGCTTCTCAAAGGCGCTGCGGTCGATCTTCATGGGCACGTGCCGGGAGTTGAAGACGATGCAGTGCTCATTATAATAGACGTAGGGCGAGTATTGCAGGCACCAGTCCTCCCCGCTGACCTGAATAGGGATGATGCGGTGGTTGGCCCGGGCAGGGTGGTTCATGCGCCCGGCGTAGCCCTCGTTTTCCCGGCACAGCTGACACTTGGGGTAGGCCGTCTGAGGGGCATCTTTCGCCGCGGCAATGGCCTTGGGGTCCTTCTCTGGCTTACTCAGGTTGATGGTGATGTCCATTTCGCCGCACTGGCTTTCGTACTTCCATCGCATGTCTTTCGCGATGCGGTAGCGGCGGATGTAGTCGGTGTCGCAGCTGAATTGATAGTACCAGTCCGTGGCTTCCACCGGGGAAACCGCGTACTTCTCCGCAAAGGTACGCACCACTTCTCTGGGCATGGGAGTCACCGCGCCCATGATCCGGGTGTCGAAAATGTCCCGGGCGGTGATGTTGTCCTCGCACAGCCCCTGCGCCACGGCGTAATCCAGAATCCCCGCCAGAATTTCCTCCAGATTCTCGCTCTGCGGCTCGTCGGAGAGTTCATAGTCGTCCTTGCGCAGGATATCCAGCAGGCGGTTGGTGAGCACCTGATGGTCAACCGGCTCGGCAAGGCCCCGGTTCATAGCATAGGAGACAAGAGAATCGATCAGGGTTTCAATTTTCACGCTTCGACCTCCATCTCCACGCCGCCCTGGGGCCGGATGGACAGCACATGGCAGGCTCCCTCCCCCAGCGCCGCGTCAATACCGGCCCGGAAGGATTCCAGCAGGTCGAAGGGCACAAAGGCCTGCACCGTCCCGGCGAAGCCGCCGCCGTGGACCCGGTAAGCGCCCCGGCCCTGTAAATAGTGCTCGCACAGGCCCAGGGCCACCGCCATGGCCTGCTGCTTCACATACCCGGCTGGAACCACATTTTGCAGGTACATCCAGCTGGAGTAGCCGGATTCCTTGGTCAGCCGCAGGAAGCCCTCGAAATCGCCCCGTTCCAGGCACGCCACCTGCTGGGGCACCCGGCGGTTTTCATTGTATTCGTGGATGACCCGCATGACCGCCCGATCGCCGCAGGTTTCCCGCAGAGCGGGGATGGCGGCATAAAAGTCCTCCTCCCGGATCTGGGTCACCACCTCTTTCCCAAAATATGCGCAAACCTGCTTCATCTCCCCGGGCACGGCGGCGTATTCGTCGGTCAGGTCGGCGTGGTCAGCCCGGGAGTCGATGATGCACAGGGCGTGGCCCGTGGTGGAAAAGTCAAAGTGCACCGGGCGGATGTCCGGGTGGTCCTTGTCCGCAAAGTCGATGGTGACCAGCCCGCCCACGGCAGAGGCCGTCTGATCCATCAGGCCGCAGGGCTTGCCGAAGAAGACATTTTCCGCATACTGTCCGATCTGGGCGATCTCCGGCTGGGATACCCGGCCGTCAAAGTACAGATGGTTGATAATGGTGCCGATGAGCACCTCGAAAGCGGCGGAGGAGCTGAGGCCCGAGCCGGGCAGCACCGTGGACTCGCAGTAGGCGTCAAAGCCCCCCACCTTGCAGCCCAGCTGAGAAAACCGTGCCGCCACGCCCCGGATCAGGGCCGGGGTGGAATTGATCTCGGCTTCCACCGGCTCCAGCGCGTCCAGCCGCACCTGACATAGGGGGTAGCCCTTGGACTGGACCCGGATCACATCGGTGCCGTTGGCCCGCACCGCCGCCACTGTATCCAGGTTCACCGCGCCGGCCAGCACCCGGCCCCGCTGATGGTCAGTGTGGTTTCCGCTGACCTCCGTGCGGCCCGGCGCGGAGAAATAGCGTTCCGCCGCCGCATCAAAGGCCGCCGCAAACCCGGCGTCCAGTCGTTTTTTGTCGTTTAAGGAAAGAATCAATGCAGCCATGAAAACCTCCCGGAATCAGCCCGCAGGCAAGTCGTTATCGGATTTATTATACCGTGGATCCCCGGGAAATGGAAGTGGAAATTTTCCAAATTCCAGGGCTTTTCCCCTTCAAAAAAGAAAATTAAAAAAATCGAAAAAAGAACTTGACTTTTTCGCGATATATGGTAGAATACAGAGGTCGTCAAGCGGACGACATCCAGAATATGGGGGTATAGCTCAGCTGGGAGAGCGCTTGAATGGCATTCAAGAGGTCAGCGGTTCGATCCCGCTTATCTCCACCAAAAGTGTTGAAAACCATTGGTTTTCAACACTTTTTTCTTTTTCCTCTTACTTTTCACAAGGGATTATAGACCGCTTGAATACTCTGCAAATTTGAGTCATTCAAGAGGTGTAGTTATAGCAAGAATATCCATGCGAAATGTTCAGAAATCCCCTGTTTCCGAGTATTTTGATCTTTTTCTCTCTTCGGCTGCTGCCAGAGGCGTAAAGGACAAAACCCTGAGTACCTACAAGCAACACTTCCACTCCATCTCCAAAAGGTTGGATGTAACCCTCCCTCTGAACCGCTTGCCGACCTTTTGGAAACCCATTGTACGAAGGGATCTTCCGCTGAGAATATTGCGGATCTGTTTGATCTGCTGGGCTGGAATGTGGATGCCCACGCAAGCACAGACCGCAGATTCCAAACCGTAGAGGATGCTGAGCAGACGATCATCGATTATGGTGGACTGGGTAGATTGGGCAGGCCATTGGCAGGTGCTGATCGGTATTGATACCTGCGGCACAGACACCCCTTATGATGATGTGCTGATTTTTGCGGATCCTTATGATGTGACAGACCATAAGCAGGATGGATATTACACCTATCCTTTCGGAAGATTTTTCGGTATGTGGCGGGAAGGCCCCTGTGCGCAGAAGGTGGAACCCTATCAGCAGCCTTTTGTGGCAGCATGGCCGAAAGCTTAAAATCAGGGAGCGTCAGGCGTTGATCCCGTGGCGAACATAAAAAAACTTACGACCCTGCATTCTAACGGTCTGCACAGCTGATTGGCGGTGTATCGATGCTGTCCGCTTATGGCTAGACACGGATTATTGAGCATCGGCTAACACCCAGTGCTCTTTCCATGCCCGGAGAAATCCGGGCTATTTTTATACCAGCTTTTAATAAAACGGTTAAAACCGTTTTGCCTCGATTCTGTATGTCGGTCAATTAGGGGATCCAATAGCGGATGATCTGCACCACCTGCTCCTGCCGGACGGTGATGACCGTGTTATAGCAGTTGAAGGGCGTTTCGCTGGCATGAATAGCCGATGGGACATCCTCGTACTCATAAACCAAGCCGTCAGGCTCCTGTTCCAGGTCGTCGTGATCTTCAAAGGTGCAGTCAGCAGACAGGGGAAGGGTGATCGTTCCCAGTTCATAGTAGACCGGCTGGTCATTCATTTCTTTGGTGCGGTACAGACCGTCATGCTCGATCAGCTCCACGCCGCCGCTTTCGATGCCGCCGTTGATGATGACGGCGCCGTGATCCCACAGGATGCTCTCGACGGTCACCGGTTCCCGACAGACCTCGATCTGGTCACCCTCTTTCAAGCTCTGAATATCTTCCAGTTCATAGCGGTCATAGTCATAGATCTTTGCGGTCAGGGAATAACCGTCCCCGTTCTTGACGAGGTCTGCTGCTGTGAAGTCCACGGAGTAGCCGCCGTCGGCAAAGGCATCCTCCGCACTTTCCATAGGATACAGCGGCATAACATATCCCAGCTTTTCCACAATGGTTTGGGCGGTATCCAGCAGCACCTGGACATCGCTGCCGCCGGCAACACACCACTGTACCTCGACCTCCGGGGCATACCAGCCCACCCAGGCCGCATCCTCGGACTTACGCAGCTGGACGGAAACATCTTCGCCGCTCCAGTCCAGGCTCTCCGTCCAGTCAGCATAAATGCCGGAGATGTCCTGGGGCTGCTCTGCCTTTAAGGCACGGCAGTAGTACGCCTGCCCATCCTGTTCAAAATTGACTTCTGCCATTTGGTTGTCGTTTTCTCCTGTGTCAATCAGGTAGTAAGCGGTTTCGGAGGCACTGTCCGGCAGGGGGATGGAGTAACCCAGCTGCTGAAACTCAGCTTCGCTGGATTCGTGTATGGGACTTGCGATCATGACCGGTTGGTCGGTGCTTCGGCGGGTCATGGTGACGGCAGTCACAGCCACTGCCAGACAGGCGGCGATCGCCCCGGCGCTGTACAGCCAGGACCACTTCTTCCGCATGGGCTGCTGCGCTTCCTCCAGCAGGTCATCGTCCACGGCGTTCATCCATTTCTGAAAACGAGTTTGATTCATAGTCCGATCCTTTCCTGTTCCAGTTCCGCGCGCAGCCGTTCCCGTGTGCGGAACAGGGATGTCTTAATCTTTGCTTCACTGACGCGGCATTCTTCCGCGATCTCCCGAATACTCTCCCCGTACCAGTAGCGGCGCAAAAAGAACACGCGGGCCTCAGCGCTCTGACGGCGCAGGAAGCCGTTCAGCACCCGACGCAGCTCATAGGCATCCAGTTCTGTGTCCGGATCACCCTGCCCGGTAACGATCCAGGGTTCCAATTCCTCAAAAGCGTCGGTGAGCGCGGTTCTGCGCTGTTCGGCAGTATTGTAGTTATAGCGGTCCAATGCCAGATTCCGGGTGATGCGGGCCAGATAGGCCCGCAGAGAGCGGGGGCGTGCCGGCGGGATAGCATTCCAGGCACGAAGATAGGTGTCACTGACACACTCCTCGGTGTCCCTGGGGTCTGCCAGGAGCCGCTGGGCCACACTGCGGCACAGCGCGCCATATTTTTTCTGCGTCTGGGTAATGGCTTCCTCACACCGCAGAAAGAACAGCTGAATGATCTGCTGATCTGACATGGCGGCTGAAAATTGAGCTTCCTCTGTTTCGATTTGTTCCATAGTATTTCCTCCGGTATTTGAAGCGGCTTCACCCTATTAGACGGCACTATATCCGTTTTCGTTACAGAAGTCAAGCGGAATATTTTTTGCTATTCCAAGTTTAATGTGAGATTATAGATGATCAGAAAATGAATCCCCTGTAAGGCAGGTTCAACACCTTACAGGGAATTTCAGTTTTGCCTAACACTGGGGAATATATGGCTGCGCGTGCTTTGAACTACATATTCAAATTCAGTACATATTGGTATCTGGCAAAAACAAAAGCTCCTCACCGCCGTAATGGTAGTGAGGAGCATTACAAGATTGAGATGGGAGGATTCCCCTTCCCTCATTTGGTAGGCAGTGAAAACGGCGATTTGTCCCGGTTGATTGCAAAATTTTTCACCTTTGTATGATTGAACAAAACACACGCGCAATATTTGTAAATAACTCCGAACAGCGCGCAACGCCGGGCGATTGAACCAGCTCACTTTTTGCGGTATACTGTCAGTAAGTTCGCAAGGCAAAAAAATGTCTTCGAGGCCGCAAGAGGAAAAAGAAATGCCGCTCGGTATTGAGCGGCACGAATGGAGGATATTCAAATGGGAGAATTATCAAAGCTGCCGAACATCGGCAAAGCTGTGGAAGCGCAGCTTATACAGGTAGGAATCGAAACCCCGGACGCCCTTCGGGAAGCAGGGGCGAAAGCCGCATGGCTGAAGATTCAGGAGATCGACCCCAGCGCCTGCATCCATCGGCTGATGGCATTGGAAGGTGCCATTCGGGGCGTGAAGAAAACCATGCTGCCGGATGCGGCGAAGGCAGACTTGAAAGCGTTCTATCAGGAGCACAAGCGTTAAGCAACCGAATTTGTGTTGCCATCCATTTCCGAACGCGGTGTAATAGAGAAAAGCCCATTCGGGCAAATCTCTGAAATTCAAAAGGAAGCGAAAAACCGTGAAAACGAAAAAGCGCGCGCTGGTTTCCGGCGCGATGGCGTTTATCACCCTGATGGGCATTGTCAGCCTGTTCTCGGACATGACTCACGAGGGTGCGAGAAGCGTGCTGGGGGAATACCTGAACCTTGCCGGGGCATCGGCGGCGACCATCGGGTTTGTCTCCGGCGTGGGGGAGCTGTGCGGCTATGCCCTTCGGCTGCTGTCCGGGTTCCTTGCGGACAAGACGAAAAAATACTGGACACTGGTCATTGTGGGCTATGCCTTGCAGGTGCTGGCTATCCCGGCACTGGCCCTCATCCCGGAGAACGGCTGGGTGCTGGCCTGCGGTCTGGTAATTCTGGAACGGGTGGGCAAGGCCATCAAGAAGCCGGCAAAAAATACGCTGGTCAGCTTTGCCGCCAGTGAGGTCGGCACCGGAAAGGGCTTCGCCTATCAGGAGTTTCTCGACCAGTTGGGCGCGTTCCTCGGCCCGGTGATTCTGTTTGTCATCAGCCTCATCAAGGACACCGGCAATCTGTTCTCCACCTATCGGGTCTGTTTTGCCTTTCTTGGCATTCCAGCCCTCATCACCATTGGCCTCGTGATCTTCTCCAAAATCAAGTACCCGAACCCGGAGATGTTCGAAAAAGCAGAGGAGGAACACAAGGAATTTCGCGTTCAGAAATCTTTTGTGCTTTACATGGCGGCGATCTGCTGCTATGCCTTCGGCTTTGCGGACTTCACCATGATCACCCTCCACGCCGCCAAAACCGCCGCCTTCCCTGCCGCGTCATTGAGCCTGCTGTACGCGCTGGCCATGGCGGTGGATGCCTTCGCCGCCCTGTTCTTCGGCTGGCTGTTTGACAAGGTGGGACTCAAGGCCATGGTGCTGGCCACGCTTTGCAGCACCTTCTTCTCCTGCTTCATTTTCCTGACGGGAAATCCTGTGTGCATCCTCATCGGCATTGTCCTGTGGGGCATCGGCATGGGCGCGGAGGACAGCATTATGAAAGCCGCCGTCAGTCAGATCATCCCCAAGTCCATGCGCAGCACCGGCTTTGGCATTTTTGAAACCGGCTTCGGCATCGCCTGGTTTCTGGGCAGCTGGCTGCTGGGCGCGCTGTACGACTACAACCCGCTGTATCTGGTCATTGTGTCCGTAGCCGCACAGATTTTGGCGATCCTGTTTTACCTCGCCTGCATCCGCAGAAGGGCGCAGGAGTGATGGGAGGAAACCACATGGCAAAACGAATTGCCGTTCTGTCTGACACCCACGGTCTGCTTCGCCCGGAGGTACTGGATGCCATCTCCGGGTGTGATGCCATCATCCACGGCGGCGACATCAACAAGCTGGAAATTCTCGACCGTCTGCGTGAAGTCGCCCCAGTCTATGTAGTGCGGGGCAACAACGACAAAGAGTGGGCCGAGAATATCCCCGCCACGCTGACCTTTCAGATCGAGGACTGCCGGTTCTTTCTAGTGCACAACAAAAAGGAAGTGCCCAAAGACTTGACCGGCATCGACGCGGTCATCTTCGGGCACTCCCACAAGTATTTTGAGCAAACCATCGACGGGCGGCTCTGGCTGAACCCCGGCAGTTGCGGCAGGCGGCGCTTCGATCAGGAGATCACGCTGGCGATGCTGACGGTGGAGGGAAAGGCTGTTTCTGTTCAAAAAATCACGATTCAGCCGTAATTCCGTCATTCAATAAGGACTGGATTTCACCTTTAGGGTGCGATTCAGTCCTTCTCTGTTCACTCCGCGTCCTCGTTCAGGGCTTCCAGATAAAAGCTCACGGGCCGGAAGCCATCATTGCAGGAAATCATGGCGGATTTGGGATTCTTCATCCAGCCGTCATAGAAATCCCCGCCGCCGTGCGCAAGGGTCATGACAAAGGGAGAAATGCTGTCCCATGCGCTGTCACAGAAGCCCTCTGGCTTACACCAGCCGTTGGCGATCCAGACCTGTCCCTCTTTGACTTCGCAGGCGTGCTGGATGGGATTTTCGTACCTCTCCATCAGGTCGGGATAGCAGGCTTTTCGGATGGCGGTAATGCGTACTTTTTTCATGGGAATCCCCCCTCCTTTTCTGATTCCATTTTAGCCCAATGTGTGCAGGATGTAAAGCTTCAGCAGGCAAGATAAATGAAATCATACGGGTCTAGGTTTGCCTGCTCCAGTGCAGCCACCCGGTCATCCGGGGCCATCTCCCGCAGTTCTTCCTCGCTCAGCCCTGCCAGACACAGTTGGTCCCGGAATGGCTCGTATTCCGCGTCCGGCACCGCTTCCTCCTCGTTCCAGTGAAGCAAATCTTCCAAAAGTCGAATAATCATAGTCGTAACCTCCCATTCTTGTTTCTGGCCCCATTATACCGGGAATCTGTCCAAAAAATCGGGTGTCATTTGATTCAGGGAAGTTTATTGGACATTTTCCCTGATAGAATACGTTCAGAAAGCAAAGGAATCCCGCATCATTTGAATGGAGGTAACGATATGGCATTTACGATCAGCGGTTTCGGCAGAGAGCCGGCCGACAGACAGAAAAACACTCCCACGAACGAAACCCAGCGCAGAACCACTGCGCCCCGAAAGTCGGTGGTGCAGGTCAGCTTCCCCGGCAGGGGCGGGACGCTGGCTTACTACAATGACCGGTTCGACCTGAAGGCCGGAGACCGGGTATATGTGGAGGGCAAGCTGGAGGGCCAGTTGGGATATGTGGTCTCCGTGAACTACAGTTTCAAAATCAAGCTGTCGGAGTACAAGCGGGTCATTGCCGTGGTGGATACCCACGTCCACGGCGAGTTTTACATAGCCGGCTCCCACTTCCTGACCTTTGATCCATCCGCGATTCCGGCAGAACAGGTGACGACATGGTTTAGGGCACCTGCCGCGGATGACGAGGAGTACGCCAGCGGAAATGATGACGCGTCCTTCCATCTGGATAGCTTGCAGGAGATGCACGTCAGCGATGCCATTGCGGAACGGGGACACAACTACTACATGGAAAATCGGGTGCGCTATCTTTGTCTGGATGGCACAAGGGGCTACGCCATAGTGGAGGGCACGCAAGCCTACGCCGTCGAGTTCGAGTATCAGGACGGCGAGATTCGCAATCTCCTGTGCGACTGCTTTTGCAGCTACCCCTGCAAGCACGAGGTTGCGGCAATGCTGCAGCTGCGGGAAACGCTGGAGGTGGTTGAAAAGCAGTATTCCGCCCAGTATGCGCAGACCGGCTATTTTGCGGTCATTTGCAAGGGGACGCTGTTCTCCTTTGCCATTGATGGAAATGACGGCGGTAGTTTCACTTTGTGATTCAGTTCTGTCTGTACTTCATTCTCTATGTGGCCTCTGCACTCCCTTTTCCTTATGGTCGTTGTGTGAATACTTTATATAAGTCCGCAATTCGCTACATAGTGCGAAAAACCGGAAGCCGGAAATATTGAAATTGAAATGAGGCATAGGCTGCTTTCAAATTTGCATAGCGGCAGCCGTCAAGGAGATACCGTGTCTCCGGCTGATAACAGGAATGCGGCGAAAGAACGATCTATTCCCTCCTATGATCGGGTATTCATACCATTTGGAAAGGCGCCCCCTCCCTATGGCATCTCTCGGAATCTTCTTCGGGACAATCATAACCACCGGCCGTGTGAAGCTGTAAGATAAAGGTAGACACATGGAAAACCACCATGTTGTCTACCTTTATCTTACAGCTTCACCAGGCTGGTGGTTTTCTTTAACCAAAAAGGCCCGTTGACCATGTTGGTCAGCGGGCCTTACAGTCTGCCAAAGGACTCATGCTTTCACTGAAGAAATTCTCCCGTGATGGTGCACTCTCTCCGCTTCGGCAGCTCCCCCAAAGGAGGAGCCAAGGGATCATTCGTACTGTGCGGCCAGATCCTCGTAGTAGGCCATCATTTCTTCCTCGGTGTCGAAATTGGCCACGTACATCTGGTTCGCCATGGCGCCGGACAGGGCCTCGGGGATGCGGCCCCACATGACCATCTTGGGGCCATACTTCATCATGACCTCGTAGTCGTCCAGCTTGTAGTGCTTGCCGTCCCGGCGGCCGTAGAAGGCGCAGTAGTGGGGGTTGCCGATGGACTTGGTATTCTTATCAAAAGCCACCATATCCGCCCAGATCTTGTAAACATCGGTCTCCTGAGAGTAGTTGTACATCTCGGGGGTGTAGCCGCCGGCGGGACGCATATTGACTTCCAGACCCAGCACGTCGCCCTTCTTGCCCAGGCCCTCCTGGTCGTCGTTGAGGACGAAGAATTCCAGATGGATGAACCGGCTCTTGACGCCGAAGGCCTTGACGGTGGCAAGGCCCGCCTGACGGATCTTCTCCGGCAGCTCCTTGACCAGATAGTACACGGAATCTCCGGCGGTGTTCACAATGTCCATCAGGGACAGAGGGGTAATGTTGCCGGACTCAAAGAGCATCTCACCCTTGGAATCCACGATGCCGTCAAAGGTCTGGACATAGCCGTTGACGAACTCCTCCATGATGTAGATATTGTCATCCTTGGTATCGATGAACCACTGGACATCCTCGTCGGACTTGAGCTTGAAGGTGTTGGCAGCGCCCACGCCGTTGTCAGGCTTGACCACCACGGGGTAGCCCACGGTGTGGGCAAACTCCAGCGCGTCTTCCAGACCTTCCACAATGTGCCACCGGGCGGTGGGCAGGCCGGCCTTGGCGTAGTACTCCTTCATGGCGGACTTGTACTTGATCTTGTCCATATCCGCAAGCTTCGGGCCGGTGGTGATGTTGAACTCGGTGCGCAGCCAGGCGTCCCGCATGAGCCAGTACTCGTTGTTGCTTTCCAGCCAGTCGATCTTGCCGTACTTGAAGGTGAAGAAGGCCACGGCCTTGAACACCTCGTCGCTGTTTTCCAGAGAGCTTACCTTGTAGTATTCGTGCAGGGAATCCCGCAGCTCCTGCAGCAGCTCATTGTAAGGGCAGTCGCCGATGCCCAGCACCCGCATACCGTTATTCTTCAGCTCCCGGCAGAACTTCCAGTAAGTCATGGGGAAATTGGGGGAAATGAATACGAAGTTTTTCATGAAATTAACTCCTTATCTTCTATCTTGTATCTATGTATCTTGTATCTTAACCAAGGAACCAGGGAAGGTACGTCTGCACCATCTTATACCACCAGGGCCAGTCGTGGTTCACATCCTTGCCCCAGTATTCGAACCGGGTGTGGATGCCCTTCTGGCAGCACACGGTGTCCAGCCACCGGGTGGATTCCAGCAGCGGCTCCTCCCACGCGCCCTGACCGCAGACGATCAGGCTCTTCTGGCTGTTGTACATATCCTTGTAGAAGTGGCCGTCGGGCAGATTCTGCAGATACAGGCAGGGGCAGTTGTTGTACACCAGATCGTCGCAGTAATCGCCGAAGAACTCCTTGTTGTCGTACAGGCCGGAGATGGCGAAGCAACTGTCGAACAGATCGGGGCGGCGGTAGTACAGGTTTGCCGCGTGCATGGCACCCATGGAGGCGCCGAAGGTCAGGATACCCTGGTCATAGCCGTTGGCAAGTCCCGCGATGTGCTTGATGGTGGGCACCATTTCGTTGACCACGTAGTTGTACCACTTCTCGTGGTTCTCGATGCGCCAGCGGTTGTCCGCGCCCTGAGCGGCCCAGGCCTCGTTGTCGATGGTGTCGATGGCGAAGACCATGCACTTGCCGGACTCGATCCAGGGGGACCAGTAGTCCACCATGTGGAAGGATTCAAAATCCCAGAACCGTCCCGCTTGGCAGGGGATGAACAGCACAGGCTTGCCGCAGCTGCCGTAGATCTTGAACTCCATCTCCCGGTTCAGATAGCCGCTCCAATGTTTTTCGTACCGAATTTCCATGTTTTCTATCTCTCCTTCAATGTCATCCTGAGTGAGCGCAGCGAGTCGAAGGATCTTCCCCCCTCCGATACTCAATCCCACTCCTGTGACAAATCGCGCCACTCAGGATTTTCTTTTACAACCAAGGCATTCTTTTTGCCCGTGTCCACTTTTTCAGTTGTTTTTCCCGTGAAATCGCGCTGTACACATCGTTGGTGTATTCATAATACACCAGTTTGTGAACATTGTATTTCTTTGTAAAACCGTCCGCCAAACCATTGCGGTGTTCATACAGTCGGCGGGGCAGATTGTTCGTCACGCCGATATAAAGAACGGAGTCGTCCCAATTTGTCAGAAAATAGACGTAATACATTCTGTCCCTCCGTATACAAATCAGGAAGCCGGAAAGATCCTTCGACTCGCTTCGCTCGCTCAGGATGACAAACGTTGTACGCTGTTTAAAGCCCCAGACAGTCCATAAAAATGGGGATCTGCTGTTCCCAGCTGGCTTCGGAATGGTTGCCGCCGGGGACGATCCGCAGGGCCAGATTTACCCGCTTGGTCAGAAGCAGGTGTGCCGTGGAGATCATGGACTCCGGGGTGGCCGCGTGGTTGAACATTTCCAGCTCGCCGTAGTCCATATATATTGTTGTGTCCCGGCGGATGTGGGCACGGGCCACAAATTCCAGCACCTTGCCGGGAGCCACCCACAGACTGGGGGACAGACAGGCGCCCCGCTGGAAAATGTGGTTATACACCGTCACGCCGTACAGGGCGATCAGCCCGCCCATGGAGGAACCGGCAATAATGGTGTTCTTCCGATCCGGCAGGGTACGATAGTTCTCGTCTATAAAGGGCTTCAATTCCTTGACCATCCAGTTCATCATCACGCTGCCCTTGCCCCGGATGTGGCCGTGCTCGGAATTGGTGTAGGTCATGGGAGCGTACTCCACAAGCCGGCGGTTGCCCTCGTGGTTACACTCCACGGCGACGATGATCAGTTCCTTGGGGTTTTCCTCCAGAAATTTCGCCATGCCCCAGGACTTTCCAAAGGTGGCGTCCGAATCAAAGAACACGTTGTGCCCGTCGAACATATACATGACGGGATAGCGCTTGTCCGGATTTTCCTCATAATCCTCCGGCAGCCAGATGTAGGCGCGGCGGGGCGTGTCGCTGGACAGCTTCGGAATCGTCACATTCCATTTGTATACCATTGGTTGCTTTCCCTCCGAAAAAAGCACGTCGTGCTGAAATATAGAGGATAGTATACTTTCAAAATCGGCAAATGTCAATCGCTGGAAGCGGAAATGTTGTATTTGCACAAAAAACAATCGCCCATGGGGCGCGGACGTGCAAATATTGCCCTCCCCTTCCCTGCCCGCCGGGGGCGCGAAAATCCCCGCTCCGTGATTTTTCACAAAAGAAAAAGTGGAACGCGGCCAAATTCCAGCGCATAAAGTTATTGAAAAAGTGCCGGAATCAGAGTATACTGACCTACGGATACTATATAGAGAGGATGTATTCTTCATGGAAAACAACGAAGCGGTCTACGACGTAAAAACCCTCGGCACGCCCAAGACGCTGGTCCTCGGAGTGCAGCACCTGTTCGCCATGTTCGGCGCGACAGTCCTGGTGCCCGCCCTCACCGGCCTGAACGTGTCCACCACCCTGCTGTTCGCCGGTCTCGGCACATTGCTCTTCCACCTGATCACCGGCCGGAAGGTACCCGCGTTCCTCGGCTCCTCCTTCGCTTTCCTGGGCGGCTACGCCGCCATCGCCCCCATGCTGGACGGCGCCCCCAACACCGCAATGCTGCCCTACGCCTGCTTCGGCGTAGCTGTTGCCGGTCTTGTGTACCTGGTGCTGGCCGCGTTCTTTAAGGCCTTCGGCGCGGGCAAGGTCATGCGCTACTTCCCGCCCATCGTCACCGGCCCCATCATCATCTGCATCGGCCTGTCTCTGGCCGGCTCCGCCATCAGCAACTGCCGCACCAACTGGCTCATCGCTCTGGTGGCCATTATTGTGGTCGTTGCCTGCAACATCTGGGGCAAGGGCATGGTCAAGATCGTCCCCATCCTGCTGGGCGTTGTGGCCTCCTACCTGTTCGCCCTGATCATCGCCCCCTCCGCCCGGGCCAACGTGGCTGCCGCCGTGTCCTCCGCCAAGTGGTTCGGCCTGCCTGTGATCTGGGAGAACACCGTGTTCTCCATCTTCTCCACGAACTTTGACGCAGGTCTTCTGCTGACCTCCGTCATCACCATCGCCCCCATCGCTCTGGCTACCATCGTGGAGCACATCGGCGATATGTGCGCCATCTCCTCCACCGTGGGCAAGAACTTCGTGGCTGACCCCGGTCTGCACCGCACGCTGGTGGGTGACGGTCTGGCCACCACCCTGGCCTCCCTGTTCGGCGCTCCCGCCAACACCACCTACGGTGAGAACACCGGCGTGCTGGCGCTTTCCAAGGTCTACGACCCCAAGGTGGTCCGTCTGGCCGCTGTGTTCGCCATCGTCCTGTCCTTCTGCCCCAAGTTCGCCGCGCTGATCGTGGCCATGCCCGCCGCCACCATGGGTGGTGTCAGCCTGGTGCTGTACGGCATGATCTCCGCCGTGGGTGTCCGCAACGTTGTTGAGAATCAAGTGGACTTCACCAAGAGCCGCAACGTGCTGATCGCCGCCATGATCCTGGGTCTGGCTGTGGGCCTTAGCTACAACGGCGCCATCGTCATCGCTATCGGCTCCGTGTCCATCAGCCTGTCCGGTCTGGCCGTGGCCGCTCTGGTGGGCATCTTCATGAACGCTGTCCTGCCGGGCAAGGATTACGAGTTCGGCGTCAACGCCCAGGGCGATACCTCCGTGAACTTCGGTTCCCGGGCAAAGTAAGCTCCACAAAATCTGCCGGGTTTCGTCTGAAACCCGGCACTTTTCCTGTCAAAAAAACAAACCTGTAGGGGCGATGCCCACATCGCCCCTTCGCAAATGTTTCGTATTCGCCAAAATCGGCAACTATCATTGAACTGCACCGCGGGCCGATGTGGGCATCGGCCCCTACGGCAAGGTAGTATTCACTTCAATTCCAGTTTTGCCTCCCGCACAGCTTCCCCGCTGGTCACCGGGATATGCCACTCGTCCAGTCCCGGCAGGCCCATGGGTACGCCCTCCCGGCGGAAACGCATTTTGCTTTCGGTTTCCGTTTTGCCGCTCATGTGGAACGCCCTCGCTCCCGGCAGCTTTTCACGGAAGACAGCAATGACGTTTGCGTTCACACCTGCGCCGATCAGGACTTCCGGGCCGTTTTCCGCATCCCGGAGGTGCAGGAGACACCCAATTGTTCCTATTCCGTCCAAGCACTTCCCCGCACCGCCGCTGGTCAGCACCGTGTCAAAGCCCAGCTTTGCGGCGGCCCGGTAGGTGTCTTCCAAATCCCGGGACACATCGATACAGCGGTGCAGGGTCAGGCCCAAGCCGCTGACTTCTTTCAACAACGGTTCCATGGCGTTTCCGTCCAGTTCGCCCTCCGCTGTCAAACAGCCGATGACGAAACCATTGGCCCCGGCATCCCGCAATGCTGCCATTTCCATAGCCATCTGCTCCACTTCCTCTGGGGTGTAGAGAAAATCTCCGCCCCGGGGGCGCATCAGGCAGCGGATGGGGATATCGCTGACACGGCGGATCTGCTTCAAAAGCGCCGCCGAAGGGGTCAGTCCCCCTACACTCAGAGCGCTGCACAGCTCTAATCTGTCCGCGCCCCCGGCGATGGCCGCCATGGCGGAGGCGTAGGAATCCACACAGACCTCCAAAATTCGATTCATTCCAGTTCCTCCTTTCGGGCTTCGTAGTCCTTCAGTGCCGCGATCGCCTGCCCGGACATGGGCACCACGGCGATCAGATTGAAAATGGTCATCAGGCCGATGCCGATGTCCCCCAAGTCCCACACAAAGGTATAGGCCGCCAGTCCGCCGATGAACAGCATCACCAGTGCCACGATCTGATAGCTCCGCTGGGCCGCCCAATGGTCACCAAACAGATAGGCCACGTTGGAGCGGGCATAATAGAGGATGCCGATGAAGGTGGAAAAGCTGAACAGCCACAGGGTCACCGCCACAAAAATCACGCCCCACTGTCCAAAATGACAGCCCATGGCGGTTTGCAGCAGTGCCATGCCGGACAGACCCTCCAGGGCTTCCTGCGGGGCCAGGAGCATGAGCATGGCGGTGCAGGTGCAGATCACGATGGTGTCGAGGATCACGCCGAAGGCCTGCAGCAGCCCCGCCTTTGCCGGGTGGCTGACCTTTGCGGCAGCGGCGGCGCAGGGGGCGGAACCGCTGCCTGCTTCATTGGAGAACAGGCCCCGCTTGACACCGTTCATCAGCGCCCCGCCGAAAGCCCCCGCAGCTGCCTGCCGCAGTCCAAAGGCTTCCTCCACGATGCGTCCAAAGACGTCGGGCAGCAGGGCGGCGTTTTTCACAATGACAAAAATCGCCAGGACGAAATAGAACCCCGCCATAATGGGCACGATCACGTCCAGCACCTTCACGCTGGCATTCTTCCGCAGAACCACCGCCGCCGCCAGGGCCACCAAAACCACCGTGGAAATTATAGGCGGAATGGAAAAGGCGTTCTGGAAGGCAGCGGACACGGAATTGCTGATGACCTGGCTGACGCCGCACCAGCACAGCAGCCCCGACAGGGCAAAGGCAACAGCGATCAAACAGTGCCTTTTCTGCTTATCCCGGCAGAAAAAGGCGTGGATGTAGTAAGCCGGGCTGCCCCGGTAGCCGCCGAACAACGGATCGGTCTGTTTGTAAAGCTGGGCCAGCGTGGCCTCCACAAAGGCGGTGGACGCGCCCATCAGCGCTGTCACCCACATCCAGAACACCGCCCCGGGACCGCCCACGGAAATGGCCGCCACCACGCCCACCATGTTGCCCATGCCGACCCGGGTAGCCGTGGACACGATGAGGGCCTGGATGCCGGAAATGGCTCCGCTCTTTCCTTTCGATTCCCGGTGGATCAGGACCCGCAGCATTTCTGGGAAGCACCGCACAGGAAGCAGCCGGGTACGCACCGTAAAGTACAGCCCCGCCGGGATCAGAAGGGCCACAAGCAGGGAGATGCCGATTCCGCCGCCAATGGGAATTTTGAACAAATCTCCCCACAGAAAATTGTATACCGCCGAAATAATACCCATTTTATCTACCTCTTGACAGATTTCACAACGAGTATATAATAGATAGCGGTATAAGTCCAATTGATGAATTAAATCCGCTTCATTAAATATATAAATGCGTAGGGCGGGGTCATGACCCCGCCCTACGAAGTGACACATTCCAATTTGTCGGCTCACTGGGCAAACGTCAATCAGAATTTATAAATCTTCTGGGAGGGTCAGCCATGGATCTTCGGGCACTGAACATTTTTATAGAAGTCGCCGAGCTGGGCAGCTTCACCCGGGCCGGCGAAAAGCTGGGCTATTCCCAGCCCACCATCTCCTTTCAGATCAAGCAATTGGAAAAAGAAATGGGCGCCCAGCTCTTTGACCGCATCGGCCACACTGTCACCCTGACCGACGCGGGCCGGGACGCCCTGGGCTACGCCCAGCAGATCTGCCACGCCGGTCAGGCAATGCTGCTGGGTTCTCAGCGGCGGCGGGAGCCTGCGGGAAAGCTGCGGCTGGGGATGGCGGACTCCCTGTGTGAGCCGCTGATCGTGGGGCATTTTTCTCAGTTCCGCACGGCCTATCCCAAGGTCTGCCTGCACATCACCACGCTGGACACCAGCGCCCTGCTGGAAGCCCTTGACCACAACGATGTGGACATGATCTGCACCATGGACGACCACGTTTACGACACCAACTACGTCATTGCCGACGAGGAGGAGATCGGCGTGCATTTCGTGGCATCGCCCAGGCATCCCCTGGCGGCGCTGCGGTCTGTGGCCCTGGATCAGCTTCTGGATCAGCCCTTCCTGCTGACGGAAAAGGGCATGAGCTACCGGCGGCTCATGGATGAAAAGCTGGCCAGAAGCTCCCTGGAGATCACCCCCGTGCTGGAAACCGGGCAGGCCGACCTGATCTGCAAGCTGGTGGGGGAAAACATGGGCCTGTCCTTCCTGCCGGATTACGTCACTGAAAAAATGGTGCGTTCCGGGCTTTTGACGCGGCTGAACGTGCCGGGGCTGCGGGTGGTGGTCTGGAAACAGCTGCTGTACCGCCAGGAAAAATGGCTGTCCGCCCCCATGCAGGCCATGATCGACCACATGAAGGGCATCCGGCTCACGGAGGAAACACGATGAAGCGGCGGATACTTGCGGTTCTGTTGACCCTTGCCATTCTGCTTTGCGGATGCGGGAAAACGCCCGCGCAGACGGAAGCTCCCGCCACGGAACCCATCCCGGTACAGACGGCGGCCCCGGAAACACAGCCTCGGGAAATCCTGCCGGAAACCACTGTCCCGGAGCCGGCCCCCGAGGATCTTGTACGGGTGGCGGACTACATTCCGGGCATTTATCAGGAACTGATGTACGCCACGGACCAGAATTTCACCGGGCAGGTCATCTATGATTTTTCCGACGCCTATCTGCGCTACGGCACCGTCAAAAAACTGGCGGCGGTCTGTGAAGATCTGGCCGAATTGGAGCTGTCCATCAAAATCTGGGACGGATTCCGTCCGGTCAGCGCACAATTCAGACTTTGGGAGGTCTGTCCGGACCCAGCCTTCGTTGCCAACCCCCAGAAGGGTTACAGTTCCCACAGCCGGGGCAATACCGTGGATGTGACGCTGGTGGGCAAAGATGGCACAGAGCTGGAAATGCCCACAGGCTTTGACAATTTCACCGCCAGGGCTGACCGGGACTATTCCGACTGCACCGAAGCTGCCGCAGCCCACGCGGAGCTTTTGGAAATTCTCATGGAAAAGCATGGCTTCAAAGGATATTCCGCGGAATGGTGGCATTTTTCCGATACGGAAGAATATCCAGTGGAAGAAAACTTCTCGCCAGCCCAGAAAGAAGGAACGTAATGTCAATCGAAAAAGTAAGGCGCTATTTTGCCGAATACGGCGCAGCGGACCGGATCCTGGAATTCCCCGTTTCCAGCGCCACTGTGGACCTGGCGGCGCTGGCGCTGAACTGCGCCCCCTGCCGCATTGCCAAAACCCTGTCCTTCGGCGTGCACGATACCCCCGTTCTGATCGTCACCGCCGGGGATGCCCGAGTGGACAACGCGAAATTCAAAGCACAATTTGGTGTCAAGGCGAAAATGCTGTCCCACGAGGACGCCGCGGAAAAAATCGGCCACGCTGTAGGCGGTGTGTGCCCCTTTGCAGTCAACGACGGCGTGGCGGTTTATCTGGATGTGTCACTAAAGCGGTTTGACACCGTTTTCCCCGCCGCGGGCAGCAGCAACAGCGCCATTGAACTGACGATCCCCGAGCTGGAACGGTTTTCCGCCTCCCTCGGATGGGTGGACGTATGCAAGGCATGGCAATAACTTCAAAAGTTAACAGCATCTTCAAACATTTTCTTTGAAAATGGATTATAATAATGTGTTGAGAAAATCAATCACACTGGAAAGGTGAGACTATTATGACAAAAATTGATATCTACTCCGGCTTCCTGGGCGCCGGAAAGACGACCCTCATTAAGAAGATGATCCAGGAAGCCTATAAGGGCCAGAAGATCGTGCTGATCGAGAACGAGTTCGGCGAGATCGGCATTGATGGCGGCTTTTTGCAGGACGCGGGCATCAGCATCACCGAGATGAATTCCGGCTGCATCTGCTGCTCTCTGGTGGGCGACTTCGGCAAGGCCCTGACCAAGGTCATCGCGGAGTACAACCCCGACCGCATTCTCATCGAGCCCTCCGGCGTGGGCAAGCTGTCCGACGTCATCGGCGCGGTGAAGAAGGTCATGAATGACGAGGTCACCCTGGGCTACACCGTAGCTGTGGTGGACGCCGGCAAGGTCAAGGTGTATATGAAGAACTTCGGCGAGTTCTACAACAACCAGATCGAGACCGCCTCCGCCATCATCCTGTCCCGTACTGATTCCATCCCCCAGGCCAAGCTGGATACCGCCGTGGCCATGCTGCGGGAGCACAACGGCAAGGCCGTCATCGTCACCACTCCCTGGGGCCAGCTCACCGGCGAGCAGCTGACTGCCGCCATGGAGGGTCAGTCCACCCTGGCAAATGAGCTTGCCCAGCTGGTACACGAGCACGAGCATCACCACCATCATCACGACCACGACGAGGATGATGACCATTGCTGCTGCGGCCACGACCACGAGCATCACCATCATCACCACGACGAGGATGAGGATGACCACGAGTGCCACCACCATCACGGTGACGAGGGCTGCCACGAGCACCATCACGGTCATGAGGACGAGGCCCACTGCTGCCATCACGACCATGAGGAGCATGAGCACCATCACGAGCATGGCGAGCACTGCACCTGCGGCTGCCACGATCATGACCATGAGCACCACCATCACCACCACGACCACGACGCCGATGAGGTGTTCACCTCCTGGGGCGTGGAGACTGCCAAGAAGTTCGACAAAGCATCCGTTGAAAATGCCCTGCACGCTCTGGACACCGGCAAGTACGGCATGATCCTCCGGGCCAAGGGCATCCTGCCCGCCGCCGACGGCAGCTGGATCCACTTTGACTACGTGCCCGAGGAGTATAATGTCCGCACCGGCTCTGCCGACATCACCGGCAAGCTGTGCGTCATCGGCTCCAAGCTGGACGAGCACGCCATCGCGGAACTGTTCGGGGTGTAAGCCATGCAGGAAATTCCCGTATACGCCTTTACCGGATTCCTGGATTCCGGCAAGACGAAATTCATTCAGGAGACGCTGGAGGACGAACGGTTCAACGCAGGCGAAAAGACCCTGCTGCTGCTCTTTGAGGAGGGCGAGGAGGAATACGACCTGTCCACCTATCCCCACAAGAACGTCTATATCGAAGTCCTCGACCAGCAGACCGTCACCACCAAGCAGCTTCAGGCCCTGCAGAAAAAGTACAAGGCTGAGCGGGTAGTTGCCGAGCTGAACGGGATGCAGCAGGTAGGAGACCTCTATATGCGCTTCCCGGAAAACTGGGTGGTTGCCCAGGAGGTCATGTTCGCCGACTCCACCACCATCATGGCTTTCAACGCCAATATGCGCAATCTGGTGATGGACAAGCTGGTGGGCGCCCAGATGGTGGTGTTCAACCGGCTGGAAAAGGGCGCTGACGTGATGCCCTTCCACAAGCTGGCCCGGGCCGCTTCCCGCCGCATCGATATTCTCTACGACTACACCGACGGCACCACGGAATTTGACGAGATCGAAGACCCCCTGCCCTTTGATATTAACGCCCCCATTGTGGAGATCAAAGACGAGGACTACGCCCTGTTCTACCGGGACGTATCCGAGGAGCCTCAGAAGTACGACAGCAAGACTGTCCGCTTCAAGGGGCAGGTAGCCATGCTCCGCCGGGACAAGAACGGTATGTTCGCCCCGGGCCGGTTCGTCATGACCTGCTGCGTGGAGGACATCCAGTTCTGCGGCATCCCCTGCCGGTACGCCAAAGCGGCAGAATTAAAATCCCGTGATTGGGTCATGGTCACGGCGAAGGTCGCCGCCGAGAAGCACCCCCTGTACAAGGGAGAGCTTGGCCCAGTGCTCACCGCCATTGAGGTCACCACCGGCGCAGTCCCTGCTGAACCCGACGTGGCAACATTTTAATAATTGAAAATGGAAAGTTGACAGTTGAAAGTTATTATTCCTTAACTTTCAACTATATTTAGGGAGGGCTGCTTATGTATCAGCCGCTGGCCGATCTTCTGCGGCCCACCACATCGGACGAGGTCTACGGACAGGAGCATATCTTAGGGCCAAATGCCGTACTGCGGCGGCTCATTGACTCCGGGAATATCCCCAACATGGTCTTCTACGGCCCCAGCGGCACAGGAAAGACCACGGTTGCCAACATCATCGCCAAACAGACCAACCGCACTCTGTATAAGCTCAATGCCACCACCGCTTCCACGGCGGATATCAAGGAAATTGTATCCCAGCTGGACACCTTTATGGCCCCCAACGGGGTGCTGCTGTATCTGGACGAAATTCAGTCCTTCAACAAAAAGCAGCAGCAGTCCCTTCTGGAACACATCGAAAACGGCAAGATCACCCTCATCGCCTCTACCACAGAAAATCCCTATTTCTACGTATTCAACGCCATTTTAAGCCGCTCCACCGTGTTTGAATTCAAGCAGATTTCGGCGGAAGCGGCGCTGAAAGCGGTACACCGGGCGGTTGCCTTCATGGAAAACCGCACAGCCTTGCGGGCGGAACCCGAGGACGGGGCATTGGAGTACATCGCCATGGCCTGCGGCGGGGATTTGCGCAAGGCCATGAACGCAGTGGAGGTGCTGTTCTCCGCCGGACAGCCAAAGAACGGCGCATTGCCCCTGACTTTGGAGGACGCAAAAGCCGTCACCCAGAAGAGCGCCCTGCGGGCCGACCGGGACGGGGACAACCACTACGATTTGCTGTCCGCCCTGCAAAAGTCCATTCGCGGCTCTGATCCGGACGCGGCCTGCCACTATCTGGCCCGGCTGCTGGAAGCGGGGCAGATGCAATCTGCCTGTCGGCGGCTTATGGTGATTGCCGCTGAGGACGTGGGCCTTGCTTACCCCCAGATCATTCCCATCGTCAACGCCTGCGTGGACATGGCCCTGAAACTGGGAATGCCGGAGGCCCGGATTCCGCTGGGAGATGCCGCCGTGCTGATGGCCACCAGCCCCAAGTCCAATTCCGGCCACATCGCTCTGGACGCGGCGCTGGCGGACGTGCGCAGGGGCAAAACCGGCTCCTTCCCCCGTCATTTGCAGAACGTCCACGCCGACACCTACACCATGGAGCGGGAACAGGGGTATCTGTACCCCCACGACTACCCCAATCACTGGGTACAGCAGCAGTATCTGCCCGACGAGTTGGTCGGCACTCATTATTATGAGTATGCTGATAATAAAATGGAGCAGGCCGCGAAGCAGTATTGGGACAAGGTAAAGAACGCTCAGTAGGGCGGGCTGCCCTCAGCCCGCCGCGTGAAACCAGATACGCAGCAAGCGGCGGCTTGAAGGCAAGCCGTCCTACAGGATGATTTCTGCGGAGGTAATATGGACATCCGAATCAACGACATTCTGGTCATGAAAAAGCCCCATCCCTGCGGGGAGAAGCGCTGGCTGGTGCTGCGCACCGGGGCGGACTTCCGCCTGCGGTGCATGGGCTGCGGGCATGAGGTCATGACCCCCCGGTTCAAGGCGGAAAAGAATATCCGCACGATAGAACACAGCAATCCCTCCGACTGATGTCAGCCGGAGGGATTTTTTCTATGATGAATGGCGGAACTTGCGGCGGGCGTGGGACAGCTTTGCGACCAACTTCTTTGTCCCTGGGGGTTATACTGGGCATCAAGGAGGTGGACGTGTTGACGGTGTATCTGGATCTGGTGATGCTTCTCAATTTTCTGGTGGATTTTCTGCTGCTTTTGGGCACGAACCGCCTGTCCGGCTTCCCCGCTGCCCCCGGACGGTGCGCGCTGGCAGCGGGCCTTGGCAGCGTCTACGCCGCCTGCTGCCTGCTGCCGGGGTTCCGGTTTCTGGGGAATTTTCTCTGGCGGTGCGTCAGCCTGTGCCTGATGGCGCTGATTGCCTTCGGTTTTCGGCGGGACGCGGTGAAGCGGGGCGGAGTGTTTCTGCTGTTGAGTCTTGCGCTGGGGGGCATGGCCCTGTGCTTTACGCGGCAGAACTTTGCCGCCCTGGCTCTGGGGGCGGCGGGGGTGTGGCTATTGTGCCGGGTGTCCTTCGGGGATGGAGCGGTGGGCCGGGAATATGTGCCGGTGAGCCTGAGCTACGGAGGAAAAACAGTCCACTTCACCGCCCTGCGGGACACCGGCAACACCCTCCGGGACCCCATCACCGGGGAGCCTGTGCTGGTGGTATCCGGGGAAGTGGGGGAAGCTCTCACGGGGCTGACTCTGCGGCAGCTGTCCGCCCCCTTGGAGACCATGGCCGCCCGTCCCCTGCCGGGACTGCGGCTGATCCCCTATCACGCGGTGGGAAACAAAGGCGGACTGATGCTTGCCATGCGGTTCCCCGGCGCGGTGGTAGGAAACAGGCAGCAGACTATATTGGCGGCCTTTGCCGCCGAGGGTTTGGGAAGCACAGGCATGTATCAAGCGCTGACAGGAGGGGCATTATGAATCTACGAAAACTACTGAACATTTTGGGCCTGATCCGGGAGCAGGACATTTTCTACATCGGTGGCAGCGACATTCTGCCCCCGCCTCTGAAGGGGCAGCAGGAGCAGGACGCGCTGGAAGCGTTGGAGCGCGGGGAGGAAGACGCCAAGCAGACGCTGGTTGAGCACAATCTGCGGCTGGTGGTCTACATCGCCCGGCGGTTTGAAAACACCGGCATCAATATTGAAGACTTGATCTCCATCGGCACCATCGGGCTGATGAAAGCCATCGGCACCTACCGGTTGGAGAAAAAGATAAAGCTGGCCACCTACGCCTCCCGGTGCATCGAAAACGAGATCCTCATGTACATCCGAAAAACCGCCAATCAGAAGACAGAAATCTCTCTGGACGAACCCATCAATATGGACGGAGAAGGAAATGAACTGCTGCTGTCGGACATCCTGGGCACCGACGAGGACACCATCTCCCGGCCCCTGGAGGAGGATGTGGACAAAAAAGTGCTCCGACAGGCTCTGGAGACCCTGCCTCCCAGAGAGCAGGAGATCGTGTTCCTGCGATTTGGCCTTGAGGGGCGCAAGGAGCTGACCCAGAAGGAGGTGGCCCAGACCATGGGCATCTCCCAGTCCTACATCTCAAGACTGGAAAAGCGAATTCTGCAAAGACTGAAAAAAGAATTCCTTCGACAGACAAGCTGCGCTTGATTTTTTCGATTCGGTATGGTATAATCGATACAAAATTTTATCGATATACTTTTGTACCGATTGGAACCGAGGTAATTATGGAACAGAAGAAAATCTCCAAGGCCGTGCTGAAACGCCTGCCCGGCTATCTGGCATACTTAAAGAATATGCCAGAGGGTTCGTCCCCCAACATTTCCGCCACGGCCCTTGCCAACGCCCTGGACATGGGCGAGGTGCAGGTGCGCAAGGACCTTGCCATGGTGTCCGATGGCGGACGGCCCAAGATCGGCTACCAGCGGGAAGCCCTGATCGACGACATTGAGCAGTTTCTGGGATACGACAACACCACCGATGCCGTGCTCATCGGCGCGGGCAAGCTGGGTCAGGCCCTCATGGGCTACAAGGGCTTCGACGAATACGGCCTGAACATCCTCGCCGCCTTTGACGTCGCCCCCAAGATCAAGAAGACCGAGGAGGGCAAGCCCGTCTACAACATCACAGAGCTTCCCAAATTCTGCCGCACCCACAAGGTCCTCATGGGTATCATCACCGTCCCTGCCGAGGGCGCCCAGAGCGTAGCCGACCAGCTGATCGCCGGGGGTATCAAGGCCATCTGGAATTTCGCCCCAACCCATCTGGACGTACCCGCCAACATTCTGGTGCAGAATGAGAACATGGCCACCTCGCTGGCGGTTCTTTCCGTTCACTTGCAGGCCCAGATCAAGGAAGAAAAAGAAGTCAAGAAGTAAAAAACGCTGCCATTCCAAACGGAATGGCAGCGTTTGCGGTTGTATCAGAATTCCACCGGCGGGACGTAGCTTCTGGCTTCCTGCCGCCCTGTAGAAATGCTGCGGTAGAAAGCCGCGTAGGCCGCGTTTATGTAGGGATTCAGGAACAAAAAGCCGATGCCCATGGTCAGGCAGGCCAAAATATCCCAGCCGATAAAGGTCAGACCCAGGATGAACAGATCCATCTTATGCCCGTCCATCAGCTTCTGGGAAGCCTTGATGGCTTCGGAAGCGGTCATCTCCGGGTGGTCCTCCAAAATGAAAGGCGTCATAGCGTAGCTCAGGCTCTTGACGATGCCGGGGATCACAAAGAGCAGCGCCCACAGGCAGGTATACAGGGTCCGCAGGAAATTCTGGGCAAAGCCCGTGCCGAAGCGGTCAAACTGGCTGAACAGGTCGGAAAACCGCAGTTCCTTCTTATCATGCTGTTTCAGCAGGAATTTTGCGTAGCCCAATTCCACCGTGCCGCCGAGGATAAAGCTGACAATGCCCAGCAGTCCCGCCATAGATGCCAGCGGCAGCAGCACCGTCCAGAAAACCGGCGGCAGATTGCGGATGCTGTCCTCATTGAAGTTGAAATTGATGTTGCTCCCGGCCCCGGTGATGGCGCCGCCCAGCAGTCCCGCCACCAGCGCCACGCCCACGGAGATGCCCCAGGTCCCTTCCAGATTTCTTCGTGCGATTGCCCTCAGTTCGCTTGATGTCATGATGATAGTCCCCCTTTTTGTAGGCTTGCTTCTCAATGCCTTCCTCTTTGGGGAAGGCATTCTACATCTCATTCTATTGCATTGTACAGCGAAATACAAGTACCTCTTTACTCTTTCAGTGCGTCCAGTGCCAGAGCGTTCTGGGTCTTATACAGCTGGGAGTAGATGCCGCCGGTTTTCAGCAGTTCGGCGTGGGTGCCGCACTCGGTGATGATGCCGTCAGCGATGGACACGATGCGGCTGGCACTGCGGATGGTAGACAGGCGGTGGGCAATGATCAGGGTCGTGCGGCCCTTGGCAAGATTATCGAAGGCCCGCTGGATCTTCGCTTCCGTCACGGAATCCAGCGCGGAGGTGGCTTCGTCCAGGATCAGAATGGGCGGGTTTTTCAGGAAGATCCGGGCGATGGCGATGCGCTGCTTCTGTCCGCCGGAGAGCAGGGTGCCCCGCTCGCCAACGTAGGTCTGGAAGCCCTCCGGCATGGCCATGATATCGTCGTAGATCTCCGCCTGTTTTGCCGCTTCCTTTACCTCATCCAAAGTCGCGTCGGGTTTGCCGTAGCGGATATTCTCGAACACGGTGTCCGCGAACAGGAACACGTCCTGCTGGACGATGCCGATGTTCTCATGCAGGCTGTGCTGGGTCACATCCCGGATGTCCAGGCCGTCAATGGAGATCGCGCCGCTGGTCACGTCATAGAACCGGGGAATCAGTTGACATAACGTTGTTTTGCCGCCGCCGGAGGGGCCGACGATGGCGATGGTCTCCCCGGGCCGGATCTCCATGGAGACGTCATGGAGCACCGCCAGATCCCCGTCATAGGCGAAGGAAACGTGGTCAATATCGATTTTTCCCTTGACATTTTCTAATTCTTTCGCGTCGGGCTTATCCTGCACAGCAGGTTCGGTGCGCATGACCTCCACGAACCGGTTCAGGCCCGCGAAGCCGTTGGCAAACATCTCAGAGAAGCTGCTCAGCTTGCGCATGGGGTTGACAAAGGACGCGATATACAGGTTGAAGGTGATCAGGTCCCGGTAGTCCATCTCCCCGCGCATGACGTAGTAGCCGCCGAAGCCCACCACAATGACATTCAGCATACACAGGAAAAATTCCACGCTGCTGTGGAACATACCCATGGCCTTGTGGAATTCCCGCTTGGAGGTCTTGAACACCTCATTGGCGGCGTTGAAGCGGCCTACCTCCACCGCCTCGTTGGCAAAGGCCTTGGCGGTGCGGACACCGGACAGACTGCTCTCGATCTCCTGATTGATGTGGCCTGTCTTTTCCTTGGCCCCGGCGGACGCCGTCGCCATCCTCTTGCGCATGGCCATTGCCACGATCAGAAATACGGGAATGGTCAGCGCTACCACCAACGCCAGCTCCCACCGCACGGACAGCATCACGATGAGCGCGCCCAGAATGGTCAGGCCGCTGGTCAGCAGGTCCTCCGGGCCATGGTGGGCCAGCTCCGTCAGCTCGAACAGGTCGGTAGTCAGTCGGGACATGAGCTTGCCGGTGCGGTTGCGGTCGTAATAGTCAAAGCTCAGCTCCTGCATATGGGCAAACAGGTCCTTGCGGATGTCCGCCTCCACCCGGATGCCGAAGGTGTGGCCGTAGTAAGCTACGATATAGTTAAGGAAGGTACGCAGCACATAGCTGAGCGCCACCACCAGCATGATGAGGAAGAAGGTGCGGTAGAGCTGGTTGGGCAAAAGGTCATACAGCGCCTTCCGGGTCACCAGGGGAAAGGCCAGGTCGATGGCGGCGATGCCCACGGCACACAGAATGTCAATGGCAAACAGCGCCTTGTGGTTTCCGAAATAGTGTAAAAAGATGGTCAGCGGCGATTTGCGCTGGTAGTCCTGGGTGGTCATAATATCCTCCTAATTTTGAACATTGCTTTTCCTCTCTCTTAACGCAAGAATACTGCCCAAAATAACAATGACAGCACCTGCCCCCTGAATCAGATTGATCGTCTCACCCAAGGTAAAATATCCAACCACCGCTGTTGAAAGCGGGACGATCAGCTGTAAGATGTTAAATACTACAACACCCTGCTTCTGAACGATGTAGAACGCCATCAGCATTCCTGTCAGCATCCCATAAACGCCAGCCAGCGCCAGCCCTGCCAGCAGCCCGGTGCTCACCTCTGAAAGCTGGGCTATTTTTCCGCTCTGAACCGCGATGGAAAGGTACATGATCCCAGATAATGTAGCCGTGGAAGCGCTGATCACGATGGAGTGCAGCTTTTTGCCTACGTTCTTCACCACCAGATTCTGGATGGACTGGATCAGGATCGCAATGGCCAGAAGCAGCGCGCCTCTGATAAAGTCGCTGCTTCCCCCGCTTTGGTTTCCGGAAAGGACAAAGATCAGGGAACCGATCACCGCCAGGATACTGCCGATATAAAAGCTGACCTGCTTTATGCGTCCTCTCTCATCCCGGCAAAAGATGGCCGCCATGATAACGGCCAGCGGCATGGCAAGAATGCCAAAAATGCTGCCTGTCAGTGCCGATGTATATTTTAACCCGTTCATGTAGAAATACATATTGCCCGTCATCAGCAGGCCCAGAAGCAGCAGTTTCAGGATCAATACAGGCTCTTTTTTGATTTTTTTGAATTCTCCGCTGAATTTGAAAACACAGATCAGGATAAATACAAGACCGCCGGACAGAAAGCGAACGGCGTTATTGTTGATGGTATCAAAGCGGATGCTCATGAATCGCATAATGGGAAGGCTGAATCCCATTAAAATAATGTAGAGAACCCGCATTGTGTTTTTATTGTTCATCGCAACAACCTCCGTTCAGTTCGGAAATTTTTTTCATTATACCTTTTTTTGTAAAAAAATGCAACAGGGCTTTTCTAACTTCCGGTGGTATGGTATACTGAAAAAAACAGGCAGGAGGTCATTTATGGAGATCCTCTATTCCGATAAGGAAATCGTCGTCTGCGTCAAGCCCGTGGGGCTGGACTCGGAAATGGAAGTGCCCGCCGCACTGAAGGAAACCTTGGGCGGGGAAATCTTTACCCTGCACCGGCTGGACAAAAATGTGGGCGGCGTCATGGTCTACGCTCGTACAAAATCCGCCGCCGCTGCCCTGTCCAAACGCCTTCAGGAGGGCGCCATGGTCAAGGAATATGTGGCGAATGTCCACGGCACGCCCCCGGAAAATGGGGACTGGGAAGACCTTCTGTGGAAGGACAGCAAAAAGAACAAGGTATTCGTGGTCAAGCGGATGCGGGGCGGCGTCAAAAAAGCCCGGCTGGAATTTGTCCGGCTGACTGCCGGAGAAGAAAGTCTCGTGCGTATCCGCCTGCACACCGGGCGCAGCCACCAGATCCGGGTGCAGTTCGCCAGCCGGGGCTATCCGCTGGTGGGCGACCACAAATACGGGGCGAGGGATCTCTCCCCCGCCCCTATGTTATTTTCCTGTCAGCTGACATTCCCCTGGAAGGGAAAAACCATGCAGTTTGCGGCAATGCCGGACTGGGCCTAAACCTTTCGCAGCCATTTCCCGGTCAGAGTTCGGCTCAGGAAGAAGATCACCCGGCAGACCCAGTCCAGAACCATGGCGATCCACACGCCCACCGCGCCCCAGCCCAGCTGGACGCACAGGATCCAGGAGCCGACGATCCGGAAGGTCACCATGGAGCCAATGCCCACCCACATGGTGAACTTCACGTCATTGGCTGCCCGCAGAGCGTTGGGCAGCACAAAGGAAATGGCCCACAGGACGATGGCAGAGCCGGCGTGGATCCGCACCAGCGTCCGGGTCAGAGCCACCGTTTCCGGTGTCAGGGAGCGGTACAGCCCGATGAGCTGGTCCAGGAAGGTGAGGATCAGGCCGTTGCTGATGAGCAGCAGCCCCCAGGACCACAGCATCATCTTTTTCACGTAGTAGGTGGCCTGTTCCTTATCCCCAGCGCCCACGCTCTGGCCGATCACCGTCACCATGGCAAGACCCATGGCCTGTCCCACCACGATACCCATAGTGTCCAGCGTGTTGGCTACGGCATTGGCGGAGGTCTGGGTGGTACCAAACAGGGCGATCATGCTGACCACCAGCAGCCGTCCGAACTGGAAGAAGCTGTTTTCGCAGGCAGAGGGGATGCCAATGCTCAGGATCTTGCCCATCATTTTATGGTCGATGGGATACAGCGCGCGCTTTTCCAGATACAGCTCCTGATCTTTCTTTGCCGCCAGCGACAAGATCACCACCGCCGCCACAGCACGGGACACCAGCGTGGGCACCGCCACACCGGCGACCCCCATTTTCAAAACGAAAATGCACAGGGCGTTGCCCGCCACGTTGATGGCGTTCATGAGCAGGCTCACCTGCATGGACACCTTGCTGTTGCCCACGCTGCGGAAAATGGCGGCCCCCGCGTTATACAGGGCGATGAAGGGAAAGGACAGGGCGGTGATGCGCAGATAGATCAGTCCCGCGTCCATCACTTCCTGATCAATGGAGCCGAAGAACAGCCGCAGCAGGCCCTTGGCAAAAATCAGGCACAGGGCCATCATGATAAGGCCCATCCCCCCGGCCAATGTCACCAGCTGCCCGGCACTGCGCCGGGCCTTCTCCGCTTGCCGGGCACCCAAAAGCTGACTGGTGACCACCGCGCCGCCGGTGGCCAGGGCCGCGAACAGCACCAAAATCACCGCGTTGATCATATCCACCAGCGATACGCCGGAAATGGCCGCCTCACCCACGGAGGACACCATGACACCGTCGCACATACCCACCAGAATGGTCAGTCCCTGCTCAATGACCAGCGGAATGATCAACTGAATTAAACGCTTGTTGGAAAACAGCCGATTCTCCATCTCTTCGCACCTCAAAAATCAATTTGAGGAAGAGTATAGCACCAAAGAGCGTCATATTCAATGGCAGAAGTTCACAAAGTAGCCCCTTTGTTTCTGCCTGTTTTCGGCAAAAACCGCCGTGGGAGCTTTTCCCACGGCGGTTTGGTAACTTATCGGATCTCCAGCTGGCCGTCCGCCGCGTCCACGGTGACGGTCTGGTTCGGCAGGATGTCGCCCCGGAGCAGGCGCTTACTGAGCATCGTCTCCACGGTATGCTGGACATACCGGCGCAGAGGACGGGCACCGTACTGGGGATCGTAGGAAGCGTCCACGATTGTCTCCTTTGCCGCCTGTGTCAGCTCCACCTTGATCTGCTGATCTTCCAGACGCCCATTCAGCTTGTCGATCTGCAAATCGATGATCTTGGTCACATTCTCCTTGGTCAGGGGCTTGTAGAACACGATCTCGTCCAGACGGTTCAGGAACTCGGGACGGAAGGAGCGGCGCAGAAGGGCCTGCACCTGGGCCTTGGCGTTTTCGTCAATGGTACCGTCGGCATTGACACCGTCCAGCAGGTACTCAGAGCCAAGGTTGGAGGTCAGGATCAGAATGGTGTTCTTAAAGTCCACCGTCCGGCCCTGAGAATCGGTGATTCGTCCGTCGTCCAGCACCTGCAGCAGCACGTTGAACACGTCGGGATGGGCCTTCTCCACCTCGTCAAACAGGACAACGGAGTAGGGCTTTCTGCGGACTGCTTCCGTCAGCTGGCCGCCCTCCTCATAGCCCACGTATCCGGGAGGCGCGCCAATCAGACGGGAGACGGAGAATTTCTCCATATACTCGGACATATCGATGCGCACCAGATTGTTTTCGTCGTCAAACAGGGCCTGAGCCAGGGTCTTTGCCAGCTCGGTCTTGCCCACGCCGGTGGGGCCCAGGAACAGGAAGGAGCCGATGGGACGGTTGGGATCCTGAATGCCGGCACGGCTTCTCTGGATGGCTTCCGTCACAGCCTGCACGGCCTCGTCCTGGCCGACGACACGCTTGTGGAGCGTCTCGTCCAGATGGAGAAGCTTCTCCCGCTCGCCCTGCACCAGCCGGGATACGGGAATGCCCGTCCAGCGCTCCACGATTTTGGCGATCTCCTCGTCGGTGACACGGTCCCGGAGAATGTTGCTCTCCTTGGCGGACTGGGCACGGCGCTCTTCCTCTTCCAGCTGCTTCTTGGCTTCCGGCAGACGACCGTATTTCAGTTCTGCGGCCTTTTCAAGGTCATAGTTCTGCTCAGCAGCCTCGATCTGGCGGTTCAGGTCTTCGATGGTCTCCCTCAGCTGCTGGACCTTGCCGATGGCGTTCTTCTCGTTCTCCCACTGGGCCTTCATGGCATTGAATTTATCCCGCTCTTCGGCCAGCTCCTTCTGCAATTCGGCAAGACGGGCCTTGGACAGGTCGTCCTCCTCCTTCTTGAGGGCCGCTTCCTCGATCTCCATCTGGATGATCTTCCGGGACACGGCGTCCAGCTCCGTGGGCATGGAGTCCATCTCGGTACGGATCTGGGCACAGGCCTCGTCCACCAGGTCAATGGCCTTATCCGGCAGGAACCGGTCGGTGATATAGCGGTGGGACAGGGTGGCGGCGGCGATGATGGCGGAATCGGAAATTTTCACGCCGTGGAATACCTCGTAGCGCTCCTTCAGGCCACGTAAAATGGCGATGGTGTCCTCCACAGTCGGTTCATCCACCTGCACCGGCTGGAACCGGCGCTCCAAGGCCGCGTCCTTTTCAATATACTGCCGGTACTCGTCCAAAGTCGTCGCGCCGATGCAGTGCAGCTCGCCACGAGCCAGCATAGGTTTCAACAGGTTGCCCGCATCCATGCTGCCCTCGGTCTTACCCGCACCCACGATGGTGTGCAGTTCATCAATGAACAGAATGATTTTGCCCTCAGACTGCTTGACCTCATTCAGCACAGCCTTCAGACGCTCCTCGAATTCGCCCCGGTACTTGGCACCGGCAATCAGCGCGCCCATGTCCAGAGAGAAGATGGTCTTATCCTGCAAGGATTTGGGCACATCCTTCTTGACGATCCGCTGGGCTAGGCCCTCGGCGATGGCAGTCTTGCCCACGCCGGGTTCGCCGATCAGCACAGGGTTATTTTTCGTTTTCCGGGACAGGATCCGGATGACATTCCGAATTTCCTCATCACGACCGATGACCGGGTCCATTTTCTGCTCCCGGGCACGCTTGACAAGGTCCGTGCCGTACTTTTCCAGCGCGTCGTAGGTGCCCTCCGGGTTGTCGGAGGTGACCCGCTGGTTGCCCCGGACGGCCTGCAGGGCTTTCAGGGTATTCTCTTTCGTAACGCGGTAGGTATCGAACAGGGTCTTCACCCCGCCCCGGGCGGTTTCCAGCAGGCCCAGGAACAGGTGCTCCACAGACACGAATTCGTCCTTCATGGCCTTGGCCTCTTCCTCTGCCTTCTGAAAGGAGGCGTCCACGTCGGCGGTGATATAGAACCGGTCCGCATCCCGGCTGCCGGTGACGGCGGGGATCTTCCGCAGTTCGGCGGCAGCGGCGGCTTCCAGACTTTCCACCGTCACGTCCATTTTCCGCAGCAGCTGGGGGATCAGTCCCCCGTCCTGCCGCAGCAGAGCCAGAAGCAGATGCACCTGCTCCATCTGCTGGTGATTATTCTGTACCGCCAAATCCCGTGCGCTCTGGACAGCCTCCAGAGACTTCTGGGTGTAATTGTTAAAATTCATACAGCTATCCTTCCTTTCGTCTTTTAGCACTCTTTCGTTTTGAGTGCTAAATTCTTTTGTCCTTACTATATCCCATTCTTTGAAAAAGTCAAGGGCTTTATGCCAAAAGCTACAAAAAGTTCATAACTGGCGAAGTGCACAAATTGAAGGCATTCTTTTCTACCTGCTTAATATTTATTTAACAATTATCCCCTTGTTTTTTAATAGGGATGGGTTATAATAAGGGCAGAAAAACGATTTCATTCTTTTTCATTTTCTTACCTCTCTTTTTCTCTGAAAGAACCCCGGTGTGGTCTGGTCAACCGCACCGGGGTTCTTTCACGCCGCAAGGCGGCGGACTAATGCGTGCGCAAGCGATCTGTATTCGTTACGCCATTGGGCATAGCTCGGTATCGTTCCGATTCACCGTAGGGGACGGCGTCCTCGACGTCCCCCCTGCGTTGCAGGAAACGTACTGCGTACAGTCAACACCTGTATTTGTACAATATACATTCTTCCTATAATATACGTCATATTATGTATATTCATTCATCATAAAGCTCCTTGCAAAATGGATGAAATCGCTGTATATTTGAATATTTCTTCTGAGTATTCCCGTTTTTGTGCATATATTATTAGAATTTTTTAGTTTTTCCTCGCATTATTGGTGATACCTATAATTGACGAGCCGTCGGAACGGCGGTATAATTCATACATCAATCCACCAAGCCCTTTGACTTGGGAAATGAGAAAAGGAGAGTTACGATTATGAAAAAGATGTTTGCCATCGTTCTGGCGGCTCTGATGGTCGCTGCCATGTTCGCCGGCTGCGGCTCCTCCGCTGCCACTGAGACCACCGCCGCTGCCACTGCCGCGGCTGAGACCGCTGCCCCCGCTGAGACCGAGGCTGCCGCCGAGACTGAAGCCGCCGCTGCCTTCACCACCATCGAGGCCGGCAAGCTGATCATGTCCACCAACGCCGCCTTCCCTCCCTACGAAATGGTCGCCGATGACGGCTCCTTCGAGGGCATTGACGTGGAAGTGGCCGGTGCCATCGCCGAGAAGCTGGGCCTGGAGCTGGTCGTGGACGACATGGACTTCGATGCCGCTCTGCTGGCTGTGCAGCAGAGAAAATCCGACATCGTTATGGCCGGTGTCACCGTCACCGAGGACCGGAAGATGGTCATGAATTTCTCCGACACCTATGCCGTTGGCGTGCAGGTTGTCATCGTTAAGGAAGGTTCCGATGTAACGCTGGACAATCTGGCTGACCAGATGATCGGCTGCCAGCGCGGCACCACCGGTTACATCTATGCTTCCGGTGACTACGGTGAGGATCATGTCACCGCCTACGACAACGGCGCTTCTGCCGTGCAGGCTCTGATGAACGGCCAGGTAGACTGCGTCATCATCGACTCCGCTCCCGCTGAGGCCTTCGTGGCTGCCAACGCCGGTCTGACCATTCTGGACACCGAGTACACCAGCGAGGACTACGCCATCGGCATGAACAAGGACAACACCGCCCTGCTGGACGCTGTGAACGCCGCTCTGGCCGAGCTGACTGCTGACGGCACCGTGCAGGCTATCGTGGACAAGTACATCTCCGCGAACTAAGGAATCTTTTCCGTTTGCCATAAGGGCGGCGAAAGCCGCCCTTATCTGGTATTTTTCGATTATCCGCGCAAAGCCGCTTTTCCCACCACCCGGCGGAAAAGCGTTTTTTCGGAGATAATCACCCCTACATTAAATATATATAAAGGAGTGCGCTTGTGGAACAGTATGAGGCATGGAAAGTCCTGCTCCGGGCCGGAGAAGCCACCGGCTGGCAGGAATTTTACGTCAAATTCTATCAGGCTTTCATCGACGGCAATCGATGGAAACAGTATTTAAACGGTGTCGGCACCACCCTGTTGGTCACCGCCATGGCTCTGGCCATCGGCATCATCCTGGGTATTCTGGTGGCCATGATCCGCACCGCCCACGACCAACAGCGCCCCGGCAAGCACAACCCCGTGCTGGGCGTTCTCAACGGCCTGTCCCAGGTCTACGTCACCGTCATCCGCGGCACGCCTATGATGGTGCAGCTGCTCATTATGGGCTTTGTCATCTTCTCCTCCTCCCGGAACTACACCATGGTGGGCGCCCTGACGCTGGGCATCAACTCCGGCGCTTACGTCTCCGAGATCATCCGGGGCGGCCTGATGGCTCTGGATCCCGGTCAGGCAGAGGCGGGCCGCAGCCTGGGCCTGAATTATGTGGACACCATGCGCTTTATCGTCATCCCTCAGGCCTTTAAGGCGATCTTACCCGCTCTGGGCAACGAATTCATCATTCTGCTGAAGGACACCTCCCTGATCACCGTCATCGGCGGCAAGGAGCTGGTCTACGCCGCCCAGGCCATCTACGGCAGGACTTACGAGCAGATGTTCCCGCTGATCGGCATCGCCTGCATCTATCTGCTGCTGGTCATGATCTTCAGTTGGCTGCTGAGCATTCTGGAAAGGAGGCTGCGTCAAAGTGATCGACGTTAAGCATTTGAGCAAGTCCTTCGGCGACCATCTGGTGCTGGACGACATTTCCGAACACATCTATCCCGGCGACAAGGTGGTCATCATCGGCCCCTCCGGCTCCGGCAAGTCCACGTTCCTTCGCAGCCTGAACCTGCTGGAGGAGCCTTCCGCCGGCAGCATCATCTTCGACGGCGTAGAGATCACCAGCCCCAAGACGGACATCGACAAGGTCCGCCGCCAGATGGGCATGGTGTTCCAGCACTTTAACCTGTTCCCCAACATGACCATTCAGAAAAATATCACTCTGGCCCCCGTCCGCACCGGGCTGATGACCCAGGCAGAGGCTGACGAAAAGGCTATGCAGCTGCTGCGCCGGGTGGGTTTGGAAGAAAAGGCCAACGCCTATCCCAACCAGCTCTCCGGCGGTCAGAAGCAGCGGATCGCCATCGTTCGGGCCCTGGCCATGAATCCCAAGGTCATGCTCTTTGACGAGCCTACCTCCGCTCTGGATCCGGAGATGGTTGGCGAGGTACTGGCCGTCATGAAGGAGCTGGCCGCCGACGGTATGACCATGGTGGTGGTCACCCACGAGATGGGCTTTGCAAGAGAAGTCGGCAACCGCATTCTCTTCATGGACGGCGGCAAGATCGTTGAGCAGGGCGCTCCCGAGGCCGTATTCGGCAATCCCCAAAACCCCAGACTCCGGGATTTCCTGTCCAAGGTACTGTAAATTGCATACAAAATGCCGGAATTGCGCAAACCGCAATTCCGGCGTTCCGTATTACAAGGAAGATCCTTCGACTCGCTCTGCTCGCTCAGGATGACAAAAGACTTACTCCAACACGTGCTCAAGACCCATCTGCAAAATGGTCTTCACGTGGTCGTCCGCCAGGGAATAGAGGATATTCTTTCCCTCCCGGCGGAATTTGATCAGCTGCATCTGCTTTAAGATCCGCAGCTGGTGGGAGATCGCGCTCTGGCTTAAATTGACCTTGTCCGCAATGTCCGTGACGCACAGCTCCTCCACCGCCAGCAGCGACAGGATATGCACCCGGGTCGCATCGGCAAAGCCCTTAAACAGCTCCGCGATATCCTCCAACGTTTCTTTTTCAGGAACCGTCTGCACGCGACTCCCTCCTTCGTGGTCATTTCCCTTATTTTACCGTAAGAACAAAAAATATGCAACCATTTCTTTTTCCCCGATGCGTCCTCATCCCCGTGCTGGGAGAAAGCGACATTTTCTATTAACTTTTTCTTAAAAGACTTTGCAAACGGGAAGAATTGTGTTATAGTATATAGGCTTTATGATGTAATTTTATGCGCATTTTGAAAGAGGCGATCGATTTGAACGAATTATCCCAAATTTCTGTGGTTCTTCCCTCTCTGGACCCGGACGAAAAGCTCATTGCCGTGGTGGACGGACTGCTTCAATATGGCTTTACCGATATTATTCTGGTCAATGACGGCAGTAAGCCGGAGAACCTGCATTATTTCACCGACCTTGCCGCCCAGCACCCAGAGATCACCCTGCTGACCCACGAGGTAAACCGCGGCAAGGGCGCGGCGCTGAAAAACGCTTTCCGGTATTTTCTGGACAACCGCCCCGAGGGTCTGGGCGTTGTCACCGTGGACGGCGACAATCAGCACCATCCTGAGGACACCCGGGCCTGCTGCGAGCACATGCTGGAAACCGGACACGTCACCCTGGGCTGCCGGGACTTCACCCTGGACCATGTTCCCCCCCGGAGCCGCTTCGGCAACCACACCACCTCCGCCATCTTCAAGCTCTTCGTGGGCATGACCATCTCCGACACCCAGACCGGCCTGCGGGCCATCCCCCGGGACGTGGTCGAGAAAATTGCGGATGTCTACGGTGACCGCTTCGAGTACGAGACAAACATGCTGCTGGCCTTCAAGGACAAGGGCATCGACTTTGACGAGGTGAAGATCCGCACAGTTTACATCGAAGAGAACAAAAGCTCCCATTTCCGGGTGATCCACGATTCCTGGCGGATCTACAAGCTGATCCTGGCCCATTTCTTCCGCTACACCCTCAGCTCCCTTGTAAGCGCGGTGGTGGACACCCTGTGCTACGGACTGCTGGGTAATTTCCTGCCACTGACCGGCATGGCCCTGACTGCCGCCGCCGGCGTGGGCGCGAGGATCGTATCCTCCCTGCTGAATTTCTTCCTTAATAAAAAGCTGGTGTTCCAGACCGATGTGGACACCAAGAAGGCCATGCTCCGCTACTACATGCTGGCCCTGCCCCAGATGGCGGTGCAGGTACTGCTGACCCAAGGCGTCTATGTGCTCCTGCACATTGGTGAGGGTGCCAGTGTCCTGCGGACGGTGATCTACGCCATTGTCATGACCGTGCTGTACTTTGTAAGCTACATGATCCAGCAGCGCTGGGTCTTCGCCCCCCAGAAATCCAAGTGAGAGGTAACGTCTATGAGCAAGAAAAACATGAATCCGGTACCCGGCCCCGATAACGGCGCCGCTATGCCGCCCAAGAAGAAAAAGAAAAAGGGCAGCGGCCTGCTGGGGCGCATCATCCGCCGGTTCTTCCTGGTGCTGTTTACGGTGGTCATCCTTGCCGTGGCAGCCCTGGTGCTGGTGATGAATCTGGTGTTCAACGGCCCTTCCCCCGCCGCCCGGGACACGCTGACCATGTCCCTGATCGAGGCCAGCGCCACCAAGTGGGTGCCCGCCCTGTTCATCGGCGAGGACACCGTGGCCGAGATCCGCACCAGTACCGTGGAAGGCGACGGTCTGGAGTCCGATGTCACCGACACTACTAAAGTCATCATTCAGGCCAACAATGTCATCACCGGCGACAGCAACGAGTGGGACAACTACCCCGACGGCGTGCGCATTGAGCGCCGCTCCGGCGACACCTACAACGCCCATATCATGATCGTAAAGGACCCTTCTCAGGTCTATATGGGCACTTCTACCGAGAAATACTCCACCGCCATCCCCGGCAAGCGCATTACCGAGGTCATGGCCGAGAACGACGATGTCATCGCCGCCATCAACGCCGGTGCCTTTAACGACGACGGCACCGCCAGCTCCACCGTAGGCAGCACCCCCCTTGGCCTTGTCATGTCGGGCGGTAACTGCGTCTGGACCAGCGGCAAGCAGCCCGGTCTGGAGGGCTTCGCCGGCTTTAACGAGGACAACATTCTGGTGGTCTCCAAGACCAATCTGACCAGTGCTCAGGCCGAGGAGCTGAAGATCCGGGACGGCTGCTGCTTTGGCCCCGTGCTGATCATGAACGGTGAAGTCAATCTGGAAGCCTACAACGACAAGTCCGGACTCAATCCCCGTACCGCCATCGGACAGCGTGCCGACGGCGCGGTGATCTTTGTCTGCATTGACGGCCGCCAGGCAGGCTCTCTGGGCGGCTACTATTCCGACATAATCGACATCATGCAGGAATACGGCGCTGTCAACGCCTGCAACATGGACGGCGGCTCCTCCTCCGTCATGATGTACCGGGATACCTACGGCAAGCTGGGCACCGCCGGCGAGACTGTCATGGTCAACAACTATTCTCTGCTGCAGTCGCAGCCCAGACGGATGCCGAACTTCTGGATGGTTCGGGCCGCATCTTGAGAAGGGGGTGTAAGGCATGAAGAAAAAAGACGATTTTGATATGGATTTTGACCTTGATCTGGATACCGGAGCTTCCGAGCCTGCCCCCAAGGAGAAGTCCTTCTCCTTCAATGATCTGGACCTGGGACTGGACATGGACTTAAGCTGGCTGGACGACATGGAGGACACCGCCCCGGAGGAGAAACCCAAGCCGGAACCTCCCAAGCCCGCAAAACGCCCCGCCCCTGTACAGACCCCCGCAAAAAAGCCCACGGCTCCTCAGCAGAGCGCTCCCAAGAGGAACGCCGCTCCCGCTGGTACTCAGCGTCCTGCCGCCCAGCGCCCCGCAGGCCCACAGCAGACCTCCACTGGGCAGCGCCCGGTCAATGGACAGCGGCCTTCAAACGGTCAGCGTCCCGCATCCACGCAGCCCGGCAGCAATGCCCAGCGGCCCAACGCTGCCAAAGCCCCCGCGAAAAAACCTGCGGCTCCTGTTGAGCAGCCCGCGGCCAAAAAGAAAAAGTCCGGCCCCCGGCTGGGCGGCGTGATCTTCTACACGCTGTACTTTATGTTCATCCTGATCTTCTTCCTGGCCACCTTCATCGGCCTGACGTGGCTGCACGGCTGGCTGACGGACTTTGAAATGGCCCAGCCCGACGGAAAGGCCGAGCAGGTCTTCACCCAGCTGTTCACCGACCCCGACTGGGGCGCGCTGTATGAGTCCGCCGGCGCCAAGGATTCCGCCTACGAGGGCAAGGACGCCTACGTCGCCTATATGGAGGAGAAGGCGGGCGAAGAGGAGCTGAACTATCTGGAAACCTCTGCAGGCCTTGACAAGTACACCAAGAAATACCTGGTCCGCCTGGGCACCGAGAAGGTCGCTTCCTTCACTCTGGTGGATAAAAACCAGGTGGACAGTGCCAGCCTTGACAATCTGGAAAGCATCGGCGACATCCCCGACTGGCAGCTGGGCTCTGTGGAGGTGTTCTTCAACCGTGAGGGCACCTACTACATCGTAAAGCTGGACGGTCACACCGCCTATGTCAACGATGTGGCCATCACCGATGACCTGACCATTCAGGTGGCTACCACCCTGGCGGAGGAGTATCTGCCCGAGGGTACTACCGGTGCCAGCATGTGCACCCAGCAGATCGACGGCCTGATGGCCCAACCCGTGGTCACCATCTTTGACAAATCCGGCAACCAGATGGAGGTCACCTACGACGAAGCTACCCGCACCTTCACCGAGCGTCTGGAAAGCAACACCATGAACGACGAGCAGCAGCTGGCTGCCATCACCGCTGCGGAGACTTACTGCAAGTGGATGATCGCGGTGGACAACGACCGTGGTCACGCGGCCCAGATCTTCGATCCCTCCGGCACCGCCTACAAGACCCTGACCAGCTTCACCAAAGATCAGTTGTGGATGCAGAGTAACAACGGCTACGCCTTTGACAACGAATCCGTCACCGATTTCGCGCTTTATTCCGGTGATATCTTCTCCGTGCGGGTCAGCCTTGATTTGAACGTTACCCGTACTGACGGCACTGTCAAGAACTACCCCTACGCAGCAAGCCTGTTCTTCCGCAAGAACGATTCCGGCAAGTGGCTGTGCTTCGACTCTACCAACGTGGACGTCACCCAGCCCGTGGGGCGTGTCCGCCTGACCTTCATGAACGGCACCACCGAGGTCCACAGCCAGTTCTACAGCACCGATTCCAAGGAGATCATCACTCCCGTGGTGCCCACCCCTGACGGCAAGGTCTTCACCGGCTGGGTCACCATTGAGCAGGATGAATCCGGCGCAACGGTCTACAACCTGCAATTCCAGCCCGACGAGGAAGGCAAGGTCTCCATTCCCGAGGGCACTACCCTCAAACCCATGACGCTGTACGCCCTGTTCCAGAACCCCGGCGAACAGACTACAGTCACGGCATCCGCGGAAGAACCCACGGATGCCGCCACCGAAGCCCCTGAAACGGAAGGAGCGTAAACATGGAGGCAATACAGGCATTCTTTTACCAACTGGCAGTTTCCTTTGACCTGCCCATTCTGGAGTGGATCCAGGCCTATATGCAGTCCGATTTTCTGGACACCATTATGCCCATCATCACCCTGTTTGGTGAGGGCGGCATCTTCTGGATCGCCTGGGCGGTGATCCTGCTGATCATCCCCAAGACCCGGAAAATCGGCCTGTCCATGATCATCGCCCTGCTGCTGGGCCTGCTGGTATGCAACCTGACCCTGAAGCCGCTGGTGGCCCGGATCCGTCCCTACGACCTGCAGGAGCAGGATTTCGGCGTGTACATCAACCTGCTGATTGACCGGCAGAGCGACTTCTCCTTCCCCTCCGGACACACCATCGCTTCCTTCGAGGCCGCGGTTGTGCTGCTGCGCTACAGCAAGAAAATGGGCATCCCCGCCCTGATCCTGGCGATCCTGGTCTCCTTCTCCCGGCTGTACCTGTACGTCCACTATCCGACTGACGTGCTGGCTTCCGTGGTGCTGGGCACCGCCTTCGCCTTCGCCGGCTGCGCGCTGGCAAATCTCATCAAGCTGCCCACCGTCAAAAAAGGAAAATTCGAAAGATAACGCAAACCGCCGCGGTTCAAGTCGAACCGCGGCGGTTTATTTGTGTACTACTGTCGCTTTCTCCCGACATTTGCGGTAAAGAAGCGGCGGGGGCAACTTATGTTCCTAGAACGGCAAAAAAGCGGCGATCACAGCGATCACAATGGCGGGCAGCAGATTCGCGACCCGCACCTTCTTCCCCCAGACCAAATTGACGCCCACGCAGAAGATCAGCACATTGCCCACCATGGAAAGGTTTGCCAGAGCGGGAGTTGTCATGAGAGGGCGCACAAGCCCCGCCAGGACCGTAATGCTTCCCTGAAAGATCGCGACCGGGATGGCCGAAAAAACCGCGCCACGGCCCATGGAACAGCTCATAACCATAATAATGATAAAATCCAGCACTGCCTTGGTGGCGAGGATGGAATAGTCCCCGGTGATGCCGTCCTCGATGGACCCGACGATAGCCATGGCTCCGATGCATACCGTCAGAGAGGCGGTGACGAAGGCATCCACAAAACGCTTATCCTTTGCGTTGCCGGTTTTCAGCTTCAGCCACTCGCCAAACCTTTCAAAGGCCCCTTCCAGATTCAGAAGCTCTCCGATCACCGCGCCGATGGTCAGGCACCCGATGACCAGCATGGCCCCTTGGCTGACGATGGCTCCGTTTTCGACGGTCAGCATCTGCTCCAAGGCCCCGGTGATGGCGATGAACAGCGTACTGACACCGCAGCACTTGGTCAGCGTGTCCTGCACATTCTCCTTGAGAAAGCGCCCGAACAGTGCCCCGCCTGCGCCGCCCGCCACGATAGCGGCAGTATTGATGATGGTTCCCAAACCGTACATATTCTTTCCTTCTCTCTTTCAATTCAGAAGAATCTTACCGCAAACCCCTTTTTTTGTCAATAGGCAAGAGCGTGCAGCGGGTTGTCCTGTTGCAGCGTTCGGTACATGCCGAAGGAGCGGCGCTGACGGCGGCAGTATCTCTCTTGCCCGGTGATCTCATTTCCCCGCAGCGTAAAGGATTTGACTTTTTCTCCTACTGAATCTATACTACTCTCATCAGGATTCTCAGTGGATTCAATGAAAGCGGGTAAAACCAGTTTTATGGTATGGCGGTGCCATTGATCACGAAGACCGGTCTGAAAACACAGGGCTTGCCCGGCCTGCCGCTATCGAAAGGAGCAGATTATGGAACAAGGCTTGATTTTTGGCTGTATTGCCGATGACTTCACCGGAGGCAGCGATGCCGCATCCTTTTTGGCAGCTGGTGGGATGAATACGATCCTCTACAGCGGCATCCCGAGTCCCGGATTTCGGCTTCCAGAGGACTGCGAAGCCGTCGTGATCGCGCTGAAATCACGCACCCAGGAAACCTCGGTGGCAGTTGCGGATTCCCTGGGCGCTGTCCGGTGGCTTCAGGAGCAGGGAGCCACGCACTTCTATATCAAATACTGCTCTACCTTCGACTCCACACCGTCCGGAAATATTGGACCGGTCGTGGACGCCGCGCTTGAATTCCTGGATGTTCCCTGCACGCTCCTCTGTCCCGCCCTCCCCGCCAACGGCAGAACCGTTAAAGACGGCATCCTCTATGTCAATGGTGTGCCCTTGGCTGAAAGCCCCATGAAGGATCATCCGCTGACCCCCATGTGGGAGAGCCGTATTTCCAAGCTTATGGAACCGCAAAGCAAATATCCCGCCATGGAGCTCCCCTCCCAATTGCTGCGGGGACGCAGACAGGATATGATGGACGTGATCTCGGACTTTTCAAAGGGACAGGAGCACTGCTATCTGATCCCGGATTATACCGTCGATACCGACGCGGAGGTCATCGCGGATGCCTTTGGCAGCTTTAAGGTCCTCAGCGGCGGCTCAGGCCTTTTGACAGCGCTGGCCAGGCGGCTGAAAAAAGGAGGTGCCCCGCAAACTGTTTCTACCCGAACCAGTGGCCCCGCCGTGATCCTCGCCGGCAGCTGTTCCGTCGCGACCAACGCACAGACGAACTACTATCTCTCCCATGGCGGTGCGGCGGTCCGCCTGGAGGATGCGCAGATATTGAACGGCCGTCAAACGCCAGATGCCCTGTGGGCACAGGCACGGACACTGGATACTGACGCGCCGCTGATCTACGCCTGGGAATCTTCTGAGGGATTGAAGGCGAAAAGGAACGCCGAAGGGAAAGCCCTCTCGGCGCTGATTGAAAAAACGCTGGCGGAAACGGCCGCGTTGGCTGCGGCGGATGGCGTACGGCGGATCATTGTGGCCGGCGGCGAAACCTCCGGAGCCGTTACCCGCCGTCTGGGGTACCGCACTTTCCGAATCGGACAGAGCATCGCCCCCGGTGTGCCCATTCTGATCCCTCTGGAGCAGCCGGATGTCCGGCTGGTTCTGAAATCCGGAAACTTTGGACAGGAAGATTTTTTCAGCCGCGCGCTGACTATGACGAAGGAGTTATGATATGGACACTTTGGAAGAAATACTGGAATTGGCATGCTGGATCGCCAAGAGCTACTTTGACCGGGGCATGGGCTCCGGGACCTCGGGGAATATGAGCTTCCTCCACGACGGTCATGTGTATATCACCGCGAGCGGAACCTGCTTCGGCAGGCTCCGCCCGGAGGATTTCAGCTGTGTCGATCTGCAGGGCAGTTTGGTTTCCGGAAAGAAACCAAGTAAGGAATGGCCGCTGCATTTGGCTGTATATCAGCACGACAACACCTGTGGTGCCGTGATCCACATCCACAGCACCTACAGCGTTCTTTGGAGCTGCCTGGAACACGACAATGAGGATGACTGCATTCCTGACTACACGCCCTATCTGCGTATGAAGCTGGGCAGCGTCAGTCTCGTGGACTATGCCGCCCCGGGTTCCCCGGAACTGATGTGCGCGTTCCGTCGGAAACTGGATGTCTCCAACGGCTGGCTTCTGCGCAACCATGGTCTGGTGGCACCCGGAAAAACGCTGATGGACGCCTTCACTGCCAGCGAAGAGCTGGAGGAAAGCTGCCGCATTGCATGGGAGCTGCGCGGTCAGCACTGCCGGAAAATCCGCTGATGCCTTCCATGATCTCCCCGCCCTCTGGAAGAATACCCGGTAGATAAGAACAGGCGGAATGTTATGCTGTGATTCTTTCATAACCACCGGCCGTGCCGGTGGTTTTCCTAAATACAAGAAAAACCGCCGAAACCCAAGAGATTTCAGCGGTTTGGAGCTGCTAGCCAGATTTGAACTGGCGACCTCATCCTTACCAAGGATGCGCT
>JAUNSH010000068.1 GCA_030539285.1 Eubacteriales bacterium
GATACGAGATACAAGATACAAGATATACCTGATTTTGGCGCTATCTTCTATCTTGTATCTTATATCTTGTCTCTAAAAACAGATTGGAGAGAATGACTATGGAGATCATCAAGCCCCGGACTCTGTCCGGCTTTATGGAACTGCTGCCCGGAAAGCAGATCCGCTTTGAGAAAATGATGGAAATTCTGCGGACTACCTACGCTTCCTACGGCTTTGCCCCCCTGGACACCCCCGTCATCGAGGATGCCCAGATCTTACTCGCCAAGGGCGGCGGCGAGACGGAGAAGCAGATCTACCGCTTTACCAAGGGCGACAGCGACCTGGCCCTGCGGTTCGACCTGACGGTGCCCCTGGCAAAGTACGTGGCCCTGCACTATAACGAGCTGGCCTTCCCCTTCCGCCGCTTCCAGATCAGCAAGGTCTACCGGGGCGAGCGTGCCCAGCGGGGCCGGTTCCGGGAGTTCTATCAGGCGGACATCGACATCATCGGCGACGGCAAGCTGGACATCCTCAACGAAGCAGAAATTCCCGCCATCATCTACAAGGTATTCCGGGGCTTCGGCCTGAGCCGGTTCCAGATCCGGGTGAACAACCGGAAAATTCTCAACGGCTTCTACGCCATGCTGGGCCTGTCCGAGAAAAGCGGCGACATTATGCGCACCGTGGACAAGCTGGACAAGATCGGCGCGGAGAAGGTCAAGGTCATTCTGCTGGAGGACTGCGGCCTGAATGAAGAGCAAGCCGATGAAATTCTCAAATTCATTGCCATCACCGGCACCAACGCGGAGGTTCTGACCGCGCTGGAGGGCTACGCCGGGAAAAATGAGATGTTCGATCAGGGCCTTGCGGAGCTGAAGGCCGTCACCGCCAACCTCACCGCCTTCGGCGTACCGGAAGCGAACTTCGCCGTTGACCTGACCATCGCCCGGGGCCTGGACTACTACACCGGCACCGTCTACGAAACCACCCTGCTTGACCACCCGGAGATCGGCTCCGTCTGCTCCGGCGGCCGTTACGACAATCTGGCGGGCTACTACATCGACAAGCCCCTGCCCGGCGTGGGCATTTCCATCGGCCTGACGAGACTGTTCTACGTGCTGGACGAGCAGGGCCTGCTGAATCCCGCCCTGCCCAGCGCTCCCGCCGACGCGCTGGTGCTGCCCATGACGGAGAACCCCGCCGCCGCCATCGCCGTGGCGGAGACCATCCGTTCCGCCGGCCTGCGGGTGCAGCTGTACGGCGAACAGAAGAAGTTCAAGCAGAAAATGGCCTACGCTAACAAGCTGGAAGTTCCCTTCGCGGTCCTTCTGGGCGAGGACGAGATCGCCGAGGGTGTGTGCTCCGTGAAGAATATGGCCACCGGCGAGCAGGTAAAGCTCTCCCCCGCCGACGCCGCCGCATATATCAAGAATGCGCTGGCACAGACAGACTGCGCAGTCATTCTGGAAAAGTGATCGTAGGGCGGAGTCACGACTCCGCCGACGCAGTTTCGATTACATACAGTCTTCGGTGAGTGGGATTTGTTGGATGTATACCACCCGACTACCATCGGACGAAAACGCAGCGGATATATCACGTGGTCGGCGGGGTCATGACCCCGCCCTACGAAGTTGCATAAAGGGCAGCCCGGTTTGGGCTGCCCTGTTCTTATTTCCACAGATACACTCTGCATTCATAGGGGTTCAGGGTCTCCTCGTCGGAATTGCGGTAATTTCCGAGGATTTTCTCCCCATCCGCAAGAATAAACCCCGCCGGGGCCTTGAAGGGCAGTTCCTTATCAGAGAAGGAACACACCACCAGAATGGTTTCCTGTCCGTCTTTCATGGAGTACAGATACAGCTTGCCCGACCAGTGCCGGTATTCCCGGTACACGCCGTTTCGCACACAGGACAGGCTCTTGCGTAAGTGAATGGCCTTGCGGTAGAAATTCAGCACGGAATCCGGGTCCTTTTCCTGCCGGGCAACGTTGATCTCCCGGTAGTTTTCATTTACCGCCATCCAAGGCTGCGCAGTCGTAAAGCCCGCGTTTTCACTTTCATCCCACTGCACCGGCGTCCGGGCGGAATCCCGGGAAGACCGCCACAGCATTTCCAACCGCTTTTGGGGAGATTTTTTGCTGTGCCCGTACTGATAGATGGACTGCACATCCCGGTACGCCCTGGGGTCCTCAGGCCGCCAGTTGGTCATGCCGATCTCCTGCCCCTGATAGACGAAGGGCGTGCCCTGCTGGAACAGGTACATAGCCGCCAGCATCTTCGCGCTTTCCTTTTGGAATTTCTCGCTGCCGTACCGAGACACGGTCCGGGGATGGTCGTGGTTTTCCAAATATAAAACATTCCACGCCCTTCCCTTCATGCGGTACTGCCAGCTTGAAAACGCCCGCTTCATCTTCCGCAGGCTGAACTTTGTGGGGATGTAGTCCGTAAACAGGCAGTCGGCGGCGACGCACTGGAACTGGATCATCATGTCCAGCTGTCCGGTTTTCTCATCGATGTAGCGCAGAGCCTGCCGGGGCCACACCAGCGGTGCTTCCGCGATGGTGAAGCAGTCGTAGTGGTCGAGGACATCCCGCTTGAATTCTTCCAGGTATTCGTGAACGTGGGGGCCGTGGTTGTAGTGGGGCATTCCCTTGTAGATGGGGAAAAGGTGGTCGTCGGGCAGTCCCTCCTTCTTGGAGATATAGGTGATCACGTCCTCCCGGAAGCCGTCCACCCCCAGATCCAGCCAGAAGCGCATGATGTCCTTGATTTCCTCCCGGACTTTTGGGTTATCCATGTTCAGGTCGGGCTGCTTGACGGCGAACAGGTGGAGATAGTATTCCCCCCGGACTTCGTCGTAGGTCCAGGCCTTGCCCTCAAAGTTGGAATCCCAATTGTTGGGCAGCTTCCCATTCTCCCCCGCCGGACGCCAGATGTAATAGTCGGTGTAGGGGTCAATGCGGCGGCGGCTTTTCTGGAACCACTCGTGCTCATCACTGGTGTGGTTCGCCACCAAGTCCATGATCACCTTCATGCCCCGGGCGTGGGCACCGTCCAGCACCTTTTTGAAGGCCTCCATGCCGCCGAATTCCGGGGCGATGTCCCGGTAGTCGGAGATGTCATATCCGCAGTCCGCCCCCGGCGAGGGGTAGATAGGTGAAAACCAGATGCCGTCGCAGCCCAGCGATTGGATATAATCCAGTTTTTCCAGCACGCCCCACAGGTCGCCCATGCCATCCCCGTTGCCGTCCTTAAAAGAGCGGCACCAGACCTGATAGAATACCTTATCCTTATACCAGCGGTTTCGTTCCATGGTTCATCCCTCCTGATTAAGAGTATAGCATTCTCCCCGCGGGTGAGCAAGAAGCAGTTGACAGCCCGGCGGGGATTTTTTATACTGGAAGCAGAGCTTGCCTTCCCCTTTGGGGTGGTGCTCCGCGCAGCGAATCAAAATTCAATGATTGCCAGTGGCAATCACACCTTAATTTATAAGGTGGATCGCCGAAGGCGAGACGGAAGAGGTATTCCCCCAATATGGGACGATTGTTCGTCGAGTGGAGGTTTTCCCATGATTATTGAAGAAAACGCCGTTTTTCACCTGTATACGGAGCAATATTCCTATTTGCTGAAAATCAACCAATACGGCATCCCAGAGCACCTGTATTTCGGCCCGCCCGTGCAGACCACCGATGCTGCTGCCCTGAGCCTGCGGCCCGGACTGGGCTGGGGCAGCAGCGTGCTGCTGGAGAAAGGCGATCCTGCCAGCTGTCTGGACGCCATGGCTCTGGAATGGAGCGGCAGCGGCCGGGGCGACTACCGGGAAGCTCCGCTGGAGCTGCTTGGCCAGTCCACAGATTTTCGGTTTACTGGCAGTCGAATCATCGAAGGAAGCGAGCCGATGGCCTGCGGCCTGCCCCAGGCCCACGGCGGCAGCCAAACCCTGGAACTGACCCTTGCGCAGCCCGGCGCAAGGCTGAAATTATACTACACCGTTTTCCCCACCGCGCTGGTGCGCCGCGCGGTACTGGAAAACGTCGGGGACGCTCCCATCCGTCTGGGCAAGTGCATGAGCTTCTGCCTTGACCTGCCCGGAAGCAGTACCATGACCTCCTTCCACGGCGGCTGGATCACGGAGATGGGCCGCCGGGACACCCCGGTGCAGGAGGCGAAGGTGGTCTGCGAGAGCCGCACCGGGGCCTCCTCCCACCGCAATAATCCCGGCTTCCTGCTGTCCGCTCCCGGGGCCAACGAGGAATGGGGCCGGGTCTACGGCTTCAACCTGATCTACTCCGGAAACCACTACGCCAGCGCCCAGCGCTCCTTACAGGGGCTGACCCGGGTCATGCAGGGCGTGAATCCCGCGGAATTCTGCCGGGAGCTGACTCCGGGCGACTGCTTCGAGACGCCGGAAGCGGTGCTGTGCGTCTCCGATGGGGGCTTTGGCGGCCTGTCTCAGGCTATGCACCGCTTTGTAATGGAACACATTGTCCCCCCGTACTGGAAGAACCGCCCCCGCCCGGTGCTGTTCAACAGCTGGGAGGGCTGTATGTTCGACTTTAACCAGCGGCGGCTGCTGGAATTGGCAGGGAAAGCCAAAAACTTGGGCTGTGAACTGTTCGTGCTGGATGACGGCTGGTTTGGAAGCCGAAATGACGACCACGCCGGGCTGGGCGACTACACCGTGAACAGGAAAAAGCTGCCCGGAGGCCTCACCGGGCTGGCCCGAAAAATCAGGGAACTGGGCATAGACTTTGGTCTGTGGTTCGAGCCGGAGTCCGTCAACGAGGATTCCGACCTTTTCCGCGCCCACCCGGACTGGGCGCTGACCGACGATTTTTCCCCGGTGTACGGAAGAAATCAACTGCTTCTGGACCTGACAAAGCAGGAAGTCCGGGATCATATCGTGGAAAACGTCTCCAACATCTTAGACAGCGCCGAGATTTCCTATGTCAAGTGGGACATGAACCGCCATTCCATCGCCTTGGGCAGCAAGGCCCACGATTTCATACTGGGGCTGTACGAGGTTTTACGCCGCATTTTTGCCCCTCGGCCCCAGATTTTGCTGGAAACCTGCTCCTCCGGCGGCAACCGTTTCGATTTAGGGATGCTCTGCTTCGGCCCCCAAGTCTGGGCCTCCGATAATACCGACCCCATCGAGCGTCTACGGATCCAGAACGGTTATTCCTACCTCTACCCCCAGTCCACCATGGGGGCCCATGTCTCCGCCGCGCCCCACGCCCAAACCCTTCGTGCAACGCCCCTGTCCACCCGCGGAAACGTGGCCTTCTTCGGGTGTCTGGGCTACGAATTGGATTTAAAGCACCTGCTTCCCGTGGAAGTAAGGGAAATTCAGGCACAGATCGAATTTTACAAAGCCTACCGGGAAATTTTCCAGTTCGGACGCTTTGCCCGGACGGAAACCGGCTGGCAGGTCAGCGACGGCGAGACAACTCTCGTGGGCGTCTTCCACACGCTCACTCACGCTGCGCCGGGCTACGAGTGGCTGCGGGTGCGGGGCTTGGAGAACCGCACCCGGTATCAGGTGGCCTCCCTGTCCCAGGCCCTTCGCATCGGGCAGTTTGGGAGTCTTCTCAAGCACGTGGCTCCCGTTTCCATCGACCCCAACGGCCAGCTGCTGCGCATCGCCGACCGGCACGTAACCCTGCCGGAAGGAGAAGAAGTCCTCACCGTCTCCGGCGGAGCACTGGAAAGCGGCATTCCCCTGCCCCCCCTATTCCGGGGTACTGGCTATGACAAGGGCCAGCGCAATCAAGGGGATTTCGGCTCCAGCCTATACATCATCACCGAATGCTGAAAAACGCCGGACGGCAATGCCGTCCGGCAAAATTTTTCTTGCTTTTTTCCGGGTTTTGTACTATACTAGAAAGTACAATGCCGGTGTGATGGAATGGTAGACGTAGTGGACTCAAAATCCACCGCCAGCGATGGCGTACCGGTTCGAGTCCGGTCACCGGCACCATAACTGGACACCAGTTTTGATACAATGCGTATCGAAGCGGGTGTCCAGTTTCCTTTTGCAAAAGCCCCTATTTACAAGGGTTTTCCTATACCTTTTAACGATAACAGGCTCTACGGTGATTCTCAAATGGTCACCGTGGAGCCTTTTTCGTTTTACACCTCTATACCATTTAACGAAAGGTCTGTGGGGTGTGCATTTTGAGCCAAGGGGTGTTCATCTTTTAATTATTCCTCGGCAAAGAAAAAAGCCGGAGCAGTTACGCTCCGACCTTGGTTTCCGTGCCGTTCTGGAAAACAAAAGTGATTTGTCCATCCTTGTGAACAATGGCCTTTTCAATCATCACCGTCCAGATGGTGTCGTTCCAATCATGCATTACTTCCGGCTGTTTCTTGAGGGTGCGGATATAAAGCGCCATTTTCTTGTCCTGCTGACTGCGGGAGGTGCGTAGGCTCTGTAACCGCTCCAGTTCCGTAGCCGCCGTTTCATACCGTTGGGTGAGGGCCGCGTACTTTTTGAGGTAGGCTTCCTGGGACTGCGCAGTGGACGCGTTTTCCTTGACTGCCGCTTTGACCAGTTCGGCAACCACTTGGGTTTCTTCAAGCTGCCGTTCAATATCAGCGTCCAGTGTTCCGAAATCCATCAGCCGCGCACGCCACACTTCACATTGCTTAATTATCTGCACCCGATCCTGCATCATCAGATTGTAGGCTTTTATGAAAAGCCGCTGTATGGTTTCGGTGTCCACCACAGGAGTGTGGCAGCGTTCCTCGTTTGCAAATTTGCCGTTGCACTGCCAGATGGTGCGACGGTACTGGTCGGTGGAGTGCCATACCTTGGGACCGAAGAAAGCACCGCAGTCCTCGCAGACCAGTTTGGCTGAAAAAACGCTCTTTCCACTGTAGGCTTTGCCCAGGGTCTTCCGTCTGGCGAACTCTGCCTGCACCTGCTCCCATTCGTCCGGCTCAATGATGGCGGGATGACTGCCAGTCACATAATAAAAGGTCTCCTGGACCGGGGTGCCAATGCAGTTGTTGTTTCCAATGGCAAGGCCCCAGTCCCGGAGGGTATGATAGCTTTTTCCGGTAGCAATCACCGTAATGGTCGCGCCGTTTGTCATGGTACTCATCGGTACACCTCCTGTGCGGCCAGAATGCCCAGCTGCCGGTTCATGCCGGGTGCCAGCTTGCCCACCAGGGTGCTGCCGTCCAGATAGATGCCCTTCTCACTGTTCCGGGCAATGACCGCCAGATATTTCTCCATGCCTCTCATATTCAGCTTGCTGTCCAGCATGGCTTCCAGCTTGGTGTAAAAGCTCTTCAGCGGCAGAATGGCTTCCGGCCCGGCTTCACCGCCAGCCATAAGACTGGAGCCGTTGAAGCCGAACAGGGTCGGGTCAGTCATGATGCCGCCCTCCTTGTACCAGGACACAGAAAGGTGCGGTACACTGGGCGGGTTCAGGGAGAAGCTGCCGGAGATACTGAAGTGGGGCATCTTGATATGCGGCAGGGACAGCTTACAGTTGGCGAAGAAGCTCTTGATGCTGTTCAGCGCATTGCTGATATGCGTCTTGGCCTGGTCAATCGGCCCGGTAATGGCACTCTTGATCCCGTTCCATACCGAGGTGGCGGTACTCTTGATGCTGCTGAACACCGAGGACAGGGTGCTTTTCACGGAATTGAACACCGTGGTCACCTTGGTTTTGACCCCATCCACCACCGTGAAGATGGAGGTCTTGATGCCGTTCCAGATGGTAGTGGCCGTGGTTTTGATTGCGTTAAACACAGTGGACACGGTCGTTTTGATGCTGTTTACCACCGTGCTGATCTTTGTGCTGATGGCAGTCCAAATGGTGCTGATGGTTGTCTGGATGGCGTTCATCACCGAGGACAGTGTGGTGGAAACGGCGTTGATGGCGTTGCCCACCGTGGTTTTGATGGTTTCCCAGATGCTGGTAATGGTATCGCCGCAGTTCTCCCAGATCAGCTGGAACGGCAGCGTGATGATATCCCATGCCGCTTCAAGCAGAGAGCCAATGAACTGGATGCCCACACTGACCACGTTTTTGATGGTTTCCCAGGTATTCGAGAAGAAGGTGATGATACCGTTCCAGATATTTGTGAAGGTGGTAGATACAGCGTTCCACACCTCATCCCAGCTGGTGCCAAACCATCCCAGCACCACATCCGCCACGCCCTTGAGCGTACCCAGAATATTCTCAAACCAGCTGACCAGTCCTTCCCACATGGTGGTGAAGATTCCCTTCACGGCCTCCCACGCGCCGGACCAGTCGCCCTGGAATACGGAAATGAATACATCCACGATGCCCAGAATGACATCCAGTACCGTGGACAGTGTATTGGCGATGTGGTTGAACACACCCTCAAAGACCGGAGCGAGAAGATCACAGAACCCCTGCCATACAGCGGACAGCACTTCGGTAATGCTTTCAAATTCAAAGCCCAGGCTGTTCAGCCGGTCAACGATGCCCTGACAGAAGCCGCTGATGGTCTCTTTGATCTGATTCCATGTGCCGATGATATTTTCCCGGAATTCATCGTTGGTTTTCCAGAGCGTTGCAAAGGCGGCTGCCAGCGTGCCGATCACCGCCACCACGGCAAGCACCGGCCCCGCCACGGCCCCAAGCGCACTTCCCAGTCCGGTGATGGAGCCGCTGCTCCCGGCGATCTTTACGCCCAGCTTGGCGATGCCCTTCGTCAGACCGGAAAAGCCCTTCATGGCTGTACCGACTGTGGAAGTCACTTTGCCGAAGAGAATGAGCATGGGACCGATGGCAGCAACAACCGCCGCGATTTTCAACACGGTTTCTTTCTGCTCATCGTTCATGCCGTTCAGCTTGTCGACAAATTCCTGGATTTTCTTTGCCGCCGCCCGGATTTTTGGCATGAGGATTTCACCGAAGGAAATGGCAAGCCCCTCCAGTGCGGACTTTAGAATGGTGATCTGGCCGGACAGGTTGTCCAGCTGTGTATCCGCCATCTGCTGGGCCGCGCCGCCGCTTTCCGTAATGGACTGCTGGAGACTGTCCCAGCTGTCTCCGGTATTGGAAAGCAACGAATTGACAGCGGCCAGATCGGTTTTATTGAAAATGGACGAGATGATGTTCTGCTTTTCAGCGGAAGTCATCCCGTCCATACTGGTATTCAAATCCCCCAGAATATCGTTGAGGGAACGCATATTGCCTTCGGAGTCGTAGACCTCCACACCCAGGCTCTCCATGCAGGCGGCGGCTTTGTCCGTGGGGCTTTGCAGAGCGAGGATCACGTTTCGCAGGTGCGTGCCGCCTTCCGCGCCTTTGATGCCGTTGTTGGCCAGAATGCCCAGAGCGGTGTTCAACTCCGCCGTGCCGCCCTTGACCGTCTTGGCGGTTGCGCCGATGGTCAGGATGGCTTCCCCCAGCTGGGCGACCGAGGTGTTGGTGGTGGAAGCGGTTTTGGACATCTGATCCACCATAGTATCCGCTTCGCTGGTTTCCATTCCCAGAGCGGACATGGCGTCCGTCACCATATCCGAAGCCGAAGCCAGGTCGATGCCGCCAGCCGCCGCCAGGTTCAGCACGGTGGGCAGCGTATCATAGATTTCCTGGGTATCGTAACCAGCCAGCGCCAAGTAGTTCATGGCATCCGCGCACTCGCTGGCGGAGAAGGCCGTTTCCGAACCCATCTGCTTGGCAAGATCCCGGAGTGCTTCCACCGTATTGACAGACTCGCCGTTCAGTTCGGACATGGCATCCTTGGTGATGCCCATGGTGGCCTGCACCTGGCTCATGGAGGTGTCAAAGTCCGCTGTGGTCTTGACCGCCGCCGTACCAAGCCCCGCCACAGCGGCAGTCACCGGGAGCAGCTTCTGACCGGCACCGGAAATCTTATCCCCGGCGGTTTGCAGCTTATCTCCTACTTCTTCAATCTTAGCCAGAGCCGCATTGGACTCAATAGCCTGCTCCTGCAGGCGTTTCAGCTCCTGCTCGGTTTCGATGATTTCCCGCTGGAGGGCATCGTATTTGTCCTGCCCCAGGTCGCCGCTTTCCAGCTGTGCTTTGGCCTGCTCCTGGGCCAGCTTCAGCGCATCCAGTTTTTCCTTGGTAGAGCCGATGGCGTCCTTGAGCATCTTCTGCTTCTGGGTGAGCAGTTCCGTATTGGTGGGGTCCAGCTTCAGCAGCTTGGATACATCCTTCAGACCGGACTGGGTGGTCTTGATGGACGAGTTGACGCTTTTCAGCGCCTTGTCGAGACCTGTGGTATCGCCGCCAATCTCAACGGTAATGCCCTTGATTCTGCTTGCCAAATTGCGTCACCTCCT
>JAUNSH010000015.1 GCA_030539285.1 Eubacteriales bacterium
CGGATGCCGTGATGGTCAGAAAGGACATACACAGCATCAGCACCGCCAACAGGGTGAAAAAGCGGCGATTAAGCCTCAATGGAAGCATCCTCCTTTTCCTTGGTTTCGGCAGCTTTGGGGGAAGCCTGGACTTTTGCCAGCAGACCGGACAATTCCTCCGGGGTCAGACCGCACTCCCGAACCATGCCGATGATGTCGATGTTCTCCAGCTCCTGAATCTGCTGTTTCAGCTCTGTATTTCGGGACTGGAGCTTGCTGATCTTCTCCGTGTTTTTTTCCAGTTCGGCACGGAGTTTTTGAAGTTTGGGATTCATAAAATCACGCTCCTTATCAGGGCAGACGCCCATAGGTGTAGAAATGGGACTGCCAGTATTGTGTGTTGATATTTGTGTAGGTGATGGGGTCGCCGCAGTGGATCATGCGATTGTTGCCTACATAGATACCTACATGGGAAACGCCGGGTGTGTCATAGGTTCCGACGAAAAATACCAGATCACCGGGACGGGCGTTGCTGCGGGACACAGGCGTACAGATATTGCACAGGCCCTGGGCGCTTAACCGCCCCACGTTCCAGCCGCTGTGATTGATAACCCAGGAAACAAAGCCGGAGCAGTCGAAGGAGGTGCTGGGACTGCTGCCGCCCCAGACATAGGGATAGCCCAGATATTTTTCCGCTTCCTTTATCATGGCGGCAAATTCCGCATCCTCCAGCGCTTCAGGTGGAATATCGTAATCGGTGTAGCTGTTTACCAGATGCTTGTCGATGTATTCGGAATCCGGGAACAGGTCAGGGCGGTTGCCAAGAGTAGCCATATACAGTGCATACCGGCTTAAAGTTTCCTCATTCATGATATACACAGGCACATGGCTCAGATCAAAGTTCTCCAGCGTTACCGTACAGGAGGAATAGTCATACGGCTCAGCATTTTCCGCCCAGGCGGGAACATCCTCCCCGGTGTCAGGATCACGGTAACGGGTTTCCGTTTCCACATCCACAGTCAGGATATACTGCTTTTCAAACAGCATATCCAGCGTATCCATTACCTCGCTGAGTGTCCATTCTCCCGGATGAAGGGCGGACAGAATTGCTGTCAGCACATAGGGGTCATGGCCGATTTCATCCAGATCGCAGCTGTATTCGTCGTAGTCATGGGTGATTTCAAAGCGGTCAAGCTGCCGCTGCAATGCCTGTTCCATGGCACAGTAAGCAGCTTCCGCCCCGACAATGGCATCATCCGAAGCGGCATAGCTTCCGGAGGCAAGTCCAGCGCCGATACCCTCCACCATCATGGAGCAGGAGGACACGGCATTGAGCAGAAATGCCAGCATCAACAGGAGGCCAAGGACAGCGGCGAACCCCTTTTTATGACGCAAGACGAAAGCCGCTGACTTTCCTGTTTCCTCTGCCGTGGTTTTCGCAGCCTTTGCGGCATTCCCGGCAGTGTGAGCGGCAGTGGATGCCCCTCTGCCAGCTTTGGCAGCAGCATACTGGCGCTTGATGGCCTGCTTCTGACGCCACCGGGACAAAGGGTTGCTGGTGGGCTGTTCCACCTCCGCTTTCTTTTGCAAGGCGTGGAGATTGGCTTTCTCAAGCTGCTTTTCCGCACGGGCAGCGGCACGGTAGGGCTGGAGCTGGGCATGATGGTGGGCTTCCTGAAGGAGGTGCCCTGTGCCCTCGGCGGTATCCAAAGTGCTCCCCGCAGCTTCCACCCCTGCATTATCATCCTCGGATTCCCGTAGATTCCGGCGAATTTGTCTGCGGACAGCGGCGGCAGGAGCGTCGGTGACTTTGAGCTGGGAGGGCGGCTTTTTCTCGGTATCTTCAAAATGCAGCTTCACCTTGATTTTGCCGCTGCTGTTGTCGGTAATCAGTTCCCGCTTGATAACTTTTTTGGTGGGGATTTTTGCCTGGGCTTTCTCCGCCTTGTCAGCAGCCTTTTCCGCTTTCCGAACCGCCTTGCCCATGACGGGATCAGCTCGCTCCGCATCGGTGAATTGCAGCCGGGATTCATGCAAACCAACCACCTGCCAGCATATCTTTCAGAAGGACGTTCATTTCCGCATACACAGCGAACCGATCCAACGTCAGTTTGGGATAAAAAAGCATACAGGCCCAGAATGTCAGTAAAACCCTTTCTGCTGCATCAAAACCGCCATTCTGAGGCATCCTCTGAAGCGGCTGCTCTTTTGCGAGAATCGCATTGAAGCGTGCGAATCCTGCCTGCCCGATTTCGGTCAAAGCTGCTTCGCTGCCCTTATTTTCGGTACAGTAGTCGATTGCCAGGGCAAGCATCTGAATACATTTGCTGTATTCAGCCGACACAGCAATGGGCAGTGCTTTTCCGTTCCGGATTTCATTCGCCGTCATTGGTGTTTTCCTCCTTTTGATCTGCTGGACGGGTGGTCATGAGGCGGTAAAGCTCCGTATCCTTGGGGAAGTTATCCACGAAGGGCACAATGGTATCGCCGTAGAACAACAGTCCCTCCCCCGAATTGGAATGGGTCACATAGGAAAGCTGGTGGGGAGAAATGCCGAGCTGCTGGGCGAGAATCTTCCGGTCGCCAGCGGCCTGATTGAGCATATAGATAAAATCCGAATTTTCAAAGATATTCTCAACCTCGCGGCTGGCAAGCAAGTCCTTGACATTCTGGGTAATGCCGGTGGGGATTCCGCCCCATTTACGGAACCGCTTCCAGATTTCCACGGAATAGGCGGCGGTCTGTTCCTCCTTCAGCAGCAGGTGGAACTCGTCAATGTAGTACCGGGTGGCTTTGCTGGCTTCCCGGTTGATGGTGACGCGGTTCCAGACCTGATCCTGAACAATCAGCATACCGATCTTCTTGAGCTGCTTACCCAGCTCCTTGATGTCATAGCACACCACCCGGTTGCTCACATCCACATCGGTCTGGTGGTTGAACACATTCAGAGAACCGGTGACATAGATTTCCAGAGCCGTGGCAACAAACTGGGCTTCCTTTTCCTCCTGCTTACGCAGGCAATCATAGAGATCGCCGAGGATGGGCATATTCTCCGGCTTGGGGTCGTTGAGGTAGTCCTGATACACCATCCGCACACAGCGGTCAATGATGGTTTTCTCCACCGGCTTCAGGCCGTCCTTGCCGCCCACAATCAGCTCACACAGAGACAAAATAAAGTCCGATTTCAGCGAAAGCGGGTTTTCCTCGTCGCTGTAATTGAGGTTGATGTCCATGGGGTTGATGTGGTGCTTGGAGGTGGGCGAAATCTTGATGACCTGTCCCTCCAGACGCTGCACCAGGGGAAAGTATTCGCCTTCCGGGTCGCAAATCATAATGTCATCGTCGGTGGCGAGGAACACATTGGAGATTTCCCGTTTGGCGGAGAAGGACTTGCCGGAACCGGGGGTGCCGAGAATCAGACCGTTGGGATTTTTCAGCAGCTTCCGATCCACCATGATGATGTTGTTACTTAGGGCGTTGATACCGTAGTACAGCGCCTCCGGGCTGTCCTGGAACAGTTCCTGGGTGGTAAAGGGAACGAAAATCGCCACGCCGGAGGAGGTCAGTCCCCGCTGAATCTCAATCTGGTTTAGGCCCAGGGGCAGGCTGCTGACCATACCTTCCTCCTGCTGATAGTCCAGCGCCGTAATGCTGCAATTATATTTCTGGGCTATGGAATTGGTCTGAAACACATTGTTGTCCAGCTGCCGCTTGGTATCGGCGGTGTTGAGGATCAGGAAAGTGACCAGAAACATACGCTGGTTCCGGCTCTGAAGGTCAGACAGCAGCTTTTTCGCTTCGGCCCCGTAGGTGGCAAGGTCGGAGGGAATGATATCCATGTCATATCCGGCACGGACAGCCTTTTTCTGTTCCTCAATCTTACTCTTATCCAGATCGGTGATGGTGCGCTTGATGGTTTTGATGGCGCTGACCTGATCCACGGACTGCACATGGATATTCACCACAATGTTGCTTTCAATATCCAGAAAGTCCTTGAGAATCCGGTCACTCAGCTCCGGGGCCAGAATCTGCAGGAAGCTGACAGATGCAAACTTCCTGCCCATGCGGAAATCCTTCGCACGGCTGAACAGGAAGGAGCTGGGGGCAATGTAATCCTTGGTGGACAGCCCGGAGCGGGGCAGATCTTCCCAGCGGAACACAAAAGGCTCCGGTGTGTCCATGCGGAGAATGTCATGGAGAACCCGGAGCCGTTCCTGTCCGTTCAGCACCTCGGCGCTGACGCCCAGCCGTTTGAAGTTGTTGAGGATGTCCGTTTCAATGCGTTCCAGCCGGGGCTTTGCAGAGCGGATGTTGTCGGCATCGATGCCGAAGGTGAGATACTTGGTTTTTACAATGCCGTTGTTGCCCTTTGCCTGCTGCTCCTGGATGATTTTGGACAGCTCCCGCTGGATGCTCTCAAACTGGTCAGAGCGCAGCGGAATTGCCCGGGCAAAGGATTCCCGGAGCGCGGTCAGATTCACGAAGGAAAACTGGAACTTGATGGAGCTGTCAAAGTAATTGAGGAAATCACACCAGCCGTCGAAAATGGCCTGCTTGTCCTCGTTGTCCGAGAGCTGGTAGTTGATGTCCCGGAACTGGATGGTTTTGGTAAAGTGGGTGGGCGTGACCTGACAGATTCCGTCTACACGGATTTGCAGGTAGGGAATGCTGTCCTGGGCGGACATTTCCTTCTTATCTGTCCGCTTTGCCCTTGAGATAGCGGCCTGTACTGCTTTCCTTTCGGCGCGGGACAGCTTTCTTTGGGTGGACAATCCGATATACCTCCTTGTCTAACTGGTTTTGCCGTTCAATGACGGCATAGAAGTTGTTGGTTTTGTAGGGGCGCTTTTTGGGGCGAAGCACCAGAACCCGAATCATATTGCGGATGATGACCTCCAGATGCTGCCCGTTCTTTTCGTACAAGGCGAACAGAAAAGCAGGCAGCATGGTGAGAATCATGAGCATGGCGGCAGAGGAATTGCCCAGCGGCTCCTTGGTTGCGAAATACAGGGGGATGCCAATGAGCAGGCCAAGGCTGAAGCAGATCAGCTGCCGCTTGGTCAGATTGAAAAGAACCTTGCTTTTGACCTTGGTAAGGTCCTTGGGAACGGTTACATAGGGCATTTTCTATCCTCCTTAGTGGGCATTGAATACGGAGCGGGCAAGGCTGCTGGTCTTGAACAGGCAGAAGCAGAGCAGCACCGTGTAGCCCATACAGGTCCAGATGGCGGTGCTTATATCGGTGGATACGGAGATGTTCTGCACCAGCACCGAGTAGATCGCTACGCAGACCATAATGAGAAACGCCTGAAAGCCCAGGGCGAACAGGGTGCGCAGATAGTTCTGCCCCATCTGACCCCATTCCCGGTTTGCCATGGTCGCCATTGGAATTGGGGCTACCGAAGTCACCAAGTACACCTCAATCATGCGCCCGTAGATGACAATGAAAATGCAGATGGTGATGGCCCAGGTACAGATACCCACGAACAGGGACTGAAACCACAGTCCCAGCAGCGGCCCCACATCCACTTCCATGAGCCTGCTTTCCAAATCCGTGACCACCGAGGAAATGTCGATGCTGGTATTTCCGATCATGACCCCGGCAGCGCCGTTGACAACGCTCTGGGCAGCATCAAAGATGCCCATGACGATTGTCCAGGTGTTGGACACGATGAGAACCGCGGCGGCGGACTTGAACACCCATTTGAAGAACATCCAGGTGTCCACATCATTGAGGTTATTGCGGTCCGTGATGAGCTGGATCAGCTCCAGGGTCATGACGATTGCTAGAATCGCTCCGGCCAGGGGGAGAATCACATTATTGGAAAGGTTCTGAATCATGTTGAAGATGCCGCTGTTCCACGCCTGGGGGGTCAGACCAACCTGACCGGCGATTTCTCCAATCTGTTCATTGGTGGAATCGAACATTCCGGACAGGTTGCTGACGATACCGCTGACAAGCACCTCCTTCAGCCAGTCCGTGATGCTGTTCCAGATAAAATCCATTGTGTTACCTCCGATCCGTTATGATTTTTGGGCTTCGGGGGATTCCACACGCTCACAGTAAACCACATACCGCTGCTTTCCCCCGGAAGCGTAGGGGTGGCAGGTCAGCAGGGTCAGCAGCTCCCGCCCCGGCTGAATCAGAATTTCCTCTACATCGTTGGGGTCGATGATCTTAATTTCGCAGACCCGGTAGGTCAGCGTCTCCCAAAGGTTTGTAATGGAAACCGTGTCACCGACCTTTAGCTTGTCGATGTAGCGAAAGTAGCTGGCACCGTTGTAGCCCCGGTGTCCGGCAATGACGCAGTTGGTGTTATCCCCGCCAATGGGCAGGCTGGTTTGGCTCAGATGGGCGGCACCGGCTGCCATGTGCTGTTCTGTTGCACCGAGAAAGATCGGCATTTCCAGCTCCATAGCCGGAATGGAAATCACGCCGAAAACCTCATCCGCAAGACCATACTGCGTCAGGGTAAAGCTGGGCTTCTGGTAATCGTATTGGCAGGACAGCCCTGCCTGCCCCTGAGTGTAGATGGTTTCGTTGTAGCAAACCATGTCTGCCCACAGCTCCGGGTAGGCCCTTTCATTTTCCGGGGCAGTCGGCTCGGTGGAATCGATGGTGACAATGACTTCGGCAGTCGGTGCGATTTCACCCCGTTTCAGAAAATTCTGAGCATTCAGGAGAATCTCCCGGTCAACCATGGCACCCCAAAGATAGGGGTACAGGAGAAAGGCAAGACCGGAGGCGAACACCAGCAGCATCAGGGCAATGAGAAAGGCTCGGAGTTTACCGTTTCGCATAGCAGCCTCCTTTCTTCCTTTTTCGGAACTTCTTCCAGCACTGTACCGAAAGGACAACCACCAGAATGACCCCTGCGGCGGCGAGAATCCCAATGAGGATGCCTTGCAGGTATTTTGCTTCCCATGTGGACACTTCCGGTTCCGCACTCTGGATTTCTTCTGTCAGGGCAGCGGCTTCCTCGTAGGGAATCCGGGAACCGCGCACCAGAAGCCGGTGTGTGTTCACTCCATAGGGGGTGCAGGTGACCAGCGTACACAGATCCTCGCCGGGGACGATACCCAGCAGGCTGGTGTCGTAGGGCAGCACAGTGTTGATCTCCACCACCTGATACGCCAGGGTTTCGTTCAGAACATGGAGATAGAACACATCCCCGGCGGTGAGCTGTTCTAAGTCGGTGAACATTTTCTGACTTGCCATGCCGCTGTGACCGGACAAAATGGAATGAGTGCTTTCTCCACCAACTGGAAGAGAGCTGCCAAGAAGGTGCCCGATGCCGCGTTCCAGAGAATCATTTTCGGTGCCGTGATAAATGGGCAGATTTACGCTGATTTTTGGAATTACCACATAGCCCATAATGCCGTTTCCAGCGATATTGAGCTGATTGTCATAGTCTTCGGATGCTGCCTGCAATCCTTCCTGACTGTAGGCTTCTGTCGCACCTGGGACGATGGCGCGGTTGTAAGCATTGGCAAGTTCCTTTGCTTTAAGAAGTTCGCTGTCATCTGCCTGCTCAATAATCTCCTGATAGGCAGCATGAATCTGGGAAGCATACTTCTGGTTTACATAATTACTGATAACGGGATACAGGGTCAGCCCCAGGGCCATCAGGAACGCAATGACCGCCAGGGCGATTGTGATACGCTTTTGCTTCGTAGGAAACCCTCCTTATGGGGAAAGCCCCGGAGGAATGTCCCTCCGGGGCGGCGGTGAAAATCAGACGGAGCGCTTCTTGCGGCTTACCAGGACGATGACAGAGGCTGCACCAGCCATCAGCAGGATGCCGATGACGGTAAACATCATGGTGCCATTGTCACCGGTCTTGGGCAGGTCAAAGCCACGGGTGTTCACCACGGTCAGGGGCGCTTCGGCATTCCGGCTACCGTTGTCCTCCACCATGTTGACCTTCTTGCCATCCACGGCAGCGGAAGCGGTCAGCAGCTTATGCTCCAGATGCGCCTGGGGCATATTGTGCAGGTCGCCTGTGTCCTTGATGATGCTGGCATACCGGGGATCGTTCTGGATCAGGCCCAGCACATCGGAATCGTAGAAGTCGCACAGGTCAGTGGTTTCGGTCTGGGAAATGACCACATCGATGCCCTGCTTCAGCATCACATAGCCGCTGTCAGTGCGAACCTCGGTCATGGTATAGGTATCGTCCTCCAGACCCTTGACGATGATTTTGCCCTTGGAATCAGCAGCCTTGACGGGCACAAAGTGGGTGGCGTCGGCTTCCGCAGCCACATGGTCAACCACATAGTAAACGCCCTCGTCCTCGTTCAGCTCGGCTTTCACAAAGAAATTGTCGGTTTTGTTCTGGATCAGGAACTCTACCTTGGAGAAATCACCGTTGCCGTCGCTGAACAGCTTGGTCAGGTCAATGCCGTAGGTAAACACATGGCAATCGTCAACCAGGGTATCATAGTAGTCCTGAGAAGAACGCTTCCAGATCAGAACCACATCGTTGGGGTTTCCGGTGTCGCCGTAAACAACGGAGCCGTCGCTGTTCATGGTCGCCTGATAGGCGATTCTCACAGTGCAGTCGGAGAAGCCGGAGTTGACCATGGAAGCGTCGGTATAGACTGCCTTGGAGGTGTTGATCTCACTCAGACCGGCAGCGGACATCTCAATGGTCATAACGGATTCTCCGGCAGAGGTGGTATTATAGGAAACGGTGAACTTGCCGTCAGCTTCCGTCCACTTGGCAACGGAATCGGTGCAGGCGGCATCGGTGAAGAACTCCAGTACCACATCGCCCTTGTTGTAGGTCAGGCCCTTGGACAGAGTATCCACGAAGGTGTAGCAGGACAGGTAGGTGGATTCGGAGGTGATGGAGGGCAGGGTGGAAATGATCTGGTAGTCGATGACATCACCATCGGAAGCGGTGCCGGTGTGGGCGTAACCGTCTGTGATATCAGCAGCGGAGCCGCCGTTCTTACCAGTGTCAGTCACCTGCTCCCGCAGGGTCTTTTCCAGAGAGGGAATGCCGGTCAGGTTCTTGGGGTACAGGGTAATGTCATAAATCCAGCGGGTGCCGCCGTCAGTGGCGTTGCTGCCGTCAACGGAGGTCATGGGGACGGATACCAGGAAGGGATCGGTGGTGGACACAACCATTTCGGGAACCTTGGTTTCCACAACCAGGTACAGGCCCAGAGCCAGATCGGCAGCCTGGGTCTTGCCGTAGGAATCGGTCAGGGGCATGGCAGTGCCGCCGCCCTCAGCGCTGTAGGCTTCCAGAGCGTTCTTGACTACGGTGGAGTTGGCTTCCAGGCGAGCGGCCAGGGCGTCAATCAGCACATCGGACTGGTAGAAATACTTGGAGGAATCCAACTGGTCAGCGTTGGTATAGCGATTCAGGCCATTTTCCAGCCCCAGGGCCTTCAGGAAGTCCGCACCCTTGGTCTTATCGATGGCGTACAGCACTTCCACATGGCTGTCGGCGCGGTTATCCGCCTCGGACTCGGAGAACTGGACGACATCCGCAACCTTGACATAGGTGAACTCCACGCCCTTGATGGCGTAACCGTAGGACACTTCACCGTTGCCCAGGTCAGACTGGGTATCGGTGTCTCCGGCCCGGACTGCGCCGCCCAGAACATCGTTCACGCCGGTCTGGTCAAACACACCGGTGGAAACATAGGAGGAATCCCAAACGCCGTCCTTTTCCGCGTTGGTCAGGTCATACTTGTAGATGGTCAGGGAGCCGGTCTTGGATTCGTCGATGGTGGCGTCGCCCACTTCGGCGGCAGAAGCGGCAACGGGGAAGCACAGCAGCATGGCCAGTGCCAGAAGGAGGGAAAGAATTTTGGTAAAGTTTTTCATTTTGCATTTTCCTTTCTTATATCGTAGTTTTGAATTGTGAGATGTGGATGAAGGTAGGCATGAAAAAAGCCAGGGCTGGTCCCTGGCATGAAAAAAGGTTGAGATACGAATTTACCTCCTGTTCTAAAAAAATGGTTGCATTTCTGCGGAGAATTGCATATAATAATGGTGAACCGAGAGGTTCTTAGCGGGTGTTTCGCCACCCAAACATAAGTGCGAAGCGTTACAGCAGGTGTTCCGCCACCTATATCCCAAGTGCGGGGCGTTAACGATACGGGGGGATGCAAATCCCCTCGTTTTTTGTGAGAGGGACTATAGAAATGAACATCCGATTTGAAAATCTGGGTCTATACAATATTGATACCGATTATTTGCGGTATCTCAATGGTATCGAGCCGGAAGTACAGTTCACGCAGGAAAAGGACTATGAGCAAAAGCCCTTCCTCGGTATTCTCGTTACCATTGATACATATTCCTATTTCATCCCTCTGACCTCTGGGAAACCGAAACACGCCAAGTGGAAAAATGTGGGGCCTGCCCATTACCTGATTTACGAACAGGTAAAAAAGACGGAGCTTCGTAAGCGGGATATTTTCAAATCCATCTCAGAGACGGACGCATTGAAAATCTTTGCTGCACTTGACCTGAAGAAGATGATTCCTGTCCGGGAATCGCTATACACATGGATTGATTTTTCTGCTCTGCCTGACAGAAAGTACGCAGACCTGTTAGAAAAGGAATACCGCTTCTGCCAGAAGATACAAGATGGCATTTTGGCTAAAGTAACACAAATCTACCGGGAGCAGAAAGAAACTGGAAAAGTCCATCCCATGTACTGTGATTTCGCAAAATTGGAAACTGCCTGTGATGAATACACGACTGAAGAATAATCCGCAATCCTCTGTAATCGCCGGAAGCCGATGCGTTTCCGGCTTTTTCTTTTGGTACAGAAAGTTATTTCCCTTTTTTCCGAAATAGAATCATCACCAGACAGCCGATGGCAGCGATCATGCTGAGAACTCTGAGAATCAGCCCCGTGCTGGCTCCGGTGTCGGGCATGGTGAAGATACGGGCGTTAATCACACGCACTGCGATCTCCAAGTCATCAACAGGAAGCTCTCCTTCAAAAGCAGTGTTGGTGAGCAGCTTGAAGCCGTCCGGTGCCTTGGTTTCCGTCAGGCGGTACTGTAAGCCGGGATAGAGGCTGCCCCATTCCAGAATACCGTCCGCTCCAGTGGTCAGGCACCCTTCCAAAACATCGGGATTGGAGCAGCTGCCCCGCACCACAACTTCGGAATCAGAAAAGGTTACGGGATACCACAGAGAACCCTCCGCACTCCATTCCAGCAGGAAAGTAGCCCCTTCCAGGGGGCTTCCGGTGGTGTCTACCTTCTCTACGGTGATCTTACCAGGACGCAGGGTGTTGGTGAAGAAAACCCCTGCGGTCTTGCCCTGGGCAACTGTAATTCTCTGGGGATTCTCACTTTTGCAGTAGAACAGGCTGTCCGCTGGGAACAGTTCTTCGATGGTGTACTCACCGGGAAGAATGTTTTCCGTCAGGATGGTGCCGTCTGCCTGGGAGGTAAAGGGAGAACCATTAATTTCTGTCCCGTTGGCATCCGTGATCTTGAACTGCCAGCCTTCTACGCTGCCGTCGCCCTCTACGGTTTTGGTGATTTTCAGCCTGCCGTACTGGATATTGGTGAAGGAAATGGAAACATCCTCATGGGGCTTGATCTCAAATTCCTGAACGGTTTCATCCACCATCCAGTATTCATCCTCGAAGCGTCCATACTCGTCTCCGGTTTCCTTGGCCCAGTAGGTGCCGGGGTCAAGATAGTACCCAGCCTTCCCATCCTCGTTGGTGATAAGCGTGCCGATCTCCTGGGTGCAGGCTTCATCCGCATAGACTGTAATGTGCCAGCCCTCAACGGATTCTCCAGTGTTGGTTTTCTTGTAGAACCAGCCAAGGCCCTGTTCCTTGTTCAGCCAGGTGTCCACAGAGGTTTTTCCTGCGATGACGGTTACATCATGGAAGCCCAGTTCCGTACACCAGTAATTATCCTCTGTAGGCAGCTCAACAATAAGATAGCGTCCCGGAGCCAGTTTTCCGGTGCAGGCATAGCCGTTTTCGTCTGTGGTGTAGTCACCCACAACATTGCCGTCGGAGTCCTTTACCCGGAATGTCCAGCCTTCCAGATGATTGCCCGTATTGGTGGTTTTCTGGAACTCGATACGTCCATACTGCGTATTGGTATAGGACACTTCCGCCTGTGAACCGGCTGTGACCGTTACCTGCTTTTCTACGGTGGCATCGTACTCCCAATAGGTGTCATCCCGGTCATGAACTTCCCGCACATAGTAATTTCCAGGCAGCAGCTTCCCCGAACAGGCGCAGCCGTCCGCTCCGGTTTTGACGGTAGAAAGGATGTTTTTGTCGGCATCCAGAATCTGGAAGCTCCATCCCTCCGCGGAACCGTTCACTGCGTTCTTTTGAATGCGCAGATCGCCGTAATGGGTATTGGAGAACGTTACAGTTGCCGTGGCATTGGCTGTGACTGTTACCATTTCCACAGAGGAATCGCAGACCCAGTAAGGATCACTGATGTCTGCTTCCTTTGCGTAATAAGTTCCGATGGTCAATCCTGTAACCGTCACGCTGCCGTCTACCCCAGTGATAAAGGGAGAGCCGGTGACAGCACTGGTGCAGGCAGCATCATAGTAAAGCCCAATCTGCCAACCACTCAGGTTCTGACCTGTGTTTGTGGTCTTGACCAGCTTCACGCTGCCGGTGTTCAGCTTGTTTGTGAAGCTGACCGTTGCTGTGGCACCTGCGGTCACAGTTACCGACTGCGGGTTGGTGCTGGCACAGTAGTACAGGGCATTGATGGCGCTGTCCGTATGTCCCAGCTCCTTAACGTAGTAAGTGCCTGCAGACAGTCCGGTTACGGAAATCTTTCCGCTGCTGTCCGTGGTATGCGGCCCGGATACCAGGCTGGTGCAAGCGGAATTGGAGTAAATCCCAAATCTCCAGCCTGACAGATTTTTGCCGTCCTCCGTGGTTTTCGTCAGACTGATGGCTCCCAGCGCAGGCGCTTTCAGCTTAAAATAGGCATTGAGATTGCCGCTGTAAGCGCTGTACAGGTTGATACAGGTCTGATAGGTTGAACCGGACATATACCAAATATTGTAGGTAGAATTGGCAGCGGAGGGAGCATACCGGGTTGCCGTAAAGATCGTGGACTCCGAAATGGTTCCGGTTTGGGTGATCGTCAGTGTGTTTCCGCTCTTGCTGAAGCTGGCCCCGCTTCCATTGGAGAAGCTGAAATTGGACAGCACGCCGTTGGAATCCGTTACAGAGGTGGACGTACCGTTCAGAGTGATCGTCGGCGCACTGCTGCTGGATTTGCTGGTGAAACTGGGGATCTTCATTGCCGACTGAATATAGGAAACCAGCGTATTGTAGTTCGGGGCGAAGTTGGAAACACTGTCAACACCTGCGTTGTAGAATACGTCACCGCTGGTGCCGCACTCATTTGCAGAGTTGAGCGTAAAGGTATTGGGATCTCGCAGCCCACAGACAATTTCATAAATCAGGAACTGGGTTGCCACACGAAGCGGAACGTTGGGATTGTTGGCTTTGGCGGTGGTGGTCACGCTGATGGAGTGATCCCACATCTGGTTGCTGTACAGCAGGATCAGGCCAATAGCTTCCCGTCTCGCAGCAGGCAGCGCATACCAGACATTGGAGCCTTGGGTGCTGCCACTGCCATCCAGAGTCACACCCCGGTCAACTGAGTTGCCGGAGGTGCTGGCTGCATAGGTGCGCCAAGGCTCAATGCAATAGATGGGGTCATCCGCATAGGCAACGCCGCCGTACCGGGCAAAATGCCAGCCCAGGTTCTTGATGTACGCCGTCCGGGTCGTATCAGTGCCGTTGGGTTTGTAGGTACAGGACACCTGGTAGTTTAATACCGTGGTGTAATTGCCATTGTCCGCATAATCGAACAGCATGATGCTGTTCTGGGTGCTGGCAATGCTCATAACGGCGTAATCATCGGAAGCGAATGCCATGATTTTCGACTCGTCTCCCAAGTCTTCCTCTTCCAAGCCTTCGACGGCTTCTGTCTCAGGCTCCGTTGACGGGGACGTTGTTTCCTCTGCCTGGGTTTCTTCGTCAGGAGTGGTTGTTTCCCCGGCTTGCGTCGATTCCGGTTCCGTATTGACTCCCGGTGTATCCGCTTCTGCGGCTGACACACCGGGAACTAAACCAAAGCACAGAATCAACACCAACAGGAGGGAAATCATTCTCCGTAAGCGTTTCATCATAAGTCTCCTTTCGTTTTAGAATGGGAAAACTCCTACCCCAAAAAGAGGTAGGAGCCTTTGTAATTACCGCATTGGGTTAGACAGTGAACAGACCGGACAGCAGCGGCACCAGGGTGATGCCGATCAGCGCCACACCGCCGCCAGCCATAAGCTGCTTCATGCCCTGGGACTTTGCGCCGGGGTTGTCATTGCCGTAACCTTCCAGCAGATTGATTGCGCCCCATACGCCAAGACCAGCGCCCAAAGCAACGACCAGGGTCTGCAAAACATTGATAGCGGAATTGAAAAATGCCATATAAGTGAACCTCCAAAAATTCATAAAGATTTTGAAGGGACACTTCACAGTTGACTTCTCTGAACCTTTCTAAAGATTCTGCCCGGTCAGGCAGTTGTGTCGGACGGATTGGATTCATACACCTCGCAGACTGCGTCCGCTTTCAGCCGGAGGCGGTGGGACAGGAAACGCTCTAAGTCCAATTCGTTTCGCTTGTCAAAGTCGGATGTGAACTTATAGTTGGGGTGCTTGGTGATGTCATATTTGTTGGACAGAAACGGGCGGACGCCTCGAAGCTGCAAAACGCACTTGCCGCCGTCCATGACAGCCAGTTCGTCCTGGCTCATAAGCTCCTTGCCCAGTTTCTGATAGTTGAGGGAATGGGAAACCTCCCGCCCACGGCTCTCTCCCGTGTTGAACGTATCAATCGTTTCTTTCCCCAGCGCGGCGGACAGCTCCTTCAGGGTGGTCGGCTCCTTGCCGCCCAGAAAGATGGAGGTGTCCATGTTTCCGATGATGGTGTCGGCGTTGTCCTTATAGATTGCCTTGAGCTGGGACTGTGCTTGCAGCACCAGACAGCAGGAAATCTCACGGGAGCGAATGGTTGCCACCAGCTTTTCCAGCCGGGGAATCTGACCGATGTTTGCCGCCTCGTCGATCAGGCAGCGGACATGGACGGGAAGCCTGCCGCCGTACACATCGTCCGCCTTTTCACACAGCAGGTTGAATAGCTGGGTGTAGCAAAGGGAAATGAGGAAATTGAAGGTATCGTCGGTATCCGACATGATGATGAACAGGGAGGTCTTGCGATCCCCCAGCGTGTCCAGCTCCAGCTCGTCATAGGCTGTCAGGTCACGCAGCTCCTGAATATCGAAGGGAGCCAGCCGCGCGCCGCAGGAAATTAAGATCGACTTTGCTGTTTTGCCGGCGGCTAATTTGTATTTCTTATACTGCCGGACAGCAAAGTGCTGGGGCTTTTCCTTTTCCAGCTCCGCGAACATCATATCAACCGGATTCTGAAATTCTTCATCATCCTCCCGGACCTCCATGGCGTTGATGAACTCAATGAGAGTGGAGAAGTTCTGCTCCTCCACCGGGGCTTCATAGTGGATGTAGCCAATGAGCGCCGTGTACAGCAGGGTTTCCGCTTTCACCCAGAAATCATCCCCGGCTTTGCCCTCGCCCTTGGTGTTGGCGATCAGAGCTGTCACCACTTTCAAAATGTCCTTTTCGCTGTGAATGTAGGCGAAGGGGTTATAGTGCATGGACTTTTTGAAGTTGATGGTGTTCAGGATTTTCAGCCGGTAGCCAAAATGCAGAAGCATTTTTCCACACTCGTTGACGATGCCGCCTTTCGGATCGGTGACCACGAAGCTGACCGGGTACTTTTTGGAAGTACACTGCATCAGGTTTGGTTTCAGCCAGAACCGGGTCTTACCGGAACCGGAGCCGCCGATGATAAGGACATTCTTATTTCTGGCGGTTTTGGGATCGGCAGGACGGTTGTTCATGGTCAGGCTTTCTGTCTGGGTGAGGATGATGTTATTTTCAAACACCGGGTCAACAAAGGGCCTTATATCCTCTGCTGTACCCCACCGGGCGGAGCCGTATTCCAGATTCTTGCGAAACTTTTTCGCGTCCTTGCCCTTTACATAGACAGCCAGCCGAATTGCCGCCGCGGCAGCAATGCCAACACAGAGATCCGCCGGGTGAAAGCTGGGCACGGCGGTATCGAATGCTGCTGCCATACCCTCCATGAAGTGCAGAAGCTTCCCAGACAAATCGGCACCGGGAGCCAAGCGAAAAGCCTGCCCTAATTTGGTAGCAAACAGACCGATGAACACATATGGGATGTTCGGCAGAATGATCTTCTTCCAGTTTGCCTGTCTCACCGTTCCAGCTCCTTCTTCCTAGTCCGATCCACAACAGCAGACTGGATAAGAGACTTGAACTTTTCCAGTTTGGCAAGCACTGAGGGACGGGAGTGCTTTTTCACCGTCTGGGCGGTGTACTCCTTGAAAGCGGCTGTCATGGCATCCGCATCCTGACTTTTGAAGAAAATCAGATACCTGTCCTGATCTTTTGCTTTGAAGGGGGCAAAGTCGATTCCGTACTTCCTGGCGATCCTGGTAAACGAGCCGATATTCTGATCCGTGACCTCGACGCTCTGCATACCGCGATTCTGAGCGGCAAGCTGCTTGACGGTCATCTTGCCGTGGGGCTGCTTATTTTGGCGGTGGTTTTTCATCTGCGCGAGCAGTTTGCTCAGCGCCTTTCGCAGCTCCTGTTCCGTCAGCTTAGAGCAGTTGACGATGAGGGTGACAACTCTCTGTTCCACTTCTTCCTGCATGGAAAATCACGCTCCTTTCTGTGGATTTGCAGGGAGAAGGTAATCCGCACTAGGGCGGAACCACCAGGCGGTGCAGCAGTGTTTTCAGTTCCATAGAACCTCCTTATCGTATCTGGTCTTTGCGGTCATAGAGAAGATTTCCTCGAATGACTTTTGCATGGGACAGAATCTGGATGTTTCCGTTCTTTTCGTTCTCCAGAGCCTTGCGATAGCCCTTTTCGGAGAGAAACAGGCGCATCCTGTCGCCTTTGTCACCCACCGGGGAATCGTGGGTCAGGACATGGAAGATAATCATGTGCCGGGTGTTTTCATCGAACCGGGCCAAATCCATGTAGCCATGCCCCTTGTAATTCTGGGCACCGGCCTGAATCCGGGCTTCCTCCATCCGCTGGGCAATGGTTTTGCTGTTTTGCATTGTGATTTTCCTTTCTCCCGGTATCCAGGCATGAAAAAAGCGGCTCAGAACGAGCCGCCAAAATCGCTGTTTGCCTGCATGGTGTAGTAACTGTCCAGTGTGGAAACGGCATTGAACAGTGCCGCCAGGAGGTAGGCTTTTGTATTTCGCACCTGGGTGTGATTATCCCGGATGCCATCGCAGACACGCTCAATGTGCATGGATGTGATTCGGGAGAACCGATCCTGAACATAGGCCGTTGGATATTCCGAATCTCTGCCAATACGAATCGTAGGACTGCGATTCATGGAAACCTCCAGCATGATCTCCACAAGCTCATCCAGCTGCTCCCGGCTATACCGCTCCCGCATAATATCATAATCAATCTGCGCTCTGATCTTTTCTCTTTCTGTCCTTCCGTCTGTCAGCGGAGCCTGCCTGTTTACCGGAACTGCCCCCGTAGAAGGAAAGAATGAATCTTTACTTGATAGATCAGTATTTGATTTTTCTGTAATTGATTCTTGTATATTTAATTGGGCGGGATTATCCTGTTCAGGTTCCTCCTGTTCAGGAATTGCCTGTTCAGGGAAAGCCTGTTCAGGATTATCCAAGACTGGCTTTTCCCGTTTAGGTGGTGTCCCGGCTTTTGCAGAGCTGTCGGGCAGCGCGGATTCCTCCGGAGACGCTGTGCGGACAGGCTTTTCCAGAATCGTATACTCGATCTCCGTGAGATGCCCCAGTTCATTCCTGAGCCGTCTGCGCTGGACATATCCGGCTTTTTCCAGCTCTTTGACTGTGGAACAGATGCTGTCTACACCGTCCTTGCAGATGCAGGCAAGCCCCTTGGTGGTGTAGTCCCATCCCTCCGGCAGGGAGAGCATCAGGGACAGCAGACCCTTGGCTTTGAGGGAAAGAGATATATCCCGAAGGTGATAGTTTGCCATCACCGTATAATTTTTGTTCTTTTCAATGCGAAATACAGCCATTTGATTTACCTCCAAAATGCACGGAGGGCATGAATCTGCGTTCATGCCCTCCCATGCAAAGCGTTTTTCTAAGCGTTCTGCGCTCCAATCATATTAAATTTTGATGATGGGTCGGTGCTGATGTATTAAGGCTCGTAGATAATCGCCTTCAGCGCAGCGTCAAGTTCTTCATCGCCGCAGTCCTGGTACTTATCGATCAGAGACTGCCACAGCTCCAGAATGTTCACAGGGACCAGGTGAGCGGGCCATTCGTCACCTTTGTATTCCCGATACTCGGTGATATAGCTGGCAGCGGAATTGAGGACACGGAAGCAGGAGACGGCAGCGATGGTCATATCTTCCAGCAGCCAAAGCTCGTTGGAGTAGGAAGTGGAGATGTTGTCATCGCCCAGCGGTTCCCCCTCGTCACTCCAAATCAGCGTTGCATGCGCCGGGAACAGCTTGGTGCTGTGATACTGGTGGGAATCGCAGATACCGCCCCCGGCACAGCAGACATAGACGGGTTCCGCTGTGTCGCACAGAACGCTGTACAGCTGCTTATAATTCAGGCTGCATACCAGCCGCTCGATTTCACCGGGGGTATAGCAGAATTTCTCACCCTCACTGCGAAAGAGGGCGCGGATGCTTTCGTGCAGCTTTTCAATTTTGTTCATGGAAATAAACCTCCTGATAGATTTGGAAAATGATTATTTGTGCTTGTGCTTTCTGCGCCGGGGGGAATCCGGCTCGGAGCAGCCCTCCACGATTTCTTCGTGGTGAACGATCCGAAGCAGCCCATCGGCTTCCGCCTTGCGGATCATTTCGTAAACCGGGGCCGAAACATAGAGCCGAACCCGGTGGTGTTCTTTTTCCACCAGATCATCGAAGATGACCATGTGACGAACATCGCTGCGGTAGCGATGGAGGGAATAGAGGGAATGACCGTCAGTAACGCCAAAATCACGGCTCATGGGATATGTCTCCTTTCAAATTGAATGCGGCGGTGGCGTACTTGGCAATGAGAAGGGCATTCATAATCAGCCGGAATGCTTCCTCGTCGATTACCTCTGGATCGGCAAGCTCTGATTCTGTTACGCCTCCGGCATGGCGCAGCCCCTTGGCGGCACAGAACAGGGCGTAGTTGTGCGGAGAAATGCCGCGAAGAACGGCATAGGAAAAGTCAATGCCGCCGTGGTAAAAGCAGTTGGCAGTCCGCCGGTACAGTGCGTCGTTGGAGGTCAGAAGGTACAGGGCTGCGTAATAGCTGGGGGTGTTTCTGCTTTTGATGTAGCCCAGACGGTTATCAAAGACCTTCATTCTGGTTTCGTGCTTTTCATCTGCCCAGAGGGAGCCGGGGAAACCGTGAATCAATCCAGGCAGACGGGGTCGGATACTGCTTGTAGGTGGAATCAGCGAAGAAATTGCTTCCCCGTAGGAAATGACACCGGCTTCAATCCGTTCCGCATAATAGGGACAGAAATCCTGTCGGCATCCATTTCTTCTAAAATGCTCTGTGCATAATTTGCAATCCACATCCTCGGCAGAATAAGTGAACTTATGGATATACAATGTCTCCTTTGCTTGGAAATGAAAAAAGCCTGACAAGAGGGCTTGTCAGGCTGGGGAATATGGAATTGTCATCTGCTGTTGTCACGCTGACGCTTGCGTATCCATGCGTCCAACAGCTTGAAGATGGTTTCTTCGATTCTTTGTGGGGAGTAGGAGCGTGGGAAATACTTGCGAAGTTTCTCACCGGACAGGGTAATGTCATTCCTTTCCGGTTTTTTCTGCTCCATCATAATCTGGAGCATAGAATCTTCGTTCAGTTCCCCATTTTGGGCGAGCTTGCGAATACGCTGCGCCTGAGATAGAGAGGGAGTTGCCTGCTCACTTTCAATAGTGTCGTAGAGCAGATTCTGACTTTCCTGGGGGAGTGCGGCGATCTGATAGGCAGGGCTGAGTGCGATTTTCTTTTCATCCACCATCTCCATCAGTTCAGGAATCAGGTTTGTCAGGGAGATATAATTGCGGATTGTATCGCCGCTGACGCCAGCCAATTCTCCGATGGAATCATCGCTGCGGAAATTCGCCGAAATTTTCGGCGAATTTCTATCTTCCTCCTTTTGGGGCCTTCCGGCCTTCTTTTTGACGGCTTCCATGCGGAGTTTATAGGCTTTTGCCCTTTCTGAGGGAAGAATGTTTTCACGCTGGATGTTGCTGTCAACGAGTTGGATAATGGTGTCGTTGTCATCGAGGTTCATCACAATCACCGGCATGGAATCCAAACCGGCAAGCTGACTGGCTCTCTGACGGCGGTGACCGGCAACCAGCTCATAGCCTCCATCCGGCTTCGGTCTGGCAATGGCCGGAACCAGAACGCCATGTTTCTTCACGCTTTCAATGAGTTCCAGCATGGAAGCGTCGTCCCGAATACCAAAAGGATTGTCCGGGTGTGGGTGGAGTTGGTCGATGGGAATGCTGTAGATGTTGCCTATCGATTCAGGGGATTTGCGAGGGATAAAGCGAGGCTCCTTTCGTAAGAGTGTATATGAAAAAAGCACCCAACCGGGTGCTAAATTCATCTTGAAATTAACTGTGACAGAGGGTATAATCAAGAAAGAAATACTTCTGTTGTATTTATAGAGAAGGCAACGGATTATTCAGAAGCAACGAATATGGGATTATCTTAAAAGATTCCGTAAAAGTTCGGAATTGCCGTTTTTTGAACCTGAGAAAATCAAGCCAGAATCCATCCTTAAAAGTTGGGGATGTCAAGCCTGTCAGTACCGGCAACTTTTTCGGAAACAGCACTTGGCGGAAACTTGGCGTTAATTTGGCGTTATTTTTTCTCAAAAATGGCCTAATGATACCCCATAAGACGGGATGACACAAAACCCTGGAAACGAAAAAGTGCTTGCAATACCATCACTTTCCGCAAGTTACGAGAAGCTGCCGAATGCTTTGGCGCGCGCTCGTAATGAGAAGGTCGCCTGTTCGAGTCAGGTCACTAGCTCCACCGAAAAGCCCTAGAGCCGCAACGGCTTTGGGGCTTTCGCCATTTTGCAGAAAAACCGCTCTGGATGCCAAATGGTGACCATTTGGTGACCAGAGCGATTTTTTTGTTCTCAGGCGTGTTTGGTGAGCATATCTTCCAGCGCTTCCGCTGCCTTCTTGTCTGTCTCTTTCAGAGCGTGGGCGTAAATGTTCATGGTGGTGCTTGCCTGGGCATGGCCCAACCGGCTGGACACCGTGCGCACGTCCTGCTTGCTGGCGATCAGAAGGGTGGCGGATGTGTGCCGCAGTCCATGGAAGGGAATGTGGGGCAGCTGGTCGGCTTCCTTGTGCGTGGCGTTGTACCGGGCTGGTATCCTCGAAGGCGGAGTAAGGCGTTAAGGAAACGCTGAATAAATCGTCTGCGGCTTGTCGGCGAATCTTTTGCCGCCAGCTCTTGCCGATTTAATCAGCGCTTCTTTGAGTAGGACATTTGCCTGCCGTTGTCCTGGATGAACACCCACTCGGCCCCCTGCCAGTAGTCGCCCAAGCCGAGCCGGTAGCGTGTCCGCTCTGCTTTCAGCTCCCGGAGCCGCTGCGTCAGAAAGTGGGGAATGGTCACCGTTCTGAAAAAATAGACAAAGCATTACGCAATATATTGCGCAATATCTCGCCTCGATATATTTTCTGCTTGTTGAGGTGCTGCACCAATCCCCGCAGAATACAGAAAGCGTGTTCTGGAAATGCTGGAAGGATCCGGCGGCTGCGCGATTTTGCCATGACAATGCCCCCCATTTTTTCTCAAGAAAATTAAAGAAAACTGCCACTCCGGCCCGGAGTGGCAGCAGCTTTATGGGGCTTTCCGCTTTGGAGCGGCGCATTTTCTTTTATACTGATATTCAATAGAAAACTTTAATTTGGAACAAATTGAAGTTTTCTATATGAAGATCATAATGAGACGGGTATTCATGATTTTCTATTTCGAAAATCATGAATACGACAACGCCGTAGGCAATAGTATTAGTGCGCGAACTGGCTTTGGTAGAGCTTAGCGTAGAAGCCCTGCTTTTGGAGCAGTTCCTCATGTTTGCCCTGCTCCACAATGTGCCCGTCCTTCATGACGAGGATCACATCCGCCTCCTGGATGGTGGACAGCCGGTGGGCCACGATGAAGGAGGTACGGCCACGCATCATGGTGTCGAAAGCCTTCTGAATTTTGATCTCCGTCCGGGTGTCGATGGAGGAGGTGGCCTCGTCCAGGAACAGCATGGGCGGCAGGCACAGCATGACCCGGGCGATGCACAATAGCTGCTTCTGGCCCTGAGACAGGTTGCCGCCGTTCTCGGAAACCACCGTGTCGTAGCCCTTGGGCAGGCGGCGGATAAAGCTGTGGGCGTGGGCCTGCTTCGCCGCGGCGAGAATTTCCTCCTCAGTGGCATCGGGCTTACCCATGGCGATGTTTTCCCGGATGGTGCCCGCTTTCAGCCAGGTATCCTGCAGGACCATGCCCACGCAGTGCCGCAGATCGTCCCGGCGCATATCCCGGGTGTTCACGCCGTCCAGCAGAATTTCGCCCCCGTCCGGGTCATAGAACCGCATGAGAAGATTAATGAAGGTGGTCTTTCCGCAGCCCGTGGGGCCAACGATGGCAATGCGCTGACCCGGCTTGACGCTGAGGTTAAAGTCGTCGATCAAGGGCTTTTCGGGGTCATAGGAGAATTTCAGGTCGTGGATCTCCACGCTGCCCTGAACGGATTCCGGCCGCTGGGGATTCTCCGGTTCGGGGGTGCGCTCCGGAGCCTCGATCAGTTCGAAGACGCGGCCCGCGCAGGCAAGGGCATTTTGCAGCTCCGTCACCACGCCGGAAATTTCGTTGAAAGGCTTGGTGTACTGATTAGCATAGTTTAGGAAACTGGTCAGATTGCCCACGGAAATGCCGCCGCTGATGGCAATGAGCGCACCGGTGAGACCCACCCCTGCGTAGACCACGGAGTTGACGAACCGGGTACAGGGGTTGACCAGAGAAGAGAAGAAGATGGCTTTCAGCGACGCCTTTTGCAGCCTGCCGTTGATCTCATCGAACTGCTCCATGGTGGCATCCTCATGTCCAAAGGCGCGAACTACTTTGATATTGCCGATGGTTTCATCGATCAGGCCCGTCTGCTCGCCCCGGGTGACGGTTTGCAGCCGGAACATGGAATACGTCCTTGTTGCAATGAAGTTGGCGACCAGCAAAGACAGCGGCGTGATGCAGACCACCACCAGCGCAATGCCCCAGTGGATGCGGAGCATAAAGAGCAGCGTACCCAGAATGGTCATAATGCCGGTAAACAGCTGGGTAAAGCCCATTAACAGGCCGTCGGCGAAGGTATCCACGTCCGCAATGACCCGGCTGACGATGTCGCCCTGGGGGTGGGCATCCAAATAACTCAGCGGCAGCTTCTGGATGTGGCGGAAGGCCTCGTTGCGGATGTCCCGGGTGACCTGATAGGTCATGCGATTGTTCAGCTCGCCCATGAGCCACTGAGAAGCAGCGGCCACGGCGGCGCAGATCACCACGCCCCGCAGCTGTGCTGCCATGGCGGAAAAATCTACCCGGCCCGCTTCCACGATGCAGTCGATGGCGTTGCCAACCAGGATGGGGATATACAGGGTCATGACCACGTAGAGCGTCGCCAGCAAAAGGGATAAAATCAAGCTTCCCCAGTAGCGGCGGATGCGGTGGAGGACCTTTTTCAAAACAGTCATCTGATTATGCATTGCCCGCCGCCTCCTTTGGGAACTGAGAATAGTAGATCTCCTGATAGGTAGGGCAATTCTTTAACAGATCGTCGTGGGTGCCCCTGCCCACCAGCAGGCCGTCGTCCAGCACCAGAATTTCGTCGGCATACCGGACGGAGGCCGCCCGCTGGGAGACGATGAAGGTGGTGGGCGGGTTATCCATATTTCGGATAGCCATGCGAAGGTTGGCGTCCGTGGCGTAGTCCAGTGCGGAAGCGCTGTCATCCAGAATCAGGATGGAAGGCTTTCGCACCAGCGCACGGGCGATGGTCAGGCGCTGACGCTGACCGCCGGAGAAATTGGCACCGCCCTGTTCCACAGGAGCGTCCAGACCGCCGTCCTTGCCCTGCACCACCTCCTGAGCCTGGGCGGTTTTCAGAGCCTGCCACAGCTGGTCATCCGTGGCGTTTTCGTTGCCCCACTTTAGATTCTGCCGAATGGTGCCCTTGAACAGCACCGCCTTTTGGGGCACCACGCCGATCTTCTGCCGCAGGGAGACCATATTATAGTCCCGCACGTTCTTCCCGTCCAGCAGCACCGCACCCTCGGCTGCGTCGTAGAGTCGGGGGATCAGGTTCACCAGCGTGGTTTTGCCAGAGCCGGTGCCGCCGATGATGCCGATGGTCTGGCCGGGCCTTGCGTGGAAGGAAATGTGCTCCAAAGAGGGGCTGGCAGAACCGGCATAACGGGCGGTCACGTCCCTAAACTCCACCTCACCGGACAGCTTCTCCGCCTTTTCTTCGCCGTCAGCCTGATCGCTTTCCAGTTTCAGCACGGCGGACAGGCGGTTGCCGCAGGCCACGGCCTTGGCGAGAGTGATGATCAGATTCGCCATCTTGATCAGTTCCACCAAAATCTGGGACATGTAGTTGTAAAGCGCGATCACAAGGCCCTGCGTCAGGAAGCCGTGTTCCACCTTGACGGCCCCCACGTTCACCAGGATCACCACTGCCAGATTGATGACCACGTAGGTCACGGGGTTCATCAGGGCAGAGATACGTCCTGCGGACAACTGCCGGGTGGTCAGGCCCCCGGTCTTCTCCTCAAAGCCCGCCACCTCGGCATCCTCCTTGCAGAAGGCCCGCAGCACCCGGACGCCCGCCAGATTCTGCCGGGTAGCGGAGGTCACGCCGTCAAGCGCACTCTGCACCCGCTTGTACATGGGCATGGTGATGAGCATGATGCCGAAGACGATGAGGCACAGCACGGGGATGACCCCGGCAAACACCAGCGCCGCCTGAAAATCGATGGTAAAGGCCATGACCATAGCGCCGAACACCACGAAGGGCGACCGCAGCAGCAGCCGCAGGGTCAGGTTCACGCCGTTCTGCACCTGATTGATGTCGGAGGTCATGCGGGTCACCATGGTGGAGGTGCCCAGCTGGTCAATTTGGCTGTAGCTTAAATGCAGGATGTGCTCCATCAGCACATGGCGGAGCCTTGTGGAGAAGCCCACCGCCGCCACAGCGGAAAAATACTGGGCGCACACCGCCATGACCAGGCCGATGATGCCCAAAGCCACCATCACCAGACACATTTTGACAATATACCCGGTATTGCCGCTGCCGATGCCCTGATCCACGATCCGGGCCACCACCAGCGGGACCAGCAGCTCAAAGGTCGCTTCCAAAAGCTTGAACAGCGGGCCTAACACGCACTGTTTTTCGTAGCCTTTCAGATATTTCAGAAGATTTTTCAATACAGTCACCTCATTCCAGAGGAATTATAGCACTTCTCCGGGACGGGTGCAATAGGCTGGCGGAAAAAGTCAGTCCGCGAACTGGGGCGGGCTGCTTTCCATGGCCTCAAACACGGTATTGATCAGGCTCTCCATTTCCTCGTGATTGCCGTAGTATTCCAACTGCCAGCCATTTTCCGCGAAGTGCCGCTGCGCGCCCAAAATCACAAACAGCACGTCTTTTCCGTCTTGCCGGGCCGTGCAGACCGTGCTTGCCGTCCCACGGTAATAGGAAAAACCGCCTGTTACCCGGACATCATAAAATTCCGGGATGGTTCGGTCGTCAAACAGATAATTCGTGGTCACTGCCGTATATTCCTCCCCGGTGTCCGGGAAATGGAAGGTATAGTCCCTCGTTGACCAGATTTGGGACAGGCAGGGGTCGGACAGCATTCGGCTTACAAGGAAAATGGTATCCATGCCCGTTGTGTACTGCCCCTCCGATAAGCCGTAGAGATCGGTGTAGTTCGTATCCATGCAGGCGTATTTGACATACTCGTTCATCTTTTCCACCATGGCTTCCTCGCTGCCCGCGTCAAACCGGGCAAGGGCGTAGGCCGCGTCGTCAGCGCCCCGTATCAGCATCAGGGTCAGCAGGTCTTCCACGGTCATCTGCTTCATGCGCTCCAGAGACAGCTCCGGTTTTGCGAAAGGAAACGCCTGACGGTAAGTGTTTTCATCCTTCAAATACGCCGGGAGCCCGGTGGTATCCACCAGTTCCTCCGCAGAATGGTTCTCCATCACCACCAGCGCCAGAGCCAGCTTGTTCAGGTCACCGGGAGCGGTTTTCATAAAGCGCTGGTAAGAGTAAAGAAGATTTCCGGTGGTCAGATCATAGGCATCGGCATCCGCGGCTGTGGCGGGTTGGTAGAAGGAAATGTCCTCCACCCTCCGCTGGAAAAGCAAAACTCTGCGGGAATCGGAATTGACATTCTCCAAATAGAAGTCGTTGGCGCTCAGCATAAGGTGCATGGAACGCGAATCATCCCGGATGGGAATTGGCTCCATGGCCCCGGTGGCTTCACACAGCCGCCAGTTCTCCGTATCGCCGTTCATGTCCGGGTCAATGATGGACACGACGGTCCCCGGTTCCGTCAAAAGGATGGTCTGTTCGTATGCTTCCCCGCTGCCGTCCCGCGCCGTCCGGGTTTTCGCGCCGGAAACCTTGTCGATTTCCAGCGTCAGGCCGCCATTGGTGTAGGTATAATAACCATCAAGCTGTTGATATTCCTCCGCCGTTTCCGTGGGGACCGTATCCGGCACCGTCTGCAAAATTTCTTCTTCCTGTTCCGCTTTGGGGTTTGTCAGGAAACACACCGCCGCAATGAGGGTGATCACCAGCACCCCGGCGATGACCCAGAAGCCCGCCTTTTTGAAACGGAGCACATTTTTGATCCTGGATTTCACACTGTTCTCTCCAAAAGCCAGAGGACACGCCGCCACGGCCTGTCCGGGTGCGGCGCAGGACAGGAGCGCATAGGAATAGGCCTTCCGTTCCACTTCCCCCATGCCCGCCACCGCCCGCTCGTCACAGGCCATTTCCAGGTCCCGGCAGAACAGCAGGTAGGCAATCCACACCAAAGGGTTAAACCAATAAATGCTGAGAAGCCCAAACCCCAGCGGCTTCCACCAGTGGTCGTGATGCCGCAGATGGGCCTGTTCATGCTTCAGCACATAGGTCTGGTTTTCGGGGTCCATGTCCGATGGCAGGTAGATTTTTGGTTTCAAAATGCCCAGAATAAAGGGCGTTTGGATGCCGTCGCACAGATAAATCTTACCTCCCATAGGAAGAGAAACCCTGACTTTCCGGGACAGCCGGGAATAGCTGAAAACGGCGTACAAAAGCATCACTACTACGCCCGCAAGCCAGATGGCAGACACGATGGTCAGAATAATCTGCATAGGATTCACGCTGGCCCCGGCTGTGGGTGCAAAACTCTCCGCCATCACCGGGTTCACCGCCCGGTCGATCACCGCCACGCCGCTGTCGATGGCGGGCACAGGAGAATAGGCGATGTCCGTAGGAATGGGCCTGGCCTTGGGAATGAGACTGAGGGCGCTCTCCAAGGAGAACGGCAGGGCCAGACGCAGGCCCACCAGTCCCCACAGCCAGAGCAAAAGATTCTTGGGCAGCCTGCGCAGAAGCAGCCGCAGGATCAGCACTGCCAAAATCAGATAGCTGGCCGTAATGCTCAGATTGGCAAGATTTAGAAAAATCTTCGTCATTTTCTCCCGCCTCCTCCATAGGAATCGATCATTTTTCGAATTTCCAGAAGATCCTGATCCGACAGACTGCCGCCCTCGGCAAAGGCGGCGATGAAAGCGGGCAGAGAGCCGGAGAAGGTATCCTCCACGAACCGGCGGCTCTGGTGGGACTGAAATTCCTTCTGGGACACCACCGAGGTCACAATACCGTCCCGGTTTTGGAAAATCCCCCGGTCGCAGAGCTTTTTCAGCACCGTGTAGGTGGTGGATTTCTTCCACTCCAGCTCCTTTGCGCAAAGCTTCACCAGTTCGCCGGAGGTCAGCGGCTCATTGGCCCAAATCAGCTCCGCAAAGCGGGTCTCCACAACACCCAGTCTGAAATCATCCATAGCGGTTCCTCCTTTGAATCGGTCTATTCTTATAGACCCTTTTTGAAGTCTATCATCAATAGACCAATTTGTCAACAAAAAATCCCAGAGCCACACCGCTCTGTTTCGCGGATATCGGCAAAGAAACCCTTGCAATTACTGGCGGTTTCGACTATAATAAATTGAATTATTATCTTTTGTATGAGGTTACGCTGTGTATTTAAAATCACTGGAACTACAGGGCTTCAAATCCTTCCCGGATAAAACGCTGATCCGCTTTGGCGACGACATCACCGCCATCGTCGGCCCCAACGGCTCCGGAAAGTCGAATATCTCCGACGCGATCCTCTGGGTGCTGGGCGAGCAAAGCTCCAAGTCCCTGCGGGGCGCGAAGATGGAGGACGTGATCTTTGGCGGCACCCAGAAGCGCAGCGCCGTGGGCTTTGCCGAGGCCACCCTGACGCTGGACAACACCGACCGGGCGCTGGCCTACGACGCCGACGAGGTCATGATCACCCGCCGGTATTACCGCTCCGGCGACGGCGAATACTATATCAATAAGCAGTCCGCCCGGCTGCGGGATATTAACGAATTGTTCATGGACACGGGCCTGGGCAAGGAGGGTTACTCCAACATCGGCCAGGGCCGCATCGACGAGATCCTCTCCCTGAAAAGCGGTGACCGCCGGGAGATCTTCGAGGAAGCCGCCGGTATCTCCAAGTACCGCCACCGCAAGGAGGAAACCGAGCGGAAGCTGGCCGCCACGGAGGATAACCTGCTTCGCATTGGGGACAAGGTCTCCGAGCTGGAATTGCAGCTGGAACCGCTGAAGGTGCAGTCAGAAAAGGCGAAAAAATATCTGGAACTCAAGGATGAGCTGAAGGGCGTGGAGGTTGCCGTCTGGCTGGACACGCTGGATAAGCTGTCCGCCGCCGCCAAGAAGGCCGAGGAGGACTACGCTTCCGCATCCTTTGTCTTACAGCAGGCCCACGACGATCTGGATGCCCTCTACCGGCAGGCGGAGGAGCTGGGCAGGACCCTTCACGACCGGGATGGGGAGCTGGAAACCGTTCGCCTGAAAGCCAATATGCTCTCTGCCACCCACCAACAGCTGGATGGTCAGATGGCGGTTTTGCAGGGCAACATGGATAATAACCGCTCCAACCTTGCCCGCATTGAGGAAGAACTGAAAGGGCAGGAAGACCGCAGCGGCGGCATCACGGCCCAAATTCAGCAGACCGAAGTACGGATCAGGGAAATTGAGGGCAAGCTGGAAGAGAAACGGGCGGAACTGAGCAAATGCCAGCAGGAATTGACGGCCCTCACCGCCAGCGCTCAGGGCATTACCAAACAATATCTGGAACTTCGGGGCAAAGAATCCACCCTCGCGGCGGAGATCGCCGGGGCGGAAGCGGACGTGCGGGGTCTGGAAGAGAGCATGGTCCAGTCCCGGACGCGCTTAGAGCAGCTGGACGGCGACCTGTCCTCTGGCAGCGCCCGGCGGCACGAGGCCCAGACCAATCTGGATGGCTGCCGTCAGGAATTGAAGACCGCCCGGGAGAACGTAACCGCCGCGAATAACACCATCTCCGGCTACACCCTGCGGAAGACTACCCGCGATAAGCGCCGGGAGGACTTAGAAGAGAAGCAGCGGGACCTGGACAGAACCCTGGATTCCGTGGCTGCGAAGATCAAGGTCTTCCGGGCCATGGAGCGGGATTTTGAAAGCTACAACAAGGCCGTCCGCATGGTCATGCAGGAGGCCCAGCGGGGCGCGCTGCGGAACATTCACGGTCCTGTGTCCCGGCTGATTCGCACCGAGGACAGCTACGCCGTGGCAGTGGAAATCGCCCTGGGTGCAGCCATGCAGCAGATCGTGGTGGGAAGCGAAGCCGACGGCAAGGCGGCGATTTCCTACCTCAAGCGCACCGGCGGCGGCCGGGCCACCTTCCTGCCCATGAGCAATATTCAGGGCAGAAGCCTGCAGGAGACGGGTCTTGAAAACTGCCGGGGCTTTGTGGGAATTGCCTCCCAGCTTGTCAAAAGTGATGAAAAATACCGGGAGATTATTGAGAATCTGCTGGGCCGCACGGTCATCGTGCAGGACATGGACGCAGCCATCCATATGTCCCAGAAGTATCGCAGCCGCTTTAAGATCGTGACCCTGGACGGACAGGTCATGAACCCCGGCGGCTCCATGACCGGCGGCTCCGTCAACAAAGATGCGGGTATCCTGTCCCGGGCCAACGAACTGGAAAAGCTTTCCTTACAGGAAAAGAAACTGCGGGAAGACCGGCAGGTGCTGGAAGCGGAGCTGACGGAAGCCCGCCGCCAGTGCGATCAGGTGGAGTTCCAGCTTTCCGCCGCCCGTGACCAGCTCCGGGAAGCGGAGGATCAGGTGCTCCGGCTGGAGGGCATGGAAAAGCAGCATGAAATTCTGCTCAACGCCATTGTGGAGGCGGAAAACGCCGCCCGCCGGGAGCGGGAAGCCCTCAACGAGCGCAACCGCACCGACCGGGAGCGCTACAGCGCCCAGCAGGCGAAAATTCAGGTATATAATCGTGATCTGGCGCAGACCCGGGAGAAAATCGGCCTCTTGGAGGGCAGCCAGACCGAGGCCGCCAACGAAAACGCCGCCATCACCGACCGCATGACGGCTCTCAAGACCGAGGAAGCCGCCATGGAGGCCGAGCGCTCCACGGCCCTGAGCCATATGGCGGATCTGCGGCAGCTGCAAGGGGCCATGGAGGGCGACCGGGAGAAGAAACAGGCCCTCATCGACTCCATCCGGCAGGACAATGTCCGGCTGGAAGGGGAGATCGGGGAGCTTAAGCAGCGGCAGGCGGAAAACGACGCGGAAAACGCCGCCATGAACACAAAGGTACAGCAGGTTCTGGAAAGCCGCATTGCCGCCGAGGCTGCCAAGACCAAGGCCGAGCGGGACGCTCAGGAGAAGAACAAGGACATCCTGAACATGGAGCGGGCCTGCGCCCTGCTGGAACAGAAGAAGGTCACCTCCTCCATGGAGGAGCGGCAGATCATCGACAAGCTGTGGGACACCTACGAGCTGACCCCCGGCACCGCCCCGGAATTCCGGGGGGAGATCGAGAACGTCACCGCCGGAAACCGCCGTATCGCGGAGCTGAAACGAAAGATTGCCGCCCTGGGCACTCCCAACCTGGGCGCCATCGAGGAATACGCCCGGGTCAATGAGCGGTATACCTACCTGGCAGGGCAGCGGGACGACGTGCTCAATTCCAAGCGGGAGCTTGAGAGCATCATCCGGGACATCACCGCGGAAATGACAACGATTTTTGTCACGGAATTTACGAAAATCGACCACTATTTCGGTCAGACCTTTGAGGAAATGTTCGGCGGCGGCAAGGGCCAGTTGATTCTGGAGGACCCGGAGAACCCCCTGACCTGCGGCATTGAGATCCGGGTGCAGCCTCCCGGAAAGCAGGTCAAGACCATCACGCTGCTCTCCGGCGGCGAGAAGGCCTTCGTGGCAACGGCACTGTACTTTGCCATTTTGAAGGTGCGGCCCACGCCCTTCTGTCTGCTGGACGAAATTGACGCGGCGCTGGACGACCGGAACGTGGAGCGGTTTGCAAGCTACCTGCACAATCTGTCGAAGAAGACACAGTTCATCGTCATCACCCACCGCCGGGGCACCATGGAGGCCTCCGACGTGCTCTACGGCGTGACCATGCAGGAGCAGGGCGTGAGTAAGCTTTTGCGGCTGGACCTGAACCAGATGGAAGAATATTTGGGCATCGTTGAGTAGAGATACAAGATATTCTTGACAATAACAGTCCGTAGGGGGCGATGCCCACATCGCCCCGCGGTATCGGCATACGATGCTTGCAGCGTTTCGGCGAATACGAAGCCTGTGCCAAGGGGCGATGTGGGCATCGCCCCCTACGGTAAGCGTATAATTTTTAGACTAGGAGAAAACTATGGGATTTTTTGATAAAATCAAGGAAGGACTGGCGAAGACCCGAGACGCTCTCAGCGATTCTCTGGGCAGCGTGTTTACAGGCTTTACCGAAATCGACGACGATTTCTATGACGAATTGGAGGAGAGCCTGATCCTGGCGGACCTGGGCGTGGACACGGCCTGCAAGGCGGTGGAGCGGCTGAGAAAAGCTGTCCGGGAAAAGCATCTCAAGACCACTGAGGAAGCCAGAACCGCCCTCAAGGAGATTCTGGTGGAAATGCTGAACGTGGGGGACACGGCCCTAAACTTAAGCACCACCCCCAGCGTGGTGCTGGTCATCGGTGTCAACGGCGTGGGCAAGACCACCACCATCGGTAAGATCGCCACCCAGCTGACCCGGCAGGGGAAGAAGGTCCTGCTGGTGGCGGCGGACACCTTCCGGGCGGCAGCTGCTGACCAGCTGGAAATTTGGGCACAGCGCAGCGGCGCGTCCATCGTCCGGCAGAACGAGGGTGCCGACCCGGCATCTGTTGTCTACGACGGCATTCAGGCCGCCCGGGCGCGGCAGGTGGACGTCATCATCATCGACACCGCCGGACGGCTCCACAACAAGGCAAACCTCATGAACGAGCTGAACAAGATCAGCCGCATCATCGACCGGGAGCTGCCCGGTGCCGCCCGGGAGACCCTGCTGGTGCTGGACGGCACCACGGGTCAGAACGGCCTGATCCAGGCCAAGCAGTTCAAGGAGATCGCCGGGGTCACCGCCATCGCCCTGACCAAGCTGGACGGCACCGCCAAGGGCGGCATCGTCATCGCCGTGGCGGATGCTTTGCAGATTCCCGTGAAATTTGTGGGCGTGGGGGAGCAGGCCGATGACCTGATGCCCTTCGAAGCCAGGGATTTTGTGGAGGCGCTGATCTGATGAAAGTAGTTTTGGCAAGTAAAAATCCCCACAAATTGGTGGAGATCAGTAAAATCACCGAGAAATTCGGCTTTGAATTGGTATTACAGTCCGAGTTGGGCGTGGACATCGACGTGGAGGAAACGGGAACCACCTTTGAGGAAAATTCCTTTATCAAGGCGGAAGCGGTCATGAAGGCCACGGGGCTGCCGGCGCTGGCGGACGACTCCGGCATCGCGGTGGACGCTCTGAACGGCGAACCCGGCATCTACTCCGCCCGGTACGGCTTTGACGAAAGCCTTGACGACTGGGGCCGTTTGCAGCTGCTGCTGAAAAATACGGAAAACGTCCCCGACGGGCAGCGGCAGGCGAAATTCGTCTGCGTCATCACCATGGTGACCCCTGAGGGGCAAGTAATTCAGGCCCGGGGCGAAATCCACGGCGAGCTGCTCCGTGCTCCCGCTGGGGAAAACGGCTTCGGCTACGACCCCATTTTCTATTACCCGCCCATGGGCAAGACCACGGCAGAGATGGCCCCGGAGGAGAAAAATCAGGTGTCCCACCGGGCAAACGCCCTGCGGGTGTTCTACGACAAATTAAAGGAGGCAGGCTATGCTGACAAGTAAGGAACGGGCCCAGCTGCGGGCGCAGGCCAATACGCTGGAAACCACCCTGATGGTGGGCAAGGACGGCGTGACGGAAGCGGTGGCGGCGGAAGCGGATCGGCTGCTGACCGCAAGAGAACTGGTCAAGGGCAAGGTGCTGGAAACCGCCCTCATGAGCCCTCGTGAAGTGTCCGACGCCCTGTGCGAGGTCACGGGAGCCGAGGGCATCGCCTGCGTAGGCAATAAATTCGTGATCTGGCGGTTCTCCGAAAAATGCCAGGAGGCCCGGAACCAGACCGGCCGTGCCAAGCGGAAGGACCCCCCAAAATCCAAGGCTGACCCCGTGGGCAAGGGCGTCCGCGCCCGTCGTGCCGCCGCGAAAAAAGTTCGGGAGCAGCGCAACCAGTATTTCCGGGAACAGGCCATCGAAAAGTCCATCGAGCGCAGCCGGGAAAAGCAGCTGCGGGGCGAGGACTGAGCAAGTTGAAAGTTGAAAATGGAAAGTTGAAAGTTTGAAGGTTCCAACGGAACAAATTGAAATCATCCCCAAAGATGTGATTCAAGGTTTAAATCTTGCAAAAAGCCCGAAAAAAGAGCGTATGTAATCCTGAGCGGAGCGGCTTGCCGCGTAGTCGAAGGATCTTCGCACTGATTCAACCATTCTGCCCCATGAAATGCGTAGATCCTTCGACTCGCTGCGCTCGCTCAGGATGACATAAACGGACATTTTGCGTTATTCGTAACATTAATTTTCAACTTTCAACTTTCAATTTTCAATTAAAAAGAAGAAGGGGTACTATGGAACGAATCGGCATTTACGGCGGGACTTTCAACCCACCCCATATTGGACACATACAGGCGGCGAAGCAGGCCGTCACGGCGCTGGGGCTGGGGAAACTCCTGCTGATTCCGGCCTATGCCCCGCCCCACAAGGCGGTGCTGCCGGTGCATTCCCCCACGGCCCGGCAGCGTCTGGAAATGCTGCGCATTGCCGCGGCGGACTACCCGGAAATCGAGGTTTCCGATATGGAGCTTCGGCGGGAGGGCGTCAGCTACTCCTTTGAAACGGTGGAAGCGGTACGGGGGCAGTACCCGGACGCAGAGCTGGTGCTGCTTATGGGCACGGATATGTTCCTGACCTTCGACACCTGGATGCACCCGGAGGAGATCCTGAAAAACGCATCATTGGGTGTCTTTTATCGGGGAGATAAGGGGGAACAGCCCGCTATCGCCAAGAAAAAGGCGGAAATGGAAGAAAAGGGTGCCACAGTCTATCTGGTGCGCAACGATGTGATCCCCATTTCCTCCACCCAGATGCGCAGGCTTCTGGCCTTCCGCTGCGCCGGGGAGTTCCTGCCGGAGGGGGTGCTGGATTACATCCGGGAGAACCGTCTCTACGACACCCGGTCGGCCTGGAAGAACCTGCCCATGGAGGAGCTGGAACAGGTGGTGGTGAGTCTCTTAAACCCCAACCGGGTGGCCCATGTGCTGGGCTGCCGGGACACGGCGGTGGCGCTGGCCAAGCGCTGGGGGGCGGACGTTAAGGACGCGGCCCGGGCAGGGATCCTGCACGACATTACCAAGGCCATTGACGGCCCCCTGCAATTGACATTGTGCGACGCCTATGGTAAACTGTTAGACGATTTTTCCAAGCGCTATCCCAGAACGCTTCACGCGCTGACCGGCTCCATGGTTGCCCAGCGGATTTTTGGGGAAAATGAGAACGTGGTCTCCGCCATCGAGTTCCACACCACCGGAAGGGCAAATATGACCCTGCTGGAAAAAATTATCTACGTGGCGGACTACATGGAGCCAAACCGGGACTTCCCCGGAGTGGAGCGGCTGCGGGAACTGGCCTTTACCGATATTGACGCGGCGCTGAAGCTGGGGCTGGAAATGACCTTGGAGCACCTGCATGAGCAGGGAGCTGAAGTTTCTCCCGCCTCCCAAAGCGCCCTGGCGTGGCTCAACCGATAAATAGTATCCAGAAAGGATAGATGTTATGTTAACACCCAAAGAAATTGCCTATGAGGTAACCAAGGCCTTGGATGCCAAGAAGGGCATGGACATTAAGCTTTTGAAAATCGACCGGGTCAGCAGTCTGGCAGACTACTTCCTGATCTGCACCGGCACCTCCAACACCCACGTCAAGACCCTGTGCGACTACGCCGAGTACACCCTGGAACAGCTGGGAGAGCCGATGCTGGGCCGGGAGGGCCACCGGGGCAGCGCCTGGGAGCTATTAGACTACGGCACCATCGTGGTCCACGTCTTCACCGAGGAAGCCCGGAAGTTCTACGATCTGGAACGCCTGTGGGCCGACGCCGAGGTCGTGGATTTGAAGGAAATCATCCCGGAATTGCAGGACTGAGCGGATAGTTGAAAAGGAAAATTGAAAGTTGAAAGTTAAGGAGTCCCTGCGGGACAAATTTTAATCATCCCCGAAGGGGATACCACAACTTTCCACTTTCAACTGTCAACTCTACCGATGATATTATTGCCGCAAGAAAGCGGTTTAAGAGAGGAATGTTCATCATGAACTACGATTACGCAAGCATAGAAGCCAAATGGCACAAATACTGGGAGGAAAACGACACCTTCCACACCGATGTGTGGGATTTCACTAAGCCCAAGTATTATGTGCTGGATATGTTCCCCTACCCCAGCGGCGTGGGCCTGCACGCGGGCCATCCCGAGGGCTACACGGCTACCGACATCATGTCCCGCATGAAGCGGATGCAGGGCTACAACGTGCTGCACCCCATGGGCTACGACTCCTTCGGCCTGCCCGCGGAGCAGTACGCCGTGAACACCGGTCACAACCCCAACGGCTTCACCCAGAAGAACATCGAGACCTTCTCCCAGCAGCTGAAAGAGCTGGGCTTTGACTACGACTGGTCCAAGATGATCGCCACCTCCGACCCCTCCTTCTACAAGTGGACCCAGTGGATCTTCAAGAAGCTCTACGAAGCCGGCTACGCCAAGCGCATCGAGATGCCCGTCAACTGGTGCGAGGAGCTGGGCACCGTGCTTTCCAACGATGAAGTCATCGACGGCAAGTCCGAACGGGGCGGCTTCCCTGTTGTCAAGAAAAATATGATGCAGTGGGTCATTGACCAGCCTGCCTTCGCTGAGAAGCTGCTGGAAGGGCTGAACGAGATCGACTGGCCCGAATCCACCAAGGAGATCCAGCGCAACTGGATCGGCAAGTCTACCGGCGTAGAGGTGGACTTTAAGCTGGTGGGCGGCGGCGAATTCTCCATCTACACCACCTGCATCGAGACCATCTACGGCATCACCTTCATGGTGCTGGCCCCCGACGGCAAGATCGTCCAGTCCCTGATGGACCGGGTGCAGAACAAGGAAGAGGTCCAGGCCTACATCGACGAGACTGTGAAGAAGAGCGACATGGATCGTACCGACCTGAATAAGGGCAAGTCCGGCTGTCCCCTGAAGGGCGTCTACGCCATCAATCCTGTCAACGGCAAGGAAGTGCCCGTATTCATCGGCGACTTTGTGCTTGCCAACTACGGCACCGGCGCAGTCATGGCCGTGCCTAGCCACGACCAGCGTGACTTTGAGTACGCCGTGGTGCACAACATCCCCATGGTGCAGGTCATCGAGGGCCGGGACGTTTCTGAGCGGGCCTTCGAAAAGCAGGACTACCTTGGCAAGGGCTGCAAGCTCATCAACTCCGAGGAGTTCACCGGCCTGACGGTGGAGGAGGCCAAGGAAGCCATCACCCAGAAGCTTGAAAAGATGGGCGTTGCCCGCCGAAAGAACAACTACCACTTCCGGGAGTGGATCTTCGCCCGCCAGCGCTACTGGGGCGAGCCGGTGCCCTGCGTGTACACCGATGACGGTAAGACTGTGTTCCTCCCTGACGAGGAGCTGCCCCTGATCCTGCCCGAGCTGGAAGATTACAAGGGCCGCAACGGTCAGGCCCCGCTGGAAAACGCCGCCGAATGGAAGAAATACGACCGTAATGGCATCCATGGCGTCCGGGAAACCTCCACCATGCCCGGCTCCGCAGGCTCTTCCTGGTACTATATGCGCTATATCGACCCCCAGAACGACAAGGAGCTGTGCGACCCGGAGCTTCTCAAGCACTGGCTACCCGTTGACCTGTATGTGGGCGGCCCGGAGCATGCCGTGGGCCACCTGATGTACTCTCGGATCTGGAACCGATTCCTGTACGATCAGGGCATTTCTCCCGTGAAAGAACCCTTCCAGAAGCTGGTGCATCAGGGCATGATCCTTGGCGAGAACGGAATCAAGATGGGCAAGCGCTTCCCCGAATACGTGGTGAACCCCAGCGACATCGTCCGGGACTACGGCGCGGACACCCTGCGGCTGTATGAAATGTTCATGGGCCCTCTGGAGGTCTCCAAGCCCTGGAGCACCACCGGCGTGATTGGAGCCAAGAAGTTCATCAACCGTGTGTGGAACTTCTTCACCGAGAGCGCCAACATCACCGACACCGACGACGGCAAGCTGACCAAGATCTACCATCAGACCGTGAAGAAGGTGACGAACGACTTTGAATCTCTGGGCTTCAACACCGCCATTGCCCAGATGATGGTCTTCGTCAACGAGGTCTACAAGAACGGCACTTGCCCCAGAGAGTACGCCGAGGGCTTCATCAAGATGCTCTCCTGCATCACCCCCCACGTGGGCGAGGAGATGTGGCAGCTCCTGGGCCACGACCACACCATCGCCTACGAGCCCTGGCCCACCTACGACGAGGCCAAGTGCAAGGACCATGAGGTCAACATTGCGGTGCAGGTCAACGGCAAGATGCGCGGCACCGTGCTGATGGACGCGGACCTTCCCGACGAGCAGGTGATCGCCAACGCCACCGCCGATGAGAAAATTGCGAAATTCCTTGCCAAGCAGGGCGGCAATATCGTCAAGACCATCGTGGTCAAGAACAAGCTGGTCAACCTGATCGTGAAGTAAAAAATATCGTAGGGGAGGGTCATTGACCCTCCCGTCCGCGAAGCGGCACAAGGAACGTGCGGCTTACGCCGAAGGGCGGGTCAATGACCCGCCCCTACACTGGTTGGCGCTTAATTTGTAAAAAAACCAAATTCCCGCTTGACAATTGGGGAAACAGCGTATATAATATTCAAGCCTAGTATGAGGCCCTGAACGCATCCTGGATCAAGCCGGATGCCATCGGAGGGAGGGAAAACCATGTCTGAAATTCGCGTCAAGGAGAACGAGTCTCTGGAGAGCGCTCTGCGCCGTTTTAAGCGGAGCTGCGCTAAGGAGGGCGTTATCGCCGAAGTGAAGAAGCGCGAGCATTACGTCAGCCCCAGCCTGAAGCGCAAGCAGAAGTCCGAGGCCGCCCGTAAGAACAAGAGAAAGTTCTACTAATATCCCTCTTGAATACGCTCGAAACCGCTCTGCCGCAAGGCAGGGCGGTTTTTGTGTCCTCAGGGCGGACAGCCAATGCGTGCCCGGGTGGTCTGTATTCGTTACGCCATTGGGCATTGCTCGGTATCGTTCCCGCGCAATTGCTGCATTAATACTAAAACCTGATTAAAAACTTTAAATCTTTCCGGTCTGAATTGCGTCAGAACGCGTTATCTTCCTTGATGGGCGTCAGCCCATCTGCGTCATCTGCCTTTTTTGACACAATTCATCCTCGGAAATCTTTTAAAGCTTTCAATCAGGTTTTAGTATAAGGCGTTTGGAGTGAGGAGCGAGAATGAACTCCCCACTCCTCACTTACCTGCCTTTGCGTCGCACAGGCTTGACAGGCGGTTTCTTTGGCTTTCCTGGCTTCTTGGGCGGCGGGGTGCTGGGGCCGCTCTTGGGGGGCACCGCTCGGATGAGGCACTTGGGACCGGAGCCGATCAGGTCCTCCCGGTGAGCTTTCAGCAGCGCTTCCTTTACAAGGTAGTAGTTCTTGGGGTTGCGGTACTGTATGAGCGCCCTTTGCATGGCCTTCTCGTGTGGGTCGGTTGGCACGTAGACCCGCTCCATGGTGCGGGGGTCAAGGCCCGTGCAGTACATCACCGTGGACAATGTGGAGGGGGTGGGGTAGAAGTCCTGCACCTGCTCCGGGTTGTAGCCCATATCCCGGATGTACTCCGCCAGCTCCACCGCTTCCTTCATCGTCGAGCCGGGATGGCTGGACATCAGGTAGGGTACCAGATACTGGTCCATGCCGTACTGCTTATTCAGCGCGAAATACTTCTCCACGAACCGGTTGTAAACCGCGTTTTTGGGCTTGCCCATGCGGCTGAGCACCGCGTCGGAGACGTGCTCCGGGGCGACTTTCAGCTGGCCGGAAATGTGGTACTGCACCAATTCCTTGAAAAACGTATCCTTTTTGTCCGCCAGAAGGTAGTCAAAGCGGATGCCGCTGCGTACGAACACTTTCTTCACCCCGGGAATCTTGCGGAGCTTGCGCAGCAGGGCGATGTAGTCACTGTGGTCGGCGTTCATATTCTTGCAGGGGGTGGGGTAGAGGCACTGCCGCCCGCCGCAGGCCCCTTTGGTCATTTGCTTCTCGCAGGCGGGGTGCCGGAAGTTGGCGGTGGGGCCGCCCACGTCGTGGATGTAGCCCTTGAAATCCGGGTCCTTCACCATTGTTTCCGCTTCCCGGAGGATGGATTCATGGCTTCGCACCTGCACGATCCGTCCCTGATGGAAGGTCAGGGCGCAGAAGGAGCAGGCCCCGAAGCAGCCCCGGTTGGAAACAAGGCTGAACTTGACCTCTTCGATTGCGGGCACACCCCCGAGTTTACCGTAGCTGGGATGCCATGTCCGCTCGTAGGGAAGGTCATAGACCGCGTCCATTTCCTCGGTAGTCAGGGGCTTCTGGGGCGGGTTCTGCACCACGAATTCCTTGCCGTAGGGTTCCGCCAGACGCTTGGCGGTGAAGGGGTCACAGTTGCCGTACTGGATTTTGAAGGATTCCGCGTACTTTTTCTTATTGGCCTTTAGTTCGTCAAAAGAGGGGAGCACGATGGTGGGAAGGCTCCCGTCCAGCTCGCTGGCCCGGAACACCGTGCCGTCAATGTAGGTGATGTCCCGGACGTGCATACCGGAATTCAGGGCTTCGGCGATCTCCACGATGCTCTTTTCCCCCATGCCGTACATGAGCAGGTCCGCCTGACTGTCGAGGAGTATCGAGCGCTTCATGCTCTCTGACCAGTAGTCGTAGTGGGCAAGACGGCGCAGGCTGGCTTCGATGCCGCCAATTAAAATCGGCACATCCTTGTAGGTCTGCCGAATGAGGTTACAATAGACGATGGTGGCATAATCCGGGCGCTTCCCCATGACGCCTCCGGGGGTAAAGGCATCGGTCTTGCGGCGGCGCTTGCTGACGGAGTAGTGGTTCACCATGGAGTCCATGTTGCCCCCGGACACCAGAAACCCCAGCCGGGGCCGACCGAACACGTCAATAGATTTGGGATTTTTCCAGTCCGGCTGGGAGATGATTCCCACGCTGTAGCCGTTCGCTTCCAGAACCCGGCTGATGATGGCGTGGCCGAAGGAGGGGTGGTCAACGTAGGCGTCGCCGATGACGTAGACGAAGTCGCAGGTTTCCCAGCCCCGCTCCCGCATTTCCTTCTTGTTGATGGGCAGAAATGCCATGGGATCCCTCCTTTATTTGCGCTCCAGCTTGGTTTTCGTGCCGTCGGGGCGGACGATGTAGGTGTTTTCCAGCTGACCCACAAGGTTTGCCTTGACGGAATCGATGTAAATTCTTCTCAGCTTGTCCCGCTCGGCAGTCTCCTCAGCGGTCAGGCCCTCGGTTTTCGCTTTTTTCGCCAGAACGTTGATCCTGGTGATGACTTCACTCATATTCATAATTTTTCCTCACACATAGCGGTGGATGACCACCGAAATTCTGCCTTTTTTGGTTTTTCCATTGATTTTTGCGAGCTGAATCTTCCCAAGGCCCCGGACGGAGATTTTGGCCCCCTCAGATACCAATTTGTCGGGCTTTTCACAGGGCAGACCGTCAATGGCAGCCTTGCCGGTGGTGACGTACTGCGCCGCGAGACTCCGTCCAATGCGGAAACCCGAGGAGATCACGCTGTCCAATCGCAGGGATGCCAGGGTGTCCTTGATTTCCTTCACCTCCGGTGCGGGAATAGCGGCATCCAAAAGGGGAATCTGCTCCAAATGGAGTTTGGTGCGCCCGGCGGAGGTGAAATTCTGCAAAAGGTAAGGGGCGATCTCCGCCGTGACGAAAAAATCACAGCGGCCCTGGCCCACGCAGATATCGCCAACGGTCTCCCGCCCGATGCCCGCCCCCATCAGCGCCCCCAGAAAGTCCCGGTGGCTGGGGCTGTCCCCCTGATAGAAGGTGGCGCGCAGGCAAAGGCAGGGAGAATCCTCCTCCCAAAGGGAGGCTTCTTCCAGATAGTCCGGCAGAAAATTGAGCATTTTCCGCTCGGCATCGACATAGCCGCCGAAGAAGTGCAGCCCCTCTTGTGCCCCAAACAGGTATCTTGCCATCTCCTGCTCCCGGGGAGAGAGAAAGCAGGTGGAAGCGGGGATGTTCCTGCGCATCCCGGCGTTTATTTTGTCCCAGAGCTTGGCAAGGAGCACCTTGTCCTCCTGCGATTGGGCGATTTTGTCAATATTGCTTCTATCCATGGTATCACCAAAGGGGATTATACCATATTTTTCGGGGCATGAAAAGGTTTTTCTTGTGTAAATGCAGGATATCGAGTATAATTATAGAAAATTGACAGTTGACAATTAAGAAGTCCCTACGGGACAATGTTGATCATCCCGTAGGGATACTATAATTGTCAATGCGAATCAAGAGTTGATATGTTCGGAAAATACGGGAAACGCACCCTATCTGTCATTCCGACCGAGCAAAGCGAGTGGAGGAATCTTCCGCGTTACCGCTTCTGGAAACGTCAAAGGAAGGACGAACGGGAAAGATTCCTCCATTTCGCTGCGCTCCAGTCGGAATGACATACGTTTTTTCTATTATTTACGTTTTCCAACATTGATTCACATTGTCAATTCCAGAAAGGAAACGGTTGTATGACAGTAGGTGTGATTGGCGGCGGGGCGTCGGGTATGGCGGCGGCGCTGGCGGCTGCGGAAAATAAAGAAGTACAAGTGGTTCTCATGGAGCGCCAGACCCGGGTGGGGCGAAAGCTGCTGTCCACGGGAAACGGACGGTGCAACTTAACGAATCTTCACGCCGGGGAGGGGGGCTATCACGGAAACGCCCCGGAATTTGCCCGTTACGCAATTGAACAGTTCCCCCCGGAAGCGGCGCTGAACTGGTTTCATTCTCTTGGCCTTCTCACCGTGGCGGAAGATTCCGGCCGGGTGTACCCCTATTCCGATCAGGCCAATTCCGTGGTGGATGTGCTGCGTTTTGCACTGGAACAGCCGAATATTACGGTAAAGCTTGGCTTTGAAGTGGAAAAAGTGAAGAAAACCCCCAAGGGCTTCCGGGTGGAAGCGAAAGGCGAAACAGTAGAATGTGAGAAACTGATCATCGCCTGCGGCGGCCTGGCAGGAACCAAGCTGGGCGGTTCCATGTCTGGCTATAAGCTCCTGCGCTCTCTGGGCCATTCCTGTACCAAGCTGCGGCCCACGCTGGTGCAGATCAAATCCGGTTGGGGCGGGTGTCCGTCCCTCAAGGGCGTCCGGGCCAATTGCCGCGCCGAAATCCTGCACAATGGGGAAGTGACCGTCCAAAGCACAGGCCAGCTCCAATTCACGGAGTACGGCCTGTCCGGGCCGGTGATCTTTGAAGTTTCTAGGGACGTGTGCCAAGGCGGGGGAGACTGGACCTGCCGGCTGGATTTCCTACCCGAACTTCCAGAAGATGACATTCGCCGGGAGCTGTCCAGAAGACGGGAGACAAACCTTCCTGTGTCCGAGCTGCTGACGGGCATTCTCCACAACCGACTGGGCCGGGTGCTGACCCAGAGCGCAGGGCTGACCCCCAACGCCCTCGCGCGGGACCTGTCCGACTGGGAGATCGGGCAGGCGGTATCCGCTGTGAAAGCCTTGGAAGTCTCTCTCACGGAGCCTATGGGCATGGACAGCGCACAGGTCACCGCCGGGGGCATCGTGACCACAGAATTTGACGAAAAAACCATGGAAAGCCGCCTTGTGCCCGGGCTTTACGCCTGCGGTGAGGTGCTGGATATCGACGGCGACTGCGGCGGCTACAATCTGCAATGGGCGTGGAGCTCGGGCCGTCTGGCGGGGCTGCACGCGGGAGGTACACTATGATTCGACTGCGGGACATTTCCCTGCCGCCGGAGCACAATGCCCACCAGCTTCAGTTTGAGGCGGCGCGGATGCTCCGGCTGTCCAATTCCAAAATCCGCAAGCTTTCCATCGTCCGCCGCAGCGTGGACGCACGGAAGAAACCGGATGTGAAGATCATCTACACCGTGGACGTGGCGGTGGAGGGGAACGAACAGAAAATTCTCCGGGCCAGCGGCTGCAAGCGGGCATCCATCGCTCCCACATCCTTCTATAAAGCGCCAAAAAATGCGCCTGCCCCGGAAAAGCGGCCCGTGGTGGTGGGCTTTGGCCCGGCGGGGATGTTTGCCGCCCTGATCCTGGCGCTGGCGGGCTGGAAGCCGCTGGTTTTGGAGCGGGGCGAGGACGCGGCGACGCGCCATGAAAAGGTGGAGAAATTCTTCGCCACGGGAGTTTTGGACGAAAAAAGCAACGTCCAGTTCGGCGAGGGCGGCGCGGGCACCTTCTCCGACGGCAAGCTGAACACCGGGGTCAATAACCCCCGCATCGGCTGGGTGCTGGAACAGTTTGTGAGAGCGGGCGCCCGGGAGGACATTCTCTACGACGCCAAGCCCCATGTGGGCACGGATGTTTTGCTCACTGTGGTGCAAAATATCCGAAAACGCATTATTTCCCTCGGCGGCGAGGTGCGCTTCAACACGCAAGTGACGGGGCTTTGTGTGGAAAATGGACAACTCACCGGCCTGAAAACCGTTTCCGGGGAAATCATCCCCTGTGATGCGGCGGTGCTCGCCATCGGCCACAGCGCCCGGGATACCTTTGAAATGCTGGAAGCAGCGGGCATTCCCATGGAGCCGAAGCCCTTCGCCATGGGTGCCCGCATCGAGCAGAAGCAGAGCGTCATTGACCGGGCGCAGTACGGCATGGAAAATCCGGTCCTGCCCCCGGCGGACTACAAGCTGGTGGAGCATCTGGAAGACGCCACCGTTTACACCTTCTGCATGTGCCCCGGCGGCCACGTGGTTGCGGCAGCCAGTGAAGCGGGCCGCATCGTCACCAACGGCATGAGCAACGCGGACCGGGAAGGGGAGAATGCCAACGCGGCATTGCTCGTCACGGTGAACCCCGCCGACTTCCCCTATGAGGGGGTCTTGGGCGGTATGCGCTGGCAGCGGGAGATCGAGGAACGGGCGTACAGGGTGAGCGGCAGCTACCGCGCCCCCGCGCAAAAGGTCGGTGATTTTTTGGCCCACCAGCCCAGCGCAGGCGAGGGAAGCGTGCATCCCACCTACCGCCCCGGCGTGACCTGGTGTGACCTCCACGAGGTTCTGCCTGAGAAGCTGACCGCCGCCATGGAGCAGGCCCTGCCGAAGCTGGACAGAAAGCTAAATGGCTTTGCCGCCCCGGACGCGGTGCTGACAGCCCCCGAAACCCGCAGCTCCTCTCCCGTTCGCATTCTCCGGGGCGAGACTCGCCAGTCGGCAATTCGGGGCCTGTATCCCACCGGCGAGGGCGCGGGCTACGCCGGAGGTATCATGTCCGCCGCTGTTGACGGTATCATGACTGCGGAAGCAATTTTGAGTATTGGAAAATGAAAAAGCCTTCCCCTTTGGGGAAGGTGGGCTGACGGAAGAGGGCGTCGAGCGCGGCCTTTCCGTTGTCTGGCGTTCATTGAAAGATTTTTCCGTATTCTGTTGAACACTGTTTGACAAACAGCAGGAATGGTGATAGGATAAAGTTGTTGCCATCTGTATGGCGTACTACAGTATATTCTGAACGATGGAAGCCGCCGGCAGTGTCTGCTGGTCAGGCGAGATCCGGTCAGAAGAGGAGGTACTTATGAGGAAGAGAATCGTTGCCTTTTTGCTGACCATAGCAATGGTCATATCCATGCTGCCGGCAGCTGCGCTGGCAGAGGAACCGACGGTTACGCCCGAGGAAGCCAGCGAGGCCATTGAGAAGGCGCAGGAGTCTGAGGGGGCGGCTGCTGGTGCTGCGGAAGCGTCCGGCGAGATCAAAACGGCGGTGGATGAGGTGGTTGCCATTGCGAACCAGCAGCAGGCACAGGGCAATCTGAATGCCGCTGTTGGCGTGGTGGAGAAAGCAGACGCCGAGACCGCAGAGCAGGAGCAGAATGCCGAGCAGGCTCAGAAGGATGCTGAGGCTGCCAGCACCGCGGCAGATGAGCTGAATGCTGCCGCCAAGGATGCCGCCGATGCCGCGGAGAAGGCGCTGGAAAACGCGCAGAACGCGGAAAATAAGGAACAGGCGGTTCAGGCTGCCGACAAGGCGCAGGAGCAGAGCGAGGCGGCTGCCAATGCCGCCGCCGAGGCAGTCGTCCAGTCCCAGACCGCTGCCCAAAAGGCAGAGCAGGCGCAGAGCGCATATGAAGCCGCCAAAAAGGCAGCGGAGGATGCGGACGCCGAGGCGAAGAAGCTGCTGGAAGACGGTCTGATCAGCATGGAAGAAGCGGACCGCAGAGCAGCGGAAGCGGCGGAGCTGGCCAACCAGAAGTATGAGGAAATGCAGAAAGCCCAGGCTGAGGCGGACAAGGCTGCTGCTGCCGCGCAGGCTGAGGCGGATGCCGCGAAGGAAGCTCTGCAGGCTGCGTCCGAGGAGCTGAAGAACGTTATTGAGGAGAACGCCGGGAATGTCCTGGACAAGACCGTCACTACCGTTGTTACCGGCGGCGCGCTGGCTGCCGCCAAAGTGGCGACCGAGTTAGCTGAGGCGGTGGTGGATGCCTACCAGAACGATATCGACGATCTGCAGGCGCAGGTCGAAGAGCTGAATGCTGCCATTGACGAGGCGCAGGCCGCCATCAATGCTGCCCAGGCGGAGCTGGATGCTCTGAATGAGGACGATGCGGATATCCCACTGCTCTGCGGGAGCTGGAAGCCGCGCAGAACGCACAGGCCGAAGCGGTGAAGGTCAAGGAGAACGCGGAGACCATCATCGCCGCCAAACAGCAGGCGGAAGCGGATGGCAATGCGGACACCATGAAGGAACTGCAGAAAAAGGTCAACACTGGTGACGCCAGTGTGGAAGACAAACGGAAGCTCACCGAGATGGTGCTGAAGAATATCAACACCTATGACGAGGACACCGCGTTCGGTGAGATCACCTGGGATGAGAATAATGAGAATGTGTTCTGGGTAAAGGATGAGGAAGGAAACGAAAGCGCCTATGAGGTCAGGACTGTAGAACGCGAGGATGGAACGAGCTGCCTGCAGTACTTCAAGACCGAATTAAAGACAGAGACTGAGGTTAAGAGTCTCCCCGATGCGGAAAAAGCCGGAGAAACCATCTATAAGGCATACGATGAGGACGGTAAAGAGTACAATATTACGGTGGAACGCACGGGCTTAGGAACAAAGCTCTCACCTTTTAAGTACACGTATAGAGTGGATCTCGGTCTGGGCAAGGCTAATCCTGTTCTTACATCCACAGAGGATGGATTTTGCATTGATTATTTTATAGGTACAATCAATCTCACTGTAGTGGATACTACACCCCGCTTTAAAACCGAGGACACTGCCATTGGCACCAACTCTAACAGCATTACGGACCAGTGGAAGGCCGCGGAACAGGCGGAGCAGAATCTGATCGATGCCACGGAGAAGCTGGACGATGCTCAGAAGAAATATGATGAAGCGAAGACGAGATATGAAAGCGCAACGGCAGCTCTGAACGAGATCATCGACACCAACACCGGCATAGTGAAAGATAACGGGGCCGAGGTCGAGAAACTCAGCGCCCAGATCGCGGAGCTGGACAGAGAGCTCAACGGCGGTATCGGTGATCAGCTCCTTCGCGCCATAATCGAAGGCGACACGAAGGCCGAAGCGGATGCTGGTGTCAAAATTGCAAAACTCATGGCAAAATTGGCGTTTGGCAGTTTGACTGAGGAAGAGCAGAGCGAGCTGGAAGAGCTTAAGAATGGCCTGAGCACAGGCGGGGAGATGCTGAATGTTATCACCGGTGTGGCGGACGGCATTGACGGTGAGGATATCAAGAATATCATTGGCCTGCTGGCGGACAATACGCTCTCCGCGAAGACCCGTCTGACCATCGCCCGCGCACTGGAAAGCGTGTTCCAGACCCAGCACGAAAAGGCGGTCCAGGAACTCAAGGACGCGATCGCCACGGCCGGGAAAGAGATCGCTGAACAGACCGGCGTAGTTGGAGAAGCGGCTAAGAACGCTGCGGAAAAGGAACTTGCCCTCGTTGATGCCAACCTGAAGGCATGCCTGGCCAAGGAAGCCGCTGAACGGGCGGAAAATCTGAAGGAACTGGCCGACAAGGCAGCGAAGGATGCGCACGATGCCTACCTGACTTACAAGTATCTGATTGACGCCTATGCTTCTGACAAGCAGGCTGTTGAGGACGCGAAGAAGGCATACGAAGATGCCCAGAAGATCGCGAATGAGGCAGCCAAAGCGGCAGAGGATGCCGCCGAGGAGGCAAAGCGCGCGGAGGATGCCGCTGAGGAGGCACGCAGAATTGCTGACAGCTTCCCTGTACCCAGCGACGACACCACCGAAACGGTAGAAGAAGTGAGTGTGAGAAAGTGGATGACCCTTGCGGAGTATGCCTACAGCCTGCGGGGTACGCTTCCGAAAGGATTCGGCGGCAAGGATATCTCCGAGCTCACCAGCGCCGATTTCGTAGAGACCGTCTATGCCCGCTATGGGTATACCATTGACCTCAGCTCCAATAAGGTCGAGGATGTGGAAAAGAATGGTACCCTTGTGGACAACGAACAGGTCCGCCCCGGCGACATTGTCTGTGTGCTTGCCGCTGACGGCAGCATTGAGACCTTTGGCATCTACTACAACAAGGATGTCTATGTGTTCTACAACGAGACCTCCCATCTGGTGGAGACTGCCGACTGCGCGAAGGCCCCCAATGGCTGGGCGACCGTAAATGTCATTGCGTAAACAGTTCCGGGATGCACGGCTGTGACGCAAAAATGGGATCGCGGCTGGTGTGTACCAGCGGAATGGGGATCTGTCCCATTCCTCGGCGAAATTCGATTTTGAATTGAAAATTTAACATGATAACAGGCGGTACTTGGCCAAAATGTGACCAGGTACCGCCTGTTTCTGCAATCTGGGGGATAAAATCGGGGAGTATATGCAGGGGGGAATTACGGTTTCCCGGCAGCGCCTGCCCCCAGCGCCATGACCAGCACGACGACAAAGCACTGTGCCGCCAGAATCAGGGGAATACCCACCGTGAATTTGAGATGCAGGGTCTTGTGACGGAACAGGTACATTCCCGCAAGACTCCCCACGCTGCCGCCGAGGGCAGCAACCAGCAGGAGCGTGGACTCCCGGATGCGCCAGTGGTTTTTCTTTGCTTTCCACTTGTCCACAAGCATAAGCAGGAACCCTGCCGCATTGATTATAAGCAGGTAGTAATACAGTAATTTCATAAAGGATCCTTTCGGGAGGGATTTGGGTGAAGAAAATCATTGTAGGACTGATGCTGACGCTCCTGCTGTCCGGCTGCGGGGCCAAGGAAACCCTGGAAACCATAGCGGATGACATTCCCTTACAGCCGGTGATGGCGGAGCCGGCGCAGATCTCCGTGCGCCTGCCGGACAACGCGGTGTCCCCGGTGCTGGAAAGCGACATGGAGCAGGTCTACCTGAGCGAGGATTATGAGATCGCCATCGAGACCCGCTCTTCCGGTGACATTGGGGGCACCATCACCGCCCTGACGGGCTTTGACCCGGACCAGCTCACCGTCATGCACACGAAGCAGGAGAGCGCTGACCGGTATGAATTCGTCTGGGTGTCCGCCGGGGAAGAAGGCTCCCAGCTGGGCCGGGCCGTGGTGCTGGACGACGGCAGCTACCACTATTGTATGTCGGTGTTGCGGGACGCAGAGAACCAGAAAAAATCTCAGGTGGTGTGGAGCGACGTGTTTTCGTCCTTCTCGCTGGCATAGACCACCCGCCTTTGCCTCCCCTAAAAGGGGAGCTGTGGCTATTCGTACTGCGCCAGGGCCTCCCGGCACATGGCCTTGCAGGCATCCACCACGCTCTGAGGGTACAAAATCTTCGCCTTGCTGCCGAAGCCGATGACCCAGCTCAGGAACATGGGAGACACGGCCACGTTCACGGTGAAGACGAAGTGCTCATCATCGTCGGGGATCAGCAGAATGTCCTTTCCAAAGCGGTCAATGACCACATTGACAAGGCTGCGGTGAAACCGGAGCTTTACATCGGCGGTGGTGCCTGAATACATCTGAAACAGCCGGTTGGCGTGCTCTATCAGGGCCTTGCCCGTCAGCTCCGGGCAGGGGACCCGGGGTTCGTCCAGCAGCTGAATGTCACTCATGCGGTCTACCCGGTAGGAGGTCACGCCGTGGCGGGGGGACAGGGCCAGCAGGTAGCAGTTTTCGTTGTCCTGGCACAGGCCGTAGGGGCTGGCCTGATAGTCCCGGTTCCGGTAGACCCGCTTCCGATTCAGGTCAAAGTCAAAGTAGCGGAAGGAGATCTGCTTATTTTCGGCAATGGCGTCCTGAATGGCGTCTACATTATAATAGATGGTCTCATTCATGCTCTTGACCCGGCCGGACACCAGCACGTCCCGGCGCATGAGCCGGGCGTCATAGACGCTGCACTGGTTGCACAGCTTTTCGATCAGCTCCCGGGATTTTTTCTCCGTGAGGAAGCGGCTGGACTGCACCGCGTCGATGAGCAGCTTCAGCTCCGGCAGCTCAAAGTTCCGGGAAGCGATGTAGTACCCGCCGCCCTTGCCCGGCAGAGATACGATGTCTACGCCGTACTCCTGCAAGGCAGAAATGTCCGAGTAGACGGTTTTGCGGTCACATTTAATATCGTGCTGCTGCTCTAACATCGCTTGCAGCTCCGAAGCTCTCACCGGGTGCTCCCGGTGGGAGTTTCTTTGCAGATAGTCGAGAATGTAGAAGATCTTTAATTTTTGGTTGTCTGACTTGGGCACTGAAATCCCCCCTGAGAAGTTGAAAATTGAAAGTTGAAAG